>JACRIR010000228.1 GCA_016215705.1 Candidatus Poribacteria bacterium | reverse complement strand
GGGTGAACTGGAGGATGGCGAGGCCGACAATCATCATGACGGCGGCGGACGGAAAGAGCGAGCGGTAGCCGAGCGCGTCGATGAGCTTCCCGCCGCCCAGGGGTCCGACTATTTGGGCCACGGCGACACTGATTATGCTGAATCCCACGAATTCGGCAGTGCGGTCCTTCGGGATTAGGTCGAGCAGATAGGCGTATCCCACGCCCATGAGCGCGGCGAAGGGGATTCCGGTAATCGCCACGGTGACGAGCGCTTGCTCAAAAGTTTGCGAAAGTCCCATGATGACGCATAGAACCGCCCAGAACCCCAGCATAACGGAAAGAATCCCTTTCCGTCCGAAGCGATCTCCCAGAATGCCGAGCGGAACCATGAACACGGTCGCCACGACCGCGAACACCATGGGCACAAGCAGCGACTTTCCTTCCGGCGCATTGAGTTCCTCGACCGCGAACAGAGTGAGAAATGAGGAGATCATCCAGAAGCCAAGCCACAAGAAAAACTGGGCGAGGAAGAACTTCAGCACATTGGTCTCAGAGATAAGGCCTTTGATGTAGTTCAGCGGGAGAGTCGGTCCGGATGCGTTCTCTTCGGGATGATCCGGCTCGCGGATCAGGACGAGCGCAAGCATCATCGAGAGGAAAGACACCAGGGCGACCAAATTAAACACTGTGACGGGACGTCGGCCCCAGATGGCCGAACTTATGCCGAAACACGCGATCAGTCCGATGCTGCCGAACATGTTCATTACGCCGCTGGCGGTGCTGCGCTGTTGAGGCGGCGTGATGTCGGGAAGCAACGAAAGATACGGCGTTTCCGCCGTGCGGAGGGAGAAGTACATGAGGCCGGAGATCAAGGCTGCGGCGCCGATGGCCGACACATGGGGCAGGCCGAGCAGGCAGACGAACACGCCAAGGAATCCGGCGAAAATATATGGTTTGCGCCGCCCGAAGCGGGTGAAGCTTCGGTCGCTCAGATACCCGACAACGGGAGGAACAAGGCAGCCCGTTACGCCGGCCAGGCTAAGAACGAGCGAGATCGTGAATTTCGACTCGGTGAATGATCGCAGGAAGAGCGGCATAGAACCGGAATGGAACCCCCAAAAGAACTGAGCGCCTAACCATCCCACTCCGAGAAAACCCATCTTCGCAGGTGTTATCCTGGGGGATTCGCTTGCCATTTCCGTTCCTTTTCATTCGCGCGGGGAAAACAGCGCGGCGTAGCCGGAACCAAAAGAAGAAAAAACCAAAGAAAGAAGAAACGCTGGAACACGAATATCGCGAATCGCGCAAGGCGCGAGACGAATTTCACGAATGAATAGATTCTTTTTTCATCATTCCCGCGATGCATGCCCTGGCGCGGAAAGAGCCTGGCAATCCCGCGTCGGCAGGACAAGTAAATTCGCACTTACAGAATCACGTCTTATTTCGCCAACTACGGGACAGTCTCAACATGGGTTTGAGATTGGAATCTTACTTCTTCGCGTTGCGAAAGTCAATTCGCCGGGGTGCTCGAACACCCGCAGGTGGGTTCGCCGCCTCCCACGATTCCTCTGATTACAGCGGCGGCACAACCTACGCCTGACTTAACGGAGACAGCGCCGGCGATGCAGTTCTTTGCGCATGCGCCGCACTCCATGCAGGCGTCGCGGTCCGCGATTCTGGCTCTCTTGTTTTCGAGAGTGAAGACCGCATGCGGGCATACCTCGGCGCACATACCGCATCCAATGCACTTATCAGAGTCCAGTTTCAGCGTCACAACATTCGGAAGATATCGTAGTTCAAACATTAAGGTCTCCTTTTCTCGGGCAAGTTGGAGTTTTCTAGATGAACCGCCCGACCAGCCATAGCCCCAGTCCTAATACCGCACAAACTGTCTGAATCGGCACAGCCACGCGCATTTCGCGCAACACGCCCGAAAGCGAAGTATAGGTCGATGACCCGGTGAAGTTCATCCCGACAAAGCTTGCAACTGCGGGAGCAAGCAGAAACCAGGCGGCAACACTGAGTCGCCCATCAAAGAGTCCACCATGCTGCCATGCATAGAGTTGCATAGCCGACACAAACAGAAGCCCTGCCGATGCGCCTTTGAGGGAAAACGAACGCCCCGGCAGGTAGGGAAGCAGTATGGGAACCGCGACCGTTCCGGTCAAGAATGCTCCTAGAAACAACGAGACGGTAAGAGGTCCGGCATCGACCACGCGCCCAAACGAGAATATGCCCGGCCCCACGCCGGACAATATGAACATCGCCGCCGCAATAATAGCGACGTACAGAAGCCAGTTCGTCAGTTCCACCGGAATCAGCACGAGCCGGTCATAGAGCGTGAATCTTATGAGCCTTGTTTCTGCGGTAGCGCGCATCCCTGCATCCAGAAAGGCGGGCAAATCTTCCGCGCGAACTGGACCGTAAACAACCGAAAAGCCGGTCCGTCGCTTTACCTCATGAGCGCTGACCCCGGGGGCCGCCAACTGGGGGAGAACCAATTTTCGGTGGGAAACGGTGTCCTTCAGGCCGACAGTTTCAAGGCGATGCACAATCTCATCCGTCCCAAATGTGCCTTTGCCTGCAGCACACCAAACATTGATGCCTTTCGTATCAAGCGCCATGATCCACGCATCGCGTCCGCTGAGATTTGAACGCAGTCGGTCAAAACTCAGCTTGTAGTTCGCCGAAACAAGAACAAGCGACTGGGGAGTCGGATTCCCCACAGCATAGAGCCCCGGCTGCACGGAGTAGCTCATTCTGCGGATTCCCCATCGAGCTCTCCACGCGCCCAAATGGTCAATCAAATCGAGTTCGGTCTTCACGCGCGGAACTGTTCCGGCCTCAGTGCGAATTACTCCTTCAATCCGCGGCGCGTCATTGTGCACAGCCGCTTTTGTCTTGGAAGGAGATTGCCCGCATCCGCATGTGGGTTTGTCCTCCAGAGGAGGTTCGGGCTGTTGTCCTTCCGGCGGGCGGCCTACGGATTCCTTTGCAGTAGTTTGTTTCATAATGTCCGGTTCTCCTTTCACGGGACTCGGTGCGGGCAGAGTATCTACACCCCATCGTATGTTTGTTCTGACACAGCGGATTGACCCTAAGATACTTTTACAACTGTCGAACCATCTTCCGAAAAAAATTTACTTTCTCTGGAGGCATGTGAGAAATTCCGACAGAGCGGCCACGGTTTCAGAATTCACCGAACAACAGATTCTCTGTCCGCATCGCTCCATCTTTATGAGCCCTGCGTGAGAGAGTTCTCTCAAGTGATGAGAAACAGTTGAAGGAGAGACTTCGACACACTCACACAGGTCTCCGACGTAATAGGCCAACTCTTGGTCGGATATGCATCCGGAGTTCATATGCCATGCCGAGACAAGCGTGAGGAAGATTCTCAGGCGATTAGGATTCGAGAGGGCCTTAAATATTTCGGTGACCTGCCCCGTGTTTGTTATTTGAGATTTCGACATATATCGAAATAATACCATCTCCAATTCTATTTGTCAAGCGAAATCTTCGTACGCTCCTTCTCAGACTGAGTCGAGGCCACGGATGAAGAGGGGGATGGGGGAGTGTGGAAGCAATAACGCAAGACCCACGGATCGATGATTCAGGCGACTATTTCAAAAAGTTCAGGTCCAGGTTCATTTCGGCTGCCAATCGAAGGAGTTCGTCTTTCACGGCTGACATCGATGTTCCGGCGGGAACGTCGGCCTCGAGGGTGAGGTCGAAGAGGGATGTGCCGGAGAGAGGCGCCTTGGTGACCTGGGTATCAAGCGCGCGGATGTTCACGCCGAACCTGTGCAGGATTGAGACGACTTTCCGGACAATGCCGGGGTGGTCCATGGAGATGACCTCGAGTTTGAGCGGCAAGCCAGCCTGCCGCGGGACAGCGCCGGGGTCTTCCGCCTCGTGAATCGAGGCTTCGAATCCCAGCATTGTCAGTTTGTGCAAATCCGTTGTGATTACGCTCAATTGCTCCGAAGCGCAGGAGAAGAGGGTCATGATGGAAAAACGGCCGCCGAGCGCGGCCATGCGGCTGTCTTCTATGTTTGCGCCTCGCTCGAAGAGAAAGGTGGAAACGTCATCCACGATTCCCGGTCTGTCTTTTCCCACGAGAAACAATATTCTGAATATTTTCATGTCTCATTTCTCCCGGATAAAAACCCTTGGGAACACGAATGTCACGAATCGCGCAAGACGCGAGACGAATTATGCGAATGAAGAAGAATCTTGGATCACGAATTACACGAATTGTACGAATCACTCGAATACATTTCAGAATAACGAGTCATACAGATATGCTCTTGAAAATCATGACAAAGATTCCTTTGAACCAGATTGACGTCGAACACTTCTTCAATGTGGCTCATCAAGCGCTCTCGCGCGGCGGTCAATGAAACTTCTCGCGAGAGCTCGCGCTCCAGCGATGTCACACCGACGCCGTCGAGGCCGCAGGGATTTATCCAACTGAAAGGGTCCAGGCGGACATTGACGTTGAATGCGAGTCCGTGGAAGCTGACGCCATGTCGAATCGTGAGGCCGATGCTTCCCAGCTTGTTCCCGCCGACCCAAACGCCTTTGTTCAAGGGATTTCGTCCGGCTGATATTCCCCAGGCGGCGGCCGTCCGTATCATGGCTTCTTCCAAGCGGCAGACGTATTCGTCCACCCTTATGCCCGCAGCCTCCAAATCTATGATAGGGTAGACGACCAACTGACCCGGGCCATGAAAAGTGATGTTGCCGCCTCTTTCGACCTCGATGACAGGAATGCCGGACCTCTTGAGGAAATCTTCGGTTACCTTGAGATGCTCCCGTCCACCCCTTCGGCCGATCGTAAATACCGGCGAATGTTGCAGAGACAACACCAGATCATCATGGAGTTCGCCACGCGCCTTTGCAGCGACGAGAGCGCGTTGGAGGTTCCAAGCCTCGACATAATCCGTCAGAGGCAGTTCAATGAGCAACCATGTTTTGGAGTTATGGTTCACAATGGTTCATGGTTCATGGTTCATGGTTCATAGTTCATGGTTCATGGTTCATAGTTCATAGTTTATGGTTCATGGTTCATAGTTCATGGTTCATAGTTTATGGTTTATGGTTCATAGTTCATGGTTCATAGTTTATGGTTTATGGTTTGTTGCAGGAACCATGAACTAGGTTTCCCTCTCCTTCGCCGGAAAATCGGGGACACGATGGGGCATCATGTCCCCGATTTTCCGGATGCGGCATCATGTCCATGTTCTTCCGCTCCCCTTCTTTAGCCCGTCAGGCACGGATGTCTTGTCGCGTTTGTTTCGTCAAGCCTTCTCACTTTTGTGCGTGTGGGCGCCGCATGCAGAAGCTCCGGGTTCTCCTTGGCTTCGGCGACGACGGCCTTACATGCTTCCACGAACTGATCTATATCTTCTTTCGACTCGGTCTCCGTGGGCTCAATCATAATTGAGCCGCTCACCACGAGCGGGAAATAGACGGTGGGCGGATGGAATCCGTAGTCGATCAGCCGTTTGGCAATATCGAGCGTTGTGACGCCGTTTTGTTTTTGCAGTTTATCGGAGAATACGCATTCGTGCATGCAGGGCTGGTCGTATGCGAGATGAAAAACATCTTTCAGTTTGGCCTTGATGTAGTTGGCGTTGAGGACGGCGAGTTGGCTGGCCTTTTTGAGGGATTCCGCGCCCATGCTGAGTATGTAACCGTAGGCCTTTATCATGACGCCGAAGTTTCCGTAGAAGGCGTGGATTTTGCCGATGGATTCTGCAGAATCGTATGAAAGAGAATAGGCGCCATGATTCTCGATTATTCGGGGAACGGGCAGGAATTTTTCGAGATTCTTTTTCACGCATACCGGACCGGCGCCGGGACCGCCGCCTCCGTGAGGTGTGGAGAAAGTTTTGTGGAGGTTGAGATGCTGCACGTCAACTCCGATGTCACCCATTCTGACGATACCCATTACGGCGTTCATGTTTGCGCCGTCGCCATACACAAGCCCGCCTTTCTTGTGGACTATCTCGGCAATCTCCCTGATACTCCGCTCGAAAAGGCCGAGGGTATTCGGATTAGTAATCATGATTCCCGCTGTTTCACTGTCCATGATTTCGGCGACTGCCTCGGGGGAAAGGACTCCCTGCTCATTAGACTTTACCGCCACAGGCTTGTAGCCGCAGAGGGCGGCGCTGGCCGGGTTTGTTCCGTGCGCCGTATCCGGCACGATGATTTTTGATCGGGCGGCGCCATTGCTTTTGTGATACGCATGAATGATAAGCATTCCGGCGAGTTCGCCATGCGCGCCGGCAGCGGGTTGAAGCGAGACAGCGTCCATGCCGGTGATCTCGGCCAGCAGGCGCTCGAGCTCGAACATCAGCCTCAGCGCCCCCTGTGAGAGTTCGGCGGGAAGCAGCGGATGCGCTCCGGTGAACCCCTGCAGGCTCGCCATTTTTTCGTTCAGTTTCGGGTTGTACTTCATGGTGCACGAACCCAATGGATACAGGCCGGAATCCACTCCGAAGTTCCATTGGGAGAGCCGCACGTAGTGCCGCGCCACTTCGGGCTCGCTCAGGTCGGGGAAGTCAGGGCCGTCGCCGCAGAGGCTTTCGTCCAGCGCGTAGGTTCCAACGTCGCGGCGGGGAAGGCTCATCCCCGTCCGCCCTTTCCTCCCTTTTTCCCAGAGCAGCGGCTCGTTGAAGATCAGGCCCGTTGTGCCGGAGAAATCCGTCATTGTCGAACCCCCTTGACAAGGGCATCCATATCGTCTTTGGTTTTGGTTTCGGTGACGCACAAGAGATAGTGTCCTTCGAGTTCGGGAAAATGGGCAGCCAGAGGCAGGCCGGCCACAATGTTCTTTTTCAGCAAGTCTGCATACAGGGTTTTCGCGCCTGCCGGATATTCCACTACGAATTCATTGAACGTGGGCGCGGCGAAGGGAATCTTGCACCCTATCTTTTTCAACTCGGCCTTCAGATATTCGCATTTGTCGTAGTTCAGTCGCGCGAGAGAGCGAATGCCGCTGCCGCCCAAAGAGGCCATATAGACTGCAGAGGCCAACGCACACAGACTATGATTCGTGCAAATGTTAGATGTCGCTTTTTCCCGACGGATATGCTGCTCGCGCGTGGCAAGTGTGAGGACGAAGCCGCGTTTTCCGCCGGCGTCCACAGCTTGCCCCACGAGGCGACCGGGCATGTTGCGGACGTGACTCATCCGGGTCGCGAACATTCCCAGCCCCGGTCCTCCGAACCATTGGGGGATACCGAGACTTTGCCCTTCTCCGCAGGCTATGTCGGCCCCCAGCTTGCCGGGGCTTTTCAGAATTCCGTAGGCCAGCGGTTCCGTGAATGCGACCACGGCAAGCGCTTTCTTCTCGTGAGTTTTCCGGGCGATGCTCTCAAGAGGCTCCACGACGCCAAGAAAATTCGGGGATTGAACGGCGATGGCGGCGAGGTCGTTATGCGCGTCCAGGGTTGAGAGGTCCGTGAGCCCATGCGTGTCGTATCCGAACTCGATTATTTCATATCCCGTGGGTTCGAGGTATGTTCTCACCACTTGACGATACAGGGGGTTGATCAGGCGGGAGATCGCCACCTTTTTCCTTCTTGTTATTCGAATGGCCATGAGCAGCGCCTCGGCAAGGGCCGACGCGCCGTCATAGAGCGAGGCGTTGGCGACTTCCATGCCGAGGAGCCGGGCCACGAGCGTCTGATATTCATAGATGGCTTGCAGAGTGCCCTGGCTCAATTCCGGCTGGTAGGGAGTGTAGGCCGTCGAAAATTCGGACCTGCCGGTGAGATACGTCACGGTCTCGGGAATGTGATGTTCGTAGCTGCCGGCCCCCATGAAGACCTTGTATCCCCGGCTTGCCGCCATGCTGTCTGATAGGCGGGTCATATGCTCGCGCAGTTCCCATTCGGTCATCGGCTCGGGAAGATTGAGCTTGCCTTGAAACCGGCAGGGCCCGGGAATGACTGCGAAAAGGTCGTCGAGTCCAGCCAGGCCGATTGTCTGAAGCATTGAAGCGATATCTTCATCAGTGTGAGGCAAGAAACGCATCTATTCCGCACCTTTCAGTCGTTTAGCGTAATCACCTTTGGTCATCAAGGAATTAAACTCGTCGGGATTATCAGGTTTCACAAGGATTAGCCAACCCCGGCCATATGGGTCCTCATTCACGAGGCCGGGTGACTCCTCCAGCGCCTCGTTTACTTCGAGGACCTTTCCCCCGATCGGCATGAACAATTCGGAGACAGCCTTTGTCGATTCCACTGTTCCGAATTCCTGTTTCTGACTGAAAGCGTCGCCGACATTAGGCATTCCCACGAATGTAATGTCTCCAAGCTGGTCCTGGGCATAGTCGGAGATGCCCACCCTTATCGCATCGCCTTCGAGTCTGGCCCATTCGTGGTCTTCGGAGTAACGCACGTCATCAGGCAATCTGAATTCACTCATTTTCTTCATGCGTTCGGCCCCTTTGGTTTTGAGAAAGATGGTTCATGGTTTACAGTTCATGGTTCGTGGTTGAAAGAAACAAAAGAATCACGGAGATTGCTTCACTCCTGGGAAGCCAGCCGCTGGTTTTCTTAATTCGGGGACACGATGCCGCATCGTGTCCCCGAATTAAGGGTGGCAAGGTGTCCCCGAATAAGCCGCATCGTGTCCCCGAATTAAGGGTGGCAAGGTGTCCCCGAATAAGCCGCATCGTGTCCCCGAATTAAGGGCCGCTGATAGTTTACAACAAGTTGCGAAGCCTTTTCAGTACGTCTGCGTATTCATCTCCCCGGAAACAGAACTGAAGCTCGCAGAACGGTTTCCTCAAAGCCTTCACTTGATCGCTTACATCACTGCCGTTTCTGATCACCTCTTGAATCAATCCGGCCAGTTGGCGGAATTGCGTCTCCGCCATGCCGAAGCGGGTCATTTCCGCCACGCCGAGCCGCAAAGCGCCGGCCGCCGAGAAGCCTTCGTCGTCGGGCGTAGCCTGGTAATTACATATGATGTTGTTGGTCTCGAGACGCCTTGCGATTTCGGGTCCCCGCCCGTGTCCGACATGAACCACCACCTGGTGGGTCTCGGTGAAGCCGACCGCCGGGTCGCCGGCCACTTGCAGGCCGCAGTCCTTCAGCGCGCGTGCGAATGTTTTGGCATTCGCAATGACGCGAGGCTGATATTGGTCCTTGAAATGATTCATCTCATAGGATGCCATCAACAGTCCGAGCAATGTGCCAAGATGATGATTCGAGACGGAACCGGGGAATGCGCGCCTGCGCACGGCCTCCCAGAGCTCGTACCGTTTTTCATGCTCGAGAAAAAGCGAGCCGATGACGCCGCGCTGCGTGCCGAAGAACGTTTTGTGAGTAGAGCCGGTAACGAAGTCGGCGCCCTCCGCGAACGGGTCCTGGAATTGTGGGCCGATGAGTCCGAAGACGTGCGCCGCATCGTATAGAATGAAGGCGTTAATCTTCCGGTCTTCCAGGAAGCGGCGGACCTCGGCAACGGGCTCCTTGTGAAGAAAGACGCTTTTGCCGAAGATGATCAGCTCCGGCCTGAATCTGTCAATCAATTCGAGCGTGGCGGGCAAGTCGATTTGGTAGCGGTTGTCCTCGAGGACGGGGAAGTTTACGACCGCCGGCCTTTCCGTGTTCGGGTCGCGCGCGAGATAGTCGCGCAGGGCGCCCAGAGGCTGAGCGCTGAGATGTCCGCCTTTGCCGAGGTAGTGATTCATCACCCGCGCGATCCGGCGCTGCTCGCGCTTGCGGTCGGGTAGATTGAAATAATCGACCAGCGCGCTGAACAAAGCCATGTTGGCCATTTGCCCGCTGATGGGGCGCATCTCGACTTCCTTGCAGCCGAGGAACTTCTTGATTTCCTCTTCCAGGAGCCGCTCGACTTCCGCTATGAAATCCGTGCCTTGATAATAGAAAATCTCGGCGTCATAGAAAGCCTTCACCTTTTTGTGCTCGGCATACCGGAATGCGGGGTCGATCACCGATAGCAGCCTTGCCATGGGCGAGAGCGTCATCTCGGATGGGATGAGATTTATGCATTCCTGCTGCCGCCAGATGGTGTTTTGGAGAGCGGTCTCCAGCAAGCGATATGCTTTTCTGGGGCCTTCCTCATTCGAGCTCTTTTTCTGCGCAAGCTTGCAGCCGTACACAATCGGCCGGGCATATGGAGGGGTCTCGCTCGAAATATGATACGGAACCACCACTGCCTCGATCCGTTTCCCGCGAACCTCGACGGCCAGTTTTTCGTCTTCTTCGATATCGCTGTCGATCAGAGCAAGACCGATTGAGCGCAGTTTATGTTGATCCGTCGGTCGAGAGGCCAGCCCCTCGCCCTCGAAAACCCACATGGGAGTCGTGGTGCCGCTGGTAACGTAACCGACGCATGCGTCGTCCTTGAACATCTTGTCGCCGGCGCGGGCGACTCCCCTGCCGACCATCGCGATGGGCCTGATCATTCGCGGAAGGTCGGAGATGAGCGAATAGTCGCCGAACACAATCTTCTTGAATGCCGCCTGCTGGCGCGTGAGAGCCGCCCTGGCGACGTATTCGCCCTTGAGCGGAGAAAAGCTCACGGCGAACTTGGAGAGCGGGACGGCGAAAGCGGGGATATCCTTGCCCTCGATGTCGCGCCCCAATTCGTGGCCGTAAAGCGGCAGGGCTGCCTCGAGCCGAAGCGTGTCGCGCGCGCCGAGTCCGCACGGCGTTGCGCCAACTTCGACGAGTTTGTCCCATAGCCGCAGGGCATGTTCGCGGCCTATAAACAACTCGAAGCGAATCGGCTCTCCGGTGTATCCGGTGCGGCCAATCATCACCTGAGCGTCGCACATTCTTGCGATGCTTGTGGCGTTGTGCAATGGCTCGGGCAAACGGCCGGATTGTATTATCTTAAGGAGCATCTCGCGCGACATCGGTCCTTGCAGAGCAAGCATCGCCAGTTCCTTCGTCCGATCTCTCAAGTCCACATTCGGGAAATCGGAAAGGAACGGCTGGAAATGTTCCCAATCTTTCTGATGGTTGGCGGCATTGACGACCAGGAGGTATTGATCCTCGACGAAGCGGTACAGATAAGCGTCATCGACGGCGCCGCCGTTGCTGTTCGGTATGAGGGTGTATTGGGCTTCGCCGACCTCGAGAGCCAGGGCGTTATTGCTCAGAACATGCTGGAGGAAGGCAATCGCGCCGCTTCCTCCGACGAGCATGCGGCCCATGTGAGAGATGTCGAACAAGCCGGCTGTCCTGCGGGTGGCCAAATGTTCGGCAACGGTTCCAGTGGGATACGAGACGGGCATTTCCCAGCCTGCGAATTCCACTATTCTTGCGCCGAGCGCGACATGCCGGTCATAGAAAACGGTCCGCCCAAGCTTATTCATCTGCCGAACGCCTCCCCAATGACTGTTTTGACGACGGTGTCCAAATCGTCCTTATCGGATAATTCGATTTTGATATCGGCGCATCTTTCGTAGAGAACCGACCGCTCGTCGAAGAGCGCCTTCAGACCTTTCTTCTTTAACCCGACTATTCCTCTCGTGTCCATATTAGCAAGCCGCTTCCGGATGCCGCTGAACGACATCTTCAGGAAAACAATCCGGGAATTCTCCGCCAAAAACTTCATTGCTCTTTCCGAGTAGATTATACTTCCTCCGGGGGAGATTATGCATTTGTCCGTTTTCCCGATGTCTAATGCCGCTTGCTCTTCGAGCTTCATGAATTTCTCCTCGCCGAAGGTATCGAGGATTTGCTGCAGCTTCAGGCCGGCGCGCTTTTCGATTGTCACATCGGTGTCAATAAAAGCATATCCCATCCTTTGGGCTAATTCCCGGCCTATCACGCTCTTCCCGACGCCGGGCATGCCGATCAAGGTGACGTTGGTATTCTTTGTTCGCTGCATTTCAGGAGCTCCTGATCACGGCGCCGGCGCGTGGTTAATCATAAAAGAAAGCGAGTCTAAGCGCAGATCGTGGAAAAATCCCCCATCGAGACTGTCCCGTAGTTCTGTAGGTGCGAATTTATTCGCAGACGCCACCTGAAAATCGCCCGAAAACATTATGCGAATGAATTCGCACCTACAGAATTCTGCGCCCGTTTACCAATTATGGAGACTGTTTTCCTTAATTCGGGGACACCATGCCGCATGGTGTCCCCGAATTAAGTCGGAATTCAATGCGTGTTCTTATATGTGGCGAGCCCCAGCTCTTTGGCGTTCACGATACTCGGCGCGGCTTTGGGCGGATTCTCTCCCAGGAACAGCGAAATATCTTCACTTCCCCAGACCGGGTATCCCATGAGAATAGCCGCCACGTTGGAGGCGGCCAGAATGGCCATTCCGCTGCGTGTCCAGTTTGTGGCGGAGCCGAGATGCGGCACGATCACCACGTTGTCCAGTTCGGCAAGTCCGGGCTTCATTCGGGGCTCGTCCTCGAACACGTCGAGCGCCGCCCGGAAGTGTGGATGCTTTTGACAGTGAGTCACGAGCGCTGTCTCGTCTATTACCTGTCCCCGGCTGGCATTGAGGAGG
>JACRIR010000038.1 GCA_016215705.1 Candidatus Poribacteria bacterium | reverse complement strand
CGGACTGCCCCGGTCTGGCAGTCCTCCGCTCGGCGGGACAGAGGGGAGGGAAATCGGTGCGGGCTTGGGCGTTTGGACGTTGGGAGGTGGCTCAACGTGATGGATCGGTTGTGGCTGGTGGTCGACCGGAGCCGACGCACGCAATCGCCTTCAATATCTTGCCGAATGACCACAACCTGGAGCTCCGCGGAGCTCACACTTTCGGCCAAGAGCCGCCCTTGAGCCGGCGACCAGAGTTGGTCGGCAATGAAAGAGCTACCTGCCGTTCTGCAGATAATCGTGTCGAATGGCCGCTTCGCCATTCGATGAGCTTGTGCTTCCGACCCCAAGCGAACATGTCGTCATGTTGACATGATTAATGTGTGGCACACCTTTCCTAAGATCTTTTGTGCTAAGTTCAGTCTGAATAAAATTATGCATTGGGTATTTTAACCATGTTCATTACTAAACTTCGGCTCAAGAACGGCTACAAACGTTTCCATGACCTCACCATTGATCTCGGCGAAACCCCCGCGCGCATCGTCGCCCTGGTGGGACCAAACGGCTGTGGAAAGAGCAGCGTGCTGGACGGCCTTCTGTATCACGCGAGTGCGCATGAACGTGTGGGGAAAGGTCAAAACCGGGACAGTGGCTATCATTCGATGACGGGGGTCGATTCGCTGACGTGGCAGGACATCGAGATCAAATTCACAGCCGGAAACCTCACTAAGGTTCGCGAAGCAAAGCAGGCAATAGGCAAAACCAACACCGTTTTCTCCTTCCGTAGTCCGTATCGCTACAACAGCCAACTCAAGATCTCAGAAACCAAAGCAGTTCCCGAAATCAGGCTTAATTCCTACGGTGCAGGCGACGCCTCAAGCCTCGATGCCAAGATGGAGGACAACTACCGGCGGCTGCACTCTTTCTACAACCGCTATCGCGACGACAACGATGCCAAGCCGAGTGAAGCCAAGGCTAAGATCGTCGGCGAGCTCAATGCGTCCATCAAGAAGTGCCTAGATCTGGAGATTTTCAGTCTCGGAAACGTGGAAGGTAATCAGGGCACGCTCTACTTCAAGAAGGAGGGCCATCCAAGGGAGTTTGAGTTCAACGTTCTGTCCTCCGGTGAGAAGGAGGTGGTGGATCTCCTACTTGATCTGTACCTCCGCAAGAACGACTATAGCGACACGATCTTTCTCATTGACGAGCCCGAGCTCCACATCAACACTTCCATACAGGGAAAACTCCTTGTTGAAATCGACCGGCTCGTCGGAGCCGACTGTCAGATCTGGCTTACGACACATAGCATTGGCTTTCTCCGCACGTTACAAACCACGATGCGAGACAAGTGCCAGATTATTCACTTTCGACCTGAATTAAATTTGGCAGCGGAAGCACACACGCTTACGCCGATCAAAGTCGGTCCTGGTACTTGGCGCGATCTATTCGCCATCGCGTTGGATGACTTGGCACACCTTGTCAGTCCCTCGACGATCGTTTACTGCGAAGGGAGAGCAGAACCCGATCCTAGGGGACGGGAAAAGGGAATGGATGCGCAAGTGTTCAACCATATCTTCGCCGAATCGCATCCTGACGCCCTTTTCACGTCGAGCGGGGGGAACACCGAGCCGGACCAGCGCAGTGCAATTGCTCTAGCCATTCTCGGCAAGGTGTTTCCTACTGTGGATGTCTGGGTTCTTAAGGACCGAGACATGGCGTCGGGCAAGCCCACCGACGAAAACGACCGGCAGATCTATCTCAAGACGAACCCTAAGAATCACCGGGTACTTAAACGCTGGGAGATTGAGAACTACCTGTACGACAAGGATGTGCTGAAGGCATATTGCGGCGCAGAGGGGCTATCGTTTGATGAAACAGCCTACGACGCATTCGTGACCAATATCAACGACCAAAACCTTAAGGACGACACGCAGCGAATTAAGAATTGCTGCGGCATCAAAGGCAGTATCAACGCCGACGTGTTCAAGGTCGCTTTGTCTAAATATCTAACCATAGGGATGCCAGTATTCAAAGAGCTCGAAGACTGCATCTTTGGCCGCCTATAACGGCAAAGTTGGAAGCTGCTTTTCCGCACCCTCAGGTTTCTGAATGGCGGATGTCCACGGCATTGCAGTCCTAATCGATCACGCACCCTAAGGTCAGCTATGGGCACCGAGCACTCATTCGCCGATGAACGATCATTCAGGCCGACCACCAGCCATAACCGATCCATCACGTTGAGCCACCTCCCAACGTCCAAACGCCCAAGCCCGCACCGCTTTCCCTCCCCTCTGTCCCGCCGAGCGGAGGACTGCCAGACCGGGGCAGTCCGGACGCGATGTTTGAGCGAAGCGAGTTGAGCGGCCGGCCGGGCTGGCGGTCCGGAGCGAGGGGAGCCCGTAGGGCCGGGGCGGCGGGGAGGGAAAGCGGTGCGGGCTTGGGCGTACGCGCCCGCCGCAGAGCATCCCGGCAAGACAATGCCGTTGCACAATTTTTAGGCGCTTTGCGCTAGAATCCGCGCCTTCCCTCGTCGTCGTCCCCCCGCTCATGAACTATCTCGGCTTCGCGCTGCGCAATAATCTATTCGTCGCGCCCATGGCCGGGGTCACCGATCGT
>JACRIR010000224.1 GCA_016215705.1 Candidatus Poribacteria bacterium | reverse complement strand
GGCGGTGAAGGGGCTCGGGAATGACAATCGTGGGTCAAGATTCGAGAAAAGGCTGCGCGATTTTGAGTCATGCGGATGAGAAGGCCAGGAATACCGGAAAGCAAGATGGAGAAACATGCAAAAGACAATGCAAGAGAATAAGACGAGCGCGAAGCCGGTTGTCGCGATAGTTGGAAAGCCGAACGTCGGCAAATCCACGTTGTTCAACCGGCTCATCGGCAGGCGGACGGCGATTGTCGACGACCGGCCAGGTGTGACTCGAGACCGGATTTATGGAGAGGTCGAATGGAACGGACGGTCGTTCGACGTGGTAGACACCGGTGGTCTGGTTGCGCGGAGCACTGACAGAATAACACAGCGCGTGTGCAAGCAGATTCTCGCAGCCATATATGACGCGGCTTGTATCGTGTTTGTAACGGATGCGCTCGACGGCATCACGCCCGGCGACCAGGAGGTGGCCGAGGTGCTGCGCCAGACCGGCAAGAAAGTAATCGTCGCCGTCAACAAAGTCGACAACCAGCAGCGTTCACTGTTTGCCGCCGAGATGTACTCGCTCGGATTCGGCGACCCGTATCCGATATCATCTCTTCACGGAACGGGGATCGGAGAACTACTCGATTCGGTTGCTGACGCCGTCCCTGAGTATTCGACGGCCGAAACGGTCACGGGCGTCATCAAGGTTGCTATCGTAGGCCAGCCCAATGTCGGTAAGTCTTCTCTTGTGAATGCGCTGCTGAATGAGGAGCGTGTAATCGTTGATGAAAAGGCGGGGACGACAAGAGACTCCATTGACGTCCAGTTCCGGTGGGGAAACGAAGCTTATGTGCTCATAGATACCGCCGGGCTCAAGAAGCCGAGCAAAGTTGAGCCCGGCATCGAGCACTACAGCGTGAAACGGGCGCTGGAAAGCATTCGTCGCTGCTACGTGGCGCTTCTGCTCATGGACGCCAGCGCCGGAGGACGTGTAACCGAGCAGGATTGCCGTATTGCAAACCAGATAGATTCAAGCGGCCGAGCGCAGGTTATCGTACTTAATAAATGGGATATTGCCGAGAAGGACCTTCATACTTTTGACGTCGCCGTCGATCACATTCGACGAAAGATGCCAAACCTCTCGCACGTGCCCATCATCTCGATATCCGCCAAGACCGGCTTACGGCTGAGCAGGATTTTTGAAGTCGTGAGGCAAACATACGAGAATTATCAGCGGCGCGTTCCCACAAGCGAGTTGAATGAATTCATGCAGGAAATCTTGAGGGCGCATCCACCGCGCGCAAGAAAAGGGATTGCGCCGAGGCTGCTCTATGCGACGCAGGCGACTGTTGCCCCTCCGACATTCGTGCTTTTTATGAACCGGGCCGAGCCTCTCGGGAAAACGTACCTGAGATATATCGAGAATCAAGTTCGGAAGCGATTCGAGTTCACAGGCGTTCCGTTCCGGTTCGAGATCAGGCGCAAGGCGAAGGGGTGAGCGTGCGCGCGCAATCCATTCAACGATTCAGGCATGTTTGCAGGGGCGGTTCGAGAACCGCCCCTACAAAGGGTAAGACACATGCAGCTATTGCAGTGGAGGCAGGTCTTCTTCCGGAGGAGGTGGAGGGAGTTCCATTTCTCCTTGTCCGCGATCCTTTCCGAACCGGTCATGTCGACGAGTTCGAACCTCGTCGATCATCTGTCTTACGTCGCGTTCGAACTGAGGAACGAAGACAATCATCCTTGCCACTTGTTCATCGGTCAGCAGTTTCGACGCATCATCAAGCTTCTTGTTCCTGAGCTTGACCATATCGGTCTCGTTTTCCTGGAATTGTTCGATCATTTTCTTTAACACTTTGGAATCGGGCTGTTTCTTTTCGATCTCGGCTTTCATTCCCTCGAATATCTCTCGGCGTTTTTCGCGCAGCTTCTGCTGTTGGACATTGAGATCATGCAGCATGGGAAACAGTTTTGCGGCAGTCTCTTGATCAAGGTTGAGGGCATCGGTCAGTTTC
The DNA here is from genome assembly GCA_016215705.1 of Candidatus Poribacteria bacterium. Classification (GTDB taxonomy): domain Bacteria; phylum Abyssobacteria; class SURF-5; order SURF-5; family SURF-5; genus JACRIR01. The sequence goes on along the minus strand of JACRIR010000224.1, from coordinate 3,438 downwards.
CACATAGCCATCAACTCGACCCGCTCCCGCAGCCGTTCGTGTTTCTGCATACCAGGGCCCGGACCCGGCCCCTGGCCGGGGTCATCGAACGGTTCGGCATTGGCCACCAGTGTCACTCCGAATGTGACTGCCAGGGCTACCAATAAAGCAACAAACGACTTCTTATTCATGATCTTCCTCCTTCATTTTATTGAGTTGCTGAGGTCCACTGAATATTACGGACACGTCGACCATGTTCCATGCGTTGTCATTCCGACCCCGCCGGCGGGGAAAGAACCTTCTTGTCTTACGTCAAGTTCTTTGTTGTGCCCGGAATGACAAAACCATATTTATTGTTAAGGTCGCGTCGCGCGCCACTATTTGTGCCTTTGCGCCGACCGGCGCCGATTGTCTCCAGATTCTGATAGAGCTCGTCGCACTCTTCGGAGGTCAAGTCGTCGAGCAAGTCGTAAAGACCTTGCTCGTAGATGTCACCGTAGACGATTTCCTCGGAGGAAACCTGCTGGGTTTCAACGACCAGAAGAGGCAGATTCTCGCCAACCCGCTCGACTTCATCTTCAGAAAGATCAGCGAGCGCGAGCTTGAGATTGCTTCCCGCTTCCGATTCAAAATCGCCGGTTTCCAATTCATCCAGTGTGGTCTGAATTCGGCTGGTCTGAGTGGTCGCAGATTCATCCAGCGGAGTTCGATTTTCTTGCAGTCTCACGGAAACCACGAGTGCAATTATGACCGCTGCCGCAACCGCTGCAACGCTCGCAAGAGGAAGTGCGGGCAGCCACGGGAGAGCTTTGGCGGTCGGCGTTTCCTCATGCGCAAGTTCTCTTGAAAGTTTCCAATTGAAGCTATCCCAGTCGCGTTTGGGCGGTTCCAGAGCCGCGATAAGTTTTTTCAGGTCCCGGATGGATGAAATCTCATTCCGGCACAGAGAGCAGTCTGAGAGATGGCGCTCCACCGCCCTTTTTCTTCGTTCCGAGAGCGTGTCTTCCACGTAATAAACGAGCTGATTTCTCACTTGTCCGCAGTTCATAGAACTTCTCCTGATTGAGCCGCCGTGGCTTTTAGCTTCAACATCGCGTGGCGGTAATTTACCTTGGCTGATATGGCGCTGCATCCCACGACGCGGGCGATTTCCTTGAACGGCATGCTCTGAAAGATTCGGAGTGTCAGCACTGACCTTTGCTTGAACGGAAGCGTCTGTATCTGGCGTTCAAGCCATGCCCTTCTTTCCTGTTCAGCCATTCTCTCGCCCGGATGCGGCGAATCGTCAGCCTCATTCGCGGTCTCCGGGTCCAATTCGACCGTTTGATGACGGTGTTTCAGTTCGTTATAACAAAGGTTCATCGTAATTCTGTAAAGCCAGGTGCTGAAGCTTGCCTTGTGGCGGAATCCCGCCAGCCCTTTGAATGCTCTTACGAACGTTTCCTGAGCGATTTCTTCTGCGGTCTCGGCGTTTCCGACGGTGCGGTAGGCAACCGAAAACACTCCCCTCTCATGCGCGACCACCAACTCGTCAAAGGCTGCGCGGTCTCCCGCCAGGAACCTGTTTATGAGCTCGTTATCTGTCGCCACCGTTCACCTTTTTCATTCATTTAGACTTTGCCCATCGGCAAAAGGTTAAATGCTCCCAACATACTGATACGTTACTACACAGGGAACCAGTTTGCCAAGTCGATTCACTGCTGTGAGAGCAAAATGGATTCTGGCCGCAAAGACCGCCTCTGCTTCCCTATTTGAGGCTTTGCAGGGACTATTTGGGTCAAAACGAATCCGCAAAGAACGAGTCGAGACACGTTGGTTTCAAAGCACAGTGAAGCTGTTTCAAGGGCTTCTTCCATGCTTGGCATGATGTTGCGATTTCTTGCAGATGAGATTTTGATTCATTCATAACCAGGTGCGATTAAATGGGTTGCGAGAACGGATTCCTGCCGTTTTCCGATGTCGGAACTGTTTTTCCGTTGCAAGGAAAGATTACAATTCCGATGCGATATATCAACAATCACATTAAGAATTACACGGATTTACTGGGAAGTTGAATTCCCGGGCATGCTCATTGATTTATAATATATTAGAAATAAAAGACTTATGAAGTGCTGATGAAGCTTGGTAATGGAATGGCATAGTAGTTGCTTGTAGTTGCTTTATGTGCCTCGTTGTTAGGATTCAGTGGCAAGAAGCGTCCGTGGCGAAGACTTTGGCGAGCCCGCCGGGGCGCTGGGGGGAATGCAGGGTTGTTTTCCTTTTTTCGTTTTGGCGTGTCCTATCACGATGATGCCTCACAATCCCATCGAGGGTTCACAATCCAGCCCGAGTTCCCCAAAGTGACGTTGTCTTGAATAATACCTTAAGCTTTACGGCTTGCTTGCGCAAGAAGCACGTGAATTCAACCGGAGATTTTGGACTTTTGACGTTCTCTTGAGAGGGGTGATCATGAGGGAACAAGAGCAAGAACTGAGCAGTTGTTGAGGATTGAGCATCTCAAGAATGAATCAAGGTTAGCCCAAACAGTTTAATGTCCCGGGAGGGGAACGAATGAGATTCAAGGTTATGAAAGTTATGGCACTGGTTCTGCTGGCGATGAGTTCGGCGCTCTTGCTTGCGCGAGACGTTTCAGCGGAACCAACGTACTTTACGGCTAATTGTGCGAGTTGTCATTCTAATGACACGGTGACCTGCAATGGTTGCCATTCCCATGGTGTGTGGAGCAATTCGAGTAGGTCGATCAAAAACCTGAAAGCCGCGACTGACCTCGCGCAGTATAAGCCGGGCCAGACGGTCAACGTAACGTTGAGCGGCGGCTACCGCAGCGGCTGGGTTCGCGGATTGCTGTATGACAACACGGGCAAAGAGATTGCAAGAGTCACCGGGCCGACCGGCATGGGTGATGACGGCACAGGTTCACTCAAACAGCAGTTTCCGATTTTGTTGTCGGCGCCCGCGCCTTCTGCGCCGGGCTTCTACACGTGGACAGCCGCATGGTTCGGGTCTCCGTATGATAGAACTAACCGCAATGTCTTTCCTCATGTTGAGGAAAGAGTGGCAACCAACCAATTCGAAGTAGTCACGCCTCCGCCTGTTTGTGCAGATTCTGACCAGGACGGTTATCAGGATATAGCCTGCAATGCGGACGTCACCAAGGGCGGCGGTGACTGCAACGACAAGAATCCGGCAATCAGTCCGGGCGTCGGCGAAATCGCTTACAACGGGATCGATGACGACTGTAACACTTCGACCCCGGATGACGACCTCGATGGCGACGGTTTTGGAATCGCATCTGACTGCGACGATACCGACGCTTCAGTGAATCCGGCTGCTGCGGAAGTGTGCAGCGACGGCATCGACAACGACTGTGACGGGTTTGTCGATTCGGCTGATCCCGATTGTGCGCCGCCACCGCCTCCTGACGCTGACCACGACGGCTATCCGGCCAACGTGGACTGT
>JACRIR010000035.1 GCA_016215705.1 Candidatus Poribacteria bacterium | reverse complement strand
GCCGCAGGGCTCGTCGCCAGACTCGGATCGAAAGCCGAGGTTGCCCGCGAGCTGGCCTACCGGCTCTATACCATTTGCGAACGGAAGAAGCGCCCTCAAGAAGCTCTCTCCTACAATGGCCTCGTGCAGAGCTGGCCCGAAATCACGCGCCTCGCCCGAGAGGGCGTCAAGCCGCGAGAAGCGCAACCCGCATTGTTTGAAAAGAACGAGGAGTAACAAATGGCGATCAGCAATCACGAAAGAGTCGGCAAAGCGCTGGAACTTCTCAAGAGCGGGCTTGCTCCCTTCGTCGAGCGCGAGCTGAAAGCTCAGCATGCACAGAGATGGTTCGAAGAAGTAAAGGCCGCCGTCGGCCCATCACAGGAGAACCTCTTCCGCAATGAAGCCGAACCTCCCTGGGATGCCGCCTCGCTGCTGACCGTAATGTGGAACCAGTGGAACGTGCTCTTCCGCAAGACGTTGGGCCAAGCAGAGCGAGCGCTCGTCAGTGAACTGCGCGACGTAAGGAATCGCTGGGCACACCAGAATCCCTTTTCGAGTGATGATGCTGATCGGGCGCTCGATTCCATGGCAAGACTGTTAACTGCTATTTCTGCGTCTCAGGCCGACGAGATCGGCAAGATGAAGATGGAGTTGCGGCGCCTGATCTTCGATGAACAGATGCGTAGCGAAAAGCGCAAGATCGCCGGAACGGCGATCGAAAGTGCGGCTGCGGGTCACCTCAAACCTTGGCGCGAGGTGGTGACGCCGCACAAGGACGTGGCCAGTGGACGCTACCAGCAAGCGGAGTTCGCCGCCGATCTCTGGCAGGTGCACCTGGGCGAGGGGACGGACGAGTATCGTGATCCAGTCGAGTTCTTCCGCCGCACCTATCTTACCGAGAGCCTGAAGGGGATGCTGGTTGGTGCCGTACGGCGCCTCGTCGGCGAGGGCGGCGATCCGGTGGTACAGCTCCAGACCAACTTTGGCGGCGGTAAGACGCACTCGATGCTGGCGCTCTACCACCTGTTTTCTGGAATATCGCCAGGGGAGCTGGCAGGAATCGACGCGGTGATGCAGGAATCGGGGGTAAAGAAGCTGTCGAACCCCCGACGCGTGGTGTTGGTGGGCAACAAGATTTCGCCCGGCAACCCGGTCACCAAGCTCGACGGCACCGTAGTGCGCACCCTGTGGGGGGAGATGGCCTGGCAACTCGGCGGCAAAAAGGCATTCGCACGGGTCGCTGCCGACGACGAAAAGGCAACCAGCCCCGGCGACGTGCTGCGCGAGCTGTTCAAGGAGTACGGCCCATGTCTCGTGCTCATCGACGAGTGGGTGGCATACGCACGCCAGCTCCACGACCAAAGCGACCTGCCGGCGGGCAGTTTCGAGACGCAGTTCACCTTCGCCCAGGTGCTGACCGAGTCGGCAAAACTCGCGAAGAACTGCCTGCTGGTGATTAGCCTACCGGCCTCGGATACCGCTGCCTCGCCCCACACCCAGGCGGATGATGTGGAAGTCGGCGGCCAGCGCGGGCGTGAAGCGCTCGATCGTCTGCGCAACGTAGTGGGGCGGGTAGAGTCTTCGTGGCGGCCTGCGAGCGCCGAAGAGGGATTTGAGATCGTTCGGCGTCGGCTATTTGAGCCACTTGCTGATCCGGCGCAGTTCAAGGACCGCGATGTCGTGGCGCGGGCGTTTGCGGACCTATACCGTACGCAGCACCAGGAGTTTCCACCCGAATGCCGCACTGCCGATTATGAGAAGCGCATCAAGGCAGCTTATCCGATCCATCCAGAGATCTTTGACCGGCTTTACACTGACTGGTCCACGCTGGTTAAGTTCCAGCGGACCCGCGGGGTGCTGCGGTTGATGGCGGCGGTGATCCATAGCCTTTGGGAGAAGGGCGACAAGAACCCACTCATCCTGCCGGCGAATGTCTCGATCGATGACCCGCGCGTTCAGTTCGAACTGACGCGTTACCTCTCGGACAACTGGGTGCCCGTAATCGAGAAGGACGTGGATGGACCGAATTCGCTGCCGCTTTGTTTGGACAGCGACGTGCCAAACCTGGGTAAGTTCGCGGCCTGTCGTCGTGTGGCGCGCGCCATCTACCTGGGCTCGGCGCCCAAGGCTACCGCCGCTCATCGAGGCATCGAGGATCGGCGGGTGAAGTTAGGCTGCGTGATGCCGGGGGAGTCGCCCGCGATCTTCGGCGATGCCCTTCGGCGGCTGGCAGGGGCTGCTACCTATCTTTACCAGGATGGCCCGCGCTACTGGTATTCGACGCAACCCACGGTCACCAAGTTGGCAGAGGACCGCGCCGAGCAGCTCAAGCGCGATCCCGACAAAGTAGTCCATGAGCTGGACCAGCGCCTCCGCTCCGACCTGCGCCGGATGGGCGACTTCAACCGCGTCCATCCCATGCCGCACTCCGGTCAGGACGTCCCGGACGACCTCGATGCACGATTGGTCGTGCTCGGGATCGACCATCCCTACAGCAAAGATCCCGGGAACCCCGCCGAGCAGGCAGCAAAGGCGATCCTTGCTTCCCGGGGAAACGCCCCGCGTCTCTTCCAGAACACTCTGGTCTTCCTCGCGGTGGACAAGGGGCGCCTGCAGGATCTCGACGAGGCTGCACGGCGTTATCTCGCGTGGGTGTCGATCCTTGACGAGAAGGAGACCCTCGACCTTTCTCCCCATCAGGTAAAGCAGGCGGAGACGCAGCGGTCGAGTGCGGACGGCGCGGTGACCGCCCGCATACCGGAAGCGTACCAGTGGCTCCTGGTCCCGTCACAGGCAACTCCGCAGGCCCCCGTCGAGTGGCATGTTTACCGGCTGTCTGGGCAGGACGCTCTGGCGGTACGGGCGAGTAAAAAGCTCCGGAACGATGAACTCCTTGTGACGGCGTTGGCAGGAACCCGACTTCGTATGGATCTCGACCGCATCCCCCTATGGCGCGGGAATCATGTTTCGATCAAGCAGCTTGTCGAGGACTATACCCGTTACCCCTACCTGTCCCGGCTGAAAAATCCCGGCGTCCTGGTCGCGGCGGCGCAGGACGGTCTGAGTCTGTTGCTCTGGCATCACGAGTCGTTTGCTTACGCTGACAGCTACGACGAAGCGGCGGATCGCTACCGGGGGCTTCGCGGCGGGCAACAGACCCTTATCTCGGGCGATAATCCGACAGGATTGCTTGTCCGGCCCGAGGTGGCCAAGAAACAGTTGGAGGCGGAGGCATCCCAGGTTACCGGTCTCACGACAGGAATTTCAGGTAGAAGCGCAGGGGCGGATCAGCCAGGCACAACGGGGGAAACCCCGGGTGAAGGTATTGGGCCTCCGATAGCCCCAATGTCTACGCCTGCTCCGAAGCGGTTCCATGGCAGCGTCGAACTCGATCCCGCCCGGGTGGGACGCGACGCCAGCCGGATCGCCGACGAGGTCATCTCGCACCTGACCGGCCTTGTTGGTTCGTCGGTTACGGTAACCCTCGAAATCGAAGCGAACATTCCCAAGGGTGTTCCTGACAATGTGGTCCGAACTGTAATCGAAAATGCCCGCACTTTAAGGTTCACAAATCAAGGATTCGAAACAGAATAGAAATGCCAAGGGTAAATGCAAACATTCTTGGTTGGGCGCGCGAGACTGCCGGTCTGACTCGCGAGGATGCTGCCGAAAAGCTTCACCTCTCAGAGTCGAGAGGTGTGTCGGCGGTCGATCGACTCTCTGCTTTGGAGTTCGGTGAGGTTGAACCGACCCGACCGATGCTCGTAAAAATGGCAAAAGTATATCGCCGCCCCCTTCTGACATTCTACATGTCCACTCCACCCCGAAAGGGAAACCGCGGCCAGGACTTCCGGACGCTCCCTGAAGGCCATTCGGAATCCGATGACGCACTGCTGGACGCCTTGATCCGTAATATCTGCGCGCGGCAGAGTATGATCCGTGCGGTAATGGAAGGCGAAGAGGAGGCAATAACACTCCCATTCATCGGGTCCATGACGATTTCCGATGGTGTGCCTGCGGTCTTAGCGTCCATTCGAGAAACGCTTCGAATTAAACTTTCCGACTTTCGAGATCAACGCTCGCATAGAGATGCATTTGCGCTGCTTCGTGCTGGGGCTGAGCGAGCAGGGGTATTCGTCCTTCTAATGGGAAACCTCGGGAGCCACCACACCTCAATCGATCTTGAGATTTTCAGAGGCTTTGCTCTCGCAGATATCTTTGCCCCATTTGTTGTTATTAACGACCAAGATTCCAGTGCTGCTTGGTCTTTCACTCTTCTTCACGAGCTCACTCATCTATGGCTCGGACAAACAGGCGTAAGTGGGGCACGTACTGAATTAGCAATCGAAAGATTCTGCAACGAAGTTGCTGGTGAATTCCTTTTACCTTCGGAAGAGCTTGTGCAACTTCAGTTCGCTGATACAACAGATTTCAATAGGTTGGTAGTACAAATTAGTAATTTTGCAAATGAGCGGAATATAAGTAGTTCGATGGTTGCGTATAGGCTTTTCCTTTTAGGTTCAATCGACCAGGATACATGGCGCCGTTGTAGCGCTTATTTCCGTGAACATTGGTTTCAGGAACGTCGTAGGCAGCGGGAACGAGAACATGAGAAGGAAGGGGCGCCGAACTACTTCATTGTGCGTCGGCATCGCGTCGGAAAAGCGCTAATTGATCTTGTCAGGCGAATGACGGCTGCAGGGGCTCTAACAACATCAAAAGCGGGAAGAGTGCTGGGCGTTAAAGCCAAGCATGTGAAAAGATTGTCCGATATTCATGGATCAAGTAGCGCTGGATGGCTCGTGTAGGAGTGTATGGTGATCTATTTGATAGATGCCAACGTGCTCATAGACGCAAGCCGCGATTATTATCCCATCACTCGTGTACCAGAGTTTTGGGAATGGCTCGCATACGTTGCGGCGGCAGGACATGTCAAAATACCTGTCGAGGTCTATGAAGAGATTCAGGAAGGAGAGGACGATCTTGGGAAATGGGCAAGGTCAGATGGGATCAAAGAGGCTCTCTTGCTGGACGAAGAAGTCGACGTTTTCCTAGTTTCTCGAATTACTGATGAAGGATACGCATCTGACCTCACTGACGACGAGGTTGAGAAAGTCGGCCGCGATCCGTTTTTAATCGCGTACGCTCTTGCTGCTCCAGGAGAGCGGTGCATAGTAACAACGGAGGTGTCGAAGCCAACGAAACAGCGCGCCAACCGGCACGTGCCCGATGTCTGCAATCAATTTGACGTAAGATGCTGTGACCCCTTTACATTCCTACGTATGTTGGATTTTAGGACAGGTTGGAAATCCAGATAAGATTATGCCACCTATTCAACGGTCAATAAGGTTCCTCCAGAAAGCAGAATCCGCGCTCATCGCCGCGATTGAGGTTTACAACAAACCAGACTTTAAATATCGAGAGGAATCTTTTACGATTTTAACAGTGAACGCTTGGGAGTTATTATTTAAGGCCAAATTATTAGCAGAAAATGGGAACGACCCGAAATGTCTCTGGGTTTACGAACGCCGCCAGTCAAAAAAAGGACAACCCACCCGGAAAGTTTTTAAAAAACGCAATCGTGCAGGAAATATCCAAACTGTAGGTCTGGGGCAATCAATTGGGGCAATCAATTGTTGCGCTCGAAAAAAAGGGGATTACAATACCAATCGGCATTAAGCGTAACCTCGATGCACTCGTGGAGATTCGTGACAATGCTGTACATTATTTGAATGCTGGTCCTTTACTTAGCAAACAAGTTTTGGAAATTGGTACCGCATCCGTTCAGAACTACATAAAGCTATCAAAGGACTGGTTTCAGCAAGATTTGTCCCGGTACCATCTTCACTTGATGCCAATAGGATTCGTACTTCCCCCGAGAAATATAGAAGCTATTGTTGTATCCACAGATGAACACAATCTCGTCAAGTACTTGACTGAAATCATAAAGGCTACTGACATTGCGGCTGGGGATCCTTTTCAGGTTGCTCTCACAGTACAGCTTCAGTTAAAACGATCATCATCAGATGCGGCAATCAAAGTTGCAGTAACGGACGATCCAGACGCAACAAAGGTGTTTCTAACGGAGGAAGATATACGAAAGACCTATCCATGGGATTACACGGAACTCACAAAGAGATTACGAAAAAGGTATATCAATTTCAAGTTAACAGATACGTATCATGGCATTCGTAAAGCGCTAGTGAGTAACCCTGCGTTTTGTCGATCACGGTTCTTGGACCCAGGTAATCCAAAAAGCCCGAAAAAAGATTTTTACAATCCTAATATAATTAATGAATTCGATAAACACTACACAAAGAAAGATACATCTATTGCGATCTAAATACCGCTTGCAACTGACGGCTCGCCATTGGTGAGGCATGAGCGCCCAGAGCTGAAGCAGATCATTAGGTGGGTCAGTAGCATGGCCATGGATAATTGAATGATGATATCACCGCGATCTCTACATAACATCAAAATAAGCATTGCATTGCTATTGGTGTTTTTGGCTTATGCTTCAGTTATAATGCCCGTTTTTTACTACATTGACCGATTAGATATCAGTACAGTAATTCCATTAATTGGCTCTGGTGTCGCTATTGTAACTGGTATTCTGGCCCTTCTTAAAGATTTCATATTGGACTCTGTTAATCATTCAGTCCTGAAGCTGGATTTTTTTCCTCACGATAAGAGGGATTGCCACGCAACCAAATTCACCAACCCAGATACAGGGCAATTTATTGCCAGAGTGCAATATTTTAGAGTCAGAGTTGTAAATTACGGCTGGACTACTGCAGAAGATGTTGAAGTAAATCTTGAAGAAGTAAGGAAATTTAGTGATAACGGATATGAAACCGATCAGGATTTTATGCCATTGCGTCTATTCTGGAGTCATTGGAAACAACATCGATTTGAATTGTCGATTCCATCAGGAACATTTAGATATTGTGATTTTGGGTTCGTTCAAGAGCCGAATTCACGCGGCGCGCAAGAAAATGCGCAACTATTATTTTGGTTCGATGTTTTTATGCGTCCGCATGCTGGCCGTACGACATTGTTGCCAGAAAAGTACGAAATTAAATTAGTGGCTTTTGGTAAGAACGCACGTCCGACGAAAATAGAGATTTGTATCGATTGGAAGGGCATATGGGATGACAACATTGACGAGTTTCTAAAGAAAGGGGCCATATTTTCTTAACCACCAAACCACCGCTTGCAGCTGACGGTTCGCAATTGGTAAGGCTTGAGCGCCCGCAGCGGAAGCGGAGCGTTGCAGAGATGATTAGCTTGTAGCGGGATGAAGGCGACATGATCGACATAGAAGATCCTGTTATCTCCTACAGGGAATATCCTGGACCAATTCTTCTGCTTGCTGGTCCAGGCACCGGCAAGACCTGGCAGTTGGCAATGCGGGTCAAGTATTTGGTCGAGCAACGCGGAGCCACACCAGATGAAATGGCGATCATCACATTCACAAACGAGGCCGCACGCAACATGCGTGAACGCCTGGCCGAAGACGACATTGCAATACCGACAGAAAGTGTTCCAAGTCTCATCTGCACCATGCACAGCCTCGGCAACACGATCATTGGCGCGAGACCGGGGATTTTCAGCCTGCCGGATGAATACAATGTACTCCACGAGGACGCTCCCCGTGTTGTGCTCTTGCAGGACGCTGCGACTGTTGCTGGATATGGACGAGATTCCTGGCGCTTGGCGGACGAATGCCGAAAGAAGGGCTCATGCGCTCCAGATTACGAGACCCGTGCGTGCAAAATCTGCCGTGAGTATAAGGCTCTCTTGCGGAAGTGCGGCTGCGTTGACTACGACGACCAGATCCTACTTGCATGCGAGGCACTGAAAAGCGATCCTGATCTGCTGGCAGAATGGCACGGCAAGACCCGATACCTGCTCGTCGATGAATATCAAGACATCAACGCGGCCCAATGCGAACTCCTTCAACTCCTTTCCGCAGGTTATCCCGAGGGGTTTTTCGCTGTCGGAGATGATGATCAGAGCATTTACTCCTTCAGGGGTGGTAACCCAAAGTATATCAGACAGTTCGGAGAGTACTTCGGCGACCAGTGGAAGATCGGCCGCCTCGCCATGAGCTGGCGATGCCCCGAGCACATTCTCCTTGGTGCGCGGGCATTGATCACAACCTACTACCCTCAAGGTGTTCCAAAACCCGATCCAACTTTCAGCGACACGATCAAGGAGAACAACAAGATCGTGTTCTATGATGTGCCATCGGATCTATGGGAAGCGAACATCATTGCAAGTATTGCCCAGGAGAAAATCAAGTCAGGTTCCGTGACTGTTATTATCCCCAATGGACAGTACCTACCACCGCTCAAGCATGCCCTTAGGAAGCGAGGGTTGGACTTCACCTACAAGAGCGACATTGACCCAACGGGAATTGTACGCTTTGCGATTCTCGCGGATTGGGCAGAGGACCCAGACGATGACGTCACGTTACGGTATCTTCTTGACCTTATCATTCAAAACCATGATTCCCTGACCAAGAAAATTGACGGAGCAGACAACAAGATCACTACCAAGCGCATCGCTGCGTCCGAGTTGATAGCCAGCCTATGGACTGCCGTTTCAGAGAGGGCGTCTCTATTTGCAGTTCTGCGTGATCGCGCCGCAGCCGATGGGGAGGATGGGTTTCTTTCCGAACTTAAGGCATCTCTGGACGAGGCAAAGGACCTTCTCGTCGATAGGGGAACCAAGAGGACGGGTTTGGCTCCCTTCCTCAATGCCTGTGGTTTGCTTGTTGCTCCCGGCAAGAACTCCAGCGTGCGCATTCCGACGATTTCGGCCACCTGATCCGAAGGGATTCCGGCCGTTGATCCGACGCGATTCCGGCCACCCTCGGAGCGTCAGCGACGCCGGGGATTACTGTTTCTCACAGTGGCCGGTTTCCGTCAACTTCCTTC
>JACRIR010000223.1 GCA_016215705.1 Candidatus Poribacteria bacterium | reverse complement strand
CTTGAATTCCTGTCGCGATTCTCATGACACACCGTATGAAACTCACACGGGCGCAATGAATTGCGCCCCTACAGGAGTATACGAGGGATTTCCGTAGGGGCGCGATTCATCGCGCCCGATATGGCGATTTGGTTGCGGCTATGCCGCGCTGTGAAATCTGCGGATTTAGGCAGGTTTCTTCTGTTCCCTTTTCGCATTTGCTCCGTCTCCCCTTTCCCCGTTCTTATGGTCACCCTCCGATTGAGCTCATGAAGCTTGAGCATCGCTCGGGCCGCACCATTGGTTTCGATTCGATGGCAAGGCGAACGGCTTCGGCGATTTTTTCGGGTGGCGCGCCGGAACGCAGGAGTGATTTGACTTCGATTGACTGACCGGAGAACAGGCACGAGAGCAGTCGCCCATCGGCTGTGAGCCGAAGCCGGTTACAAGACGAGCAGAACCTGTGGCTCATCGCAGAGATAAATCCGAGAGCGGCTCCAGCGCCTTGCAACTTGTAACGCTCGGCCGGACCGCCATGCGAATCGTCACTTAATTTATCGAGTTGTCCGAGCGCGCTTATCCGATTGCGCATCTCTTCGGCGGAAACGTGGGTGAACCGGTTGGAGAGCTCGGTCGGACCGACCGGCATATATTCTATGAATCTAACCTCGAAAGGGTACTTGCGCGTCAAGGCCGCAAAATCCTCTATCTCGTCGTCATTGATGCCCTTTATGACGACGACGTTCAGTTTGATGATGCCGAATCCGGCCGAATGCGCGGCTTCGATGCCTCTCCACACCTTGTCGAAATTGCCTCCACGCGTAATTTCGCAGTACCGCCCGGGCCGCAGCGAGTCCAGGCTGACGTTTATGCGGTTGACGCCGCTCTCGCGCAAGACAGTGGCAAACTCCTCGAGGCGTGAGCCGTTCGTTGTGAGGGCAATGTCATCTATGCCGGGCAGGCGGGCGAGCATCTTGACCAGGTCCATTATCCCATGCCGCATAAGGGGTTCGCCGCCGGTGAGTCTTATGCGGTCGACCCCCAGTGGAATGGCCGCATTCACGATGGAGCAGATTTCCTCGAAGGAGAGAATATCAGTGCGCGGCAACCACTGAATCCCGCCGGGCGGCATGCAATAAGTGCAGCGGTAGTTGCAGAAATCCGTCACGGAGATGCGAAGATAATTTATGACACGCTTACCGTTTTGATCCATTTCTTCCTTCGAGCAGGGACGAACCACTTGCATGGGAATTAAGGGCTGGGTGAGGACAAGACTATTTTCGCATAATGGCGAAGGTTTTGCAAGAAAAAGAGATTGGAACACGAATCATTCTATTTTGGATTTTGGATTGGAGTCACGTTTCGTTGCCAGTGTTTTCTTTGCGAGTTCGTATTTCTCTTGGGTGTTGATATTGAAGTATGAGAGACCCTGGGGGTCGAGTGTGCGCATTTCTTCGACAGTGACCTCGCGAACTTTGACATGCGGGAAGAAGTCGATGATTCTCGGGTCGCCCCGCCGAAGCTGTTCCTCGATGTAAGGGATGCAGTCGCGGGAATAGAACGCATGGAGTGGCTCGAGGCCGGTGCGGCTGTCATTGTCAAAGCGGCTCTGGGGAATCACGACGTCGTAATCGTTTGTGAATCGATGAAGGAGGCGAACCAGTTCCATGTTGACGAAGGGCATATCGCAGGCGACGAAAAAACATAATTGAGCCTGCGAACGCAAGAGGCCGGCATGAATGCCGGCAAGGGAGCCTGCCTCGATGAAGACGTCCGGGACAACTGGAACTCCTAAGAACCGGTATATTCCCGGTTCGTTAGCCGAGATCAGGACTTCGTCGAAGGCTTTCTTGAGAATTCCGTGCAGCCGTCCTATGAGCGTTTCTCCGCCAAAGTCGAGCAACGCCTTGTTGCGGCCCATGCGCGTGCTTTTGCCGCCGGCGAGGATGACTGCTGATTGCATGGTTCCACCCAGGAAGATCGGTTGGGGTTTATGGTTTATGGTTCATGGTTTATGGTTTATGGTTTATAGTTGAAGAAGGCCAAAAGGAGATTCTTCGCTTCGCTCAGAATGACGATATGGATGATTCCCAATCTCAGCTTTCTCCAAGTACCCACGCCGCGACGTGATCATACGCTTCCAAGAAAGATGCGAAGGGGCGACCCGTGAGTCGCAGGCATGAATCACATTCGCTTCCATGAAAATCCCGCTCTTTCCCCCTTTGTCAAAGGGGGATAAAGAAACTGTCCTATAATTGTGGTTCTGCGGGCGTAGCATGCTGCGCCCCTACAGAGGATGGCGATTTTTGGGGATGTAGGGGCACGGCGCGCCGTGCCCCTACGTTAAATCCACAATTACGGGACAGTCTCCAAGGGGGGATTTCTATGCACTTCTCACCCCGACCTGCACTTCGCACTTCTCAGTCCGATCTGCAATTCTCAGCCCGACCTCACTCGGGTTTCTTAGTTGCTTTTGGCGCTTTCTCCGGCTGCGGCTCGGGCTCGGGGGTCGGCAAATCCCACCAGGCCGGGTCTTTCAGATAAGCGTCTATCGAGCGAGCGGAGACTTTTCCATCGCCCATCGCCAGGATCACGGTCGCGGCGCCACGGACAATGTCGCCGCCTGCGAATACGCCACGCTTGCTCGTCTTGCAGTTGCGGAGGTCGGCCTCGATGTTTCCCTTCCGATTGAGTTTCAGGTCCGGAGTGGTGGAAGGGACGAGCGGATTCGGGCCGTTGCCGATGGCGACGATGGCGGTGTCTATCGCCAACTGGAATTCCGAACCTTTTATGGGAACCGGCCGCCTGCGGCCCGACTGGTCGGGCTCACCGAGTTCCATCTTCTGGCATTCGACGGCCACCAATTTGCCCTTATCGTCGCCGATATATCGAAGCGGGTTTGTGAGCAGATCGAATATGACGCCTTCTTCCTCTGCGTGATGCGCTTCTTCCGTGCGCGCGGGCATCTCTTCTTTGGAACGACGATAGACGAGGTGTACCTCGTTGGCGCCCAGCCTGAGGGCGGTGCGCGCCGAGTCCATCGCGACGTTTCCGCCACCGACCACGACGACGACTTTGGAAGTCAGGATGGGCGTATCGTATTCGGGGAACAGATAGGCCTTCATGAGATTCGAGCGTGTGAGATACTCGTTTGCCGAGTACACCCCGATCAGGTTTTCGCCCGGTATGTTCATAAATATCGGGGCGCCTGCGCCGGTACCAACGAAGACGGCGTCGAATCCATTATTCAAGAGCTCGTCGAGCGTGTCGGCTTTGCCGATGACGGTATTGCACTCAACTTCGATGCCGATGTCCTGGAGAAAGTTGATTTCCGCCTGCACGATTTCTTTGGGCAAACGGAACTCGGGAATGCCATAGACGAGTACGCCGCCAGCCTTATGAAGCGCCTCGAAAATGACAACCTTGTGGCCCATGCGAGAAAGGTCGCCTGCTACGGTCAGCCCCGAAGGACCGGAGCCGACCACGGCCACTCTCTTACCCGTGGGCGGCGCGATCTGCGGTTTTGACACTTTGCCCGACTTGCGCTCGAGGTCTGCGACGAACCGCTCGAGCCTCCCAACGGCCACGGGCTCGGCCTTTTTGCCGACGATGCACATGCTTTCGCACTGGCTTTCCTGGGGGCACACTCGGCCACACACGGCGGGCAGGCTGTTGGTCTCCTTAATCTTCTTGATAGCGCCCCAATGGTCTCCTTCGGCAATAAGCCGTATAAAATCGGGAATCTTTACCTCTACCGGACATCCTTTCATGCAACCCGGCTTCTTGCACTGGAGACACCGCTTGGCCTCGAGCATCGCAGTTTCTTCCGGATAGCCGAATGGCACTTCCTGGAAATTCCCTCTCCGGACCTCCGGTTTCTGTTCGGGCATTTTCTGCCGCGGTATTTTCATCTTTTCTTTTGGGTCCATGTGTTCATCCCCTGCCTATCTTGCATGCATGTTTATACATGTCATATGCCTGAGCTTCCTTTTCCCTGTACGAGGCCAGGCGCTTGGTGAGCAGCTCGAAATCCACCTGATGCGCGTCGAATTCGGGGCCGTCAACGCAGACAAACTTGGTGGCGCCACCGACCGAAACGCGGCAGCAGCCGCACATGCCGGAACCGTCGATCATAATCGGGTTAAGGCTGACAATGGTGTGAATATTGTATTCCTTCGTCATGCGCGCCACGAATTTCATCATCGGAACCGGGCCTATGGCGACGACCAGCTTCAGTTGCTCGCCCCTATCGATGAGCTGTTTGAGCATATCAGTAACGAGGCCCTTCTGGCCGTAGCTGCCGTCATCGGTGCAGATGAGTAACTCGTTGCTGATGGCACGTACCTCGTTCTCGTAGAATAGGAGTTCCTTTGTGCGCGCGCCAAGAATCGAGAGAACCTTGTTGCCGGCCTGGCCGAGCGACTTTGCGATGGGATAAGCTATCGCGATGCCGGTGCCTCCGCCAATGCAGCAGACGGTCCCGAATTTCTCGATATGAGTGGGCTGGCCGAGCGGGCCGCAGATATCGAGCAGGCTATCGCCTGCGCGCAACGATGACATTTGAGCAGTCGTTTTTCCGACCACCTGATAGATGAGAGTGATAGTGCCGCGCTTGGTGTCCGAATCGGCCACCGTGAACGGTACCCGTTCGCCCTTCTCGTCGATCCTGAGGATGATGAACTGGCCCGCCTTGCGTTTTTCAGCAATCTTGGGGGCTTCAACCTCCATCAGGAACATCGAGGGAGCAAGTGTATCTGTCCTGACTATTTTGTGCATTTCTCCTCCCGTAAACAGATATTTTGGATTTTTGATTCCAGATTCTCTTATACGCAGATTCTCACTGATTTTTCTGCATCAACTCATCCATTTTTTCTTTTTCATTTATGAATCTTTTGAATTCCAGTGATCGAGCGCCAAAGTTCAGTAGCAAGGCAACTCCGCAATCTGCGGGTTCGCGCCTCTTTGTCTTTCCCGCGTAGTTTACGGATTCCATCTCTCTACTTCAGAAACCGGTTCTCGATGAAATTTGCAATCGCTTCGATGTCGTTTATGTCAAAACGAGGACAATCGACTTCGACTGATGCATCGGTCACCAGAGCGATGCGGTTGTCCGCGCTCGTGCACAGAGGCTGTTCGTGTACGGCGGAACGGAACACCTCGATCTTCGGCTTATCGAGGCGCTTGAAACCTTCTGTTATGACGAGGTCCATATCGGGATAGAATCGGCTGACCAATTCATCAAGCGACGGTTGCTGTTCGTACCGCTTGATCAGCGCCATTTTATTGGGTGATGAGATTAGGACGGCGTCGGCTCCTGAATGAAAATGCCGGTAAGTGTCTTTGCCCTCACGGTCCATTTCGAATCCGTGGACGTCGTGCTTTACGGTCCCGATGCGATAGCCCCGCTGTTTCAGGATGGGCAGCAACTTCTCGATGAGCGTTGTCTTTCCGCTATCGCTCTTGCCGACAATCAAGACTATCGGAGGCAAATTACTCGACCTCCGGCATATTTATCAACTGAACCTTGACGCGCTCGCCCTTCTTCCTCAGAGTCTCTCCACGAGGAAACAGTATCAGGCCATTCGCGAGGTCCATTGAAAGCAGTATGCCCGAACCTTGCGGGCCAGTCGTTGTCACGTAGTATTCCGAGCCCTCTTTGCGGACGGCGGCACGGAGCAAGTGCGCCCGTTCGGGCTTTTTCTTGATATCTTCTTCGAGGATGGCATCGACTTCGGGACGGAACAGCCTGCGCTTGCCCATCATCATCAGGAGGGCGGGCCTCACGAACTGTTCAAAAATAACCATCGAGGATACCGGATTGCCGGGGAGCCCGAAGACCGGCTTTCCCCGGAGCAGGCCGAACACGGTCGGCATGCCGGGTCTGATCGCGACCCTTGTAAACATAAATCTCACGCCGAGTTCCTCGAGGCTGGTCTTGACGAAGTCGTAATCCCCTACCGACACGCCTGCAGAGCTCACGATCACGTCGGCTGAGAGGCCTTTTTGCAGATGCGAACGAACGTCGTCTATCGTATCGCGCGCGATGCCGAGATAAAGCGGCTCAGCGCCGCACATGCGAGTCTGCGAAATCATAGTGTAAGAATTGCTGCTGCGGATTTTGCCGGGAGCGAGCGGCTCACCCGCCTCGAGGAGTTCGTCGCCGGTGGCAAGAATCGCAACGACCGGTCTGCGGATGACCTTAATTCGCGGTCTTCCGATGGACGCGAGCAGACCGATCTTGGCAGGAGTAATCTCTTCGCCTGTGCGAATGACATCTTGCCCGACGGCAATGTCCTCACCTGCGAAGCGGATATTGTCGCCCTTGTCATGCGGCTCGAGAATGCGGACACAGTTGTCGGAGACTTTTTCGGTAAGCTCAACTTGAACGACTGCATCGGCGCCAGGGGGCATTGGCGCGCCGGTCATGATGCGGATGGCTTCTCCCCTGCCGACTGAGCGGTCGGTGTGTCGGCCGGCGGGCAGGTCCATCAACACGCGAAGCTCGACGGACTTCTCGCCGGCAGAGCCTCGAGTGTCTTCGGCGCGCACGGCATAGCCGTCCATTGCGGAATTGTCGAACGGCGGTATCTGTTCAGTTGAAACTGCATTCTCGGCAGCTATTGAGCCGAGCGCGTCGAGGATCGGTTTTTCAACGATATCGAGCGTCGGAACCGAATCCAGCACAATTTTTCTGGCTTCTTCAAAGGTAATCATGGTCGAATCGCAAAACAAGCCCTCTTCGAGGTGTTAAGAGGGCTCTCAACTCCAAGCCGGACATATGCATACACATACGCCGACGCTTGCTCTGAATAACGAAGGAATCATATCAGAAATCCGGGATGGAGTCAAGGAGCGGAGGGCTCAGAAAACGGCCTTCTTCAGCGCAAAGGCGCAAAGAGAGAACTGACAAGCGAAGAACATTCAAAGAGAAAATCACGGGCACAAACTAAGAAGACAAGGAGAACAGTCGCCCTTTGAGGTCTTTGCGCCTTTGCGGTGAAGATGCTCCGGAGCGGCGAGGTCATAAGGTCACGTTGAGGACTTCGTAGCGGAGTGTGCCTGCGGGCACTTTGATTTCTGCGACGTCGCCGACTTTCAAGCCCAAAAGGGCACGACCGACGGGTGAGGTAATCGAAATCTTGCCTTCCTTCGCGTCGGCTTCGTCGGCGCCGACCAGTTTATATTCGAACTGACTGCCGCGCGCCAAATCCTTAAGTTTGACGGAACAGCCGAGATACGCCTTGCCGTCGTTAGAAGCGGCAGGCTCGTGAATGCGGGCGCGAGAGAGTCGTTCTTCCAACTGGGCAATACGGCTTTCAAGAAGTCCCTGTTGGTGCTTGGCGCTGTCGAACTCGGCATTTTCGCGGAAATCGCCGTGGGCCCGGGCTCTCTCCAGGGTTCGCGCCATTTCCGGCCGTTTCACTGTCTTAAGGTGGTCCAGCTCAGCCGTAAGCTTGTCATAACCTTCCTGGGACAGCCATACGATTTCGGACATTTCATTTACCTCCGAAAATATGATACTGTCGGCTGTGGCTGTTGTCAAGAGCGTCCGGGATTGGAACACGAATGAGACAAATAGAGAACGAATCACGAATGGAAAGAAGAAACGAGAAACAGATTTCGGAATCACGAATTCGCCAACAAGATTCTTAAGTTTTCCTAAATTTTGCT
>JACRIR010000222.1 GCA_016215705.1 Candidatus Poribacteria bacterium | reverse complement strand
TCGGAATAGGAACTTGCCGCGATATTGGCGCGCGCGTCGCTGATTACGCGATCGACGTTCCGCCACTTGAGATAGAGCGACAACTTGTCTTCATATTCAATGCCCATGGCTCGTCCAACCAGCGTTACAAAGCTTACCACCTCGAACGGATAATCCTTTGAAAGGCCGCGAAGAGCCCGGTGGCATCCGAGGCAAAGGTCCACTAACAAATCCGCTCCTGTCTCCTTGGCTTCTTCCATAATGACAAGCCCCAGTTCCTTCGCCGCCTTCGGATAGGACATGGAAGCCGAACCGGAACAGCAGAGAGTGTTTTTCCCCCAATGCCGCATCTCTACCACACGAAGGCCGGGGATCGCCCCCAGAACCTTTCTCACTCCCTCGAACTCGCCCAGTCCACGCCCAAGTTTGCAAGGGTCATGAATGGCGACGGTCTTGTCGATGGACTTCTCGAATCTCAGTCTGTCCAGATTCTCACCCAGAAAGGCGGCGAAGTGCATGGGGCGAAACGGCAACTCCGAAGGGGCGGCGAAATTCCCGGCCAACCGCATGGTGCAACCCGGGCAAATCATTACGGCCGTCTTCGGCGTGAACGCCGAGATCGATTCCACAAGCCGGTCTCTTCGCTCGCCGCACTCAGTTCCCTTTCCTGCCGCCATGTAAGGAACTCCGCAGCAGTGCGCGATGCCGCCCAACGCAACGTAATTCAGGCCCATCCTGTCGAGGATGTCCAGGCTGGTAAACAATCGGTCCGGCGAAACATGTAGTCCGCACCCCGGGAAGTAAACAACGTCCGCATGTTGCGGTGATTCGGGCGTTCGAGTCATCCATCGGGTTTGTGATGGGTTGAGCAACAACGCCGAGAGGATGCTGAAGTAGTTGAAATGCTCGCCCGGCAGGGCAAACGAATATGTCGGCGGCGCGTCCTGACCGCGGGTTACCAATTCGATTCTTGATATGGCTCCCATGCGCGACGGGTCAAGCCCATGCTCGCACGCGTCGCTGCAATAGTGGCAGCCTATGCAGGAGAAAGCCATGTCGTAAAGCATCTGCGAGAACTCACCGCCCTTGAGGAAGTCGATCTGAGCCTTCCGGAGTTCTGCCGGAACTCCAGCCGCGTAATTTGAGAATGGTCGGATCCGGCATTTTTCCAAACACTTCCCACACGACTTACAGCGCTCGATGAATTCCTGTTTTTCCCGAGTGATTTGATCCATGAAGCTTACAGCCATACGAAGGTTCTCCTAACCCGGCATAGCCGGAACCAAGTTTATAAAGATCAAGCAGCATAGGATAGCTGTGAATAATATGGTTGATGCGATAAACTATAGCCATGAACTCTTTCACCGAACGTCATTCCGAAAAGATTGCCTTTGCGCTTTCGTGCTTTGATCGAATCATAATAACCGGCTCTTTGGTTGCCGTTGGATATGCTGAAGCCATGACACGGTTTATTCGGGATCAGGGTATTCCTATATTCAAGTACCCCGACTGGGCAAACCGGTTTCGGGAGGATATCCGAGCACACGCTGAGAAAGTTGCGAGGGACAACGGCGTGGTGATCGACTTCATCCAGAAGAAGAACTTTCGCAAAGAGGAGCGCATAAAAGAGATACTCCGGCAAAGAGGAGAACATGCCGGACTGGTGCATATCTTCTCGGCCATGGAACCTTGCAACACCTTCAAGCCGTGGCATGATAAACAAACGGGCAAGACCTTTCTTAAACCGTCGCAAGGCAAGTGTCTGCACTACTATTTCTATTTTATGCATTCTGAATATGGGTTGTGCTACCTGCGGGTTCCCACCTGGGCTCCCTTTCGGCTGCAGTTCTATTGCAACGGGCACAGAGTCCTTGCGCGCCAGAGATCCGCAAGAGAATCAACTATACTATGCGGGACAACGCTTTCATGAATATCGCAGACATCGCCGCAGCTCAGAGACTTGCCGATGAGTTTGATCCCCGACTTTTGCACCGAGAGCTGGAGAAGGTAGTCCGCACATATTGCCCCGCTATTAGTCGTTTTCCCGGCGGATATCACTGGAGTCTTATGCAGGTTGAATACGCCACAGACATTGTGTTCAAACGCCAGGCTGATCTTAAACCTCTTTACGAAGATCTCGTCCGCACCGCGATCCATGCTGTCAAGCCGGAACAGGTTGCCATGTTTCTCGGCCGTAAACTCACCGATGGCTTTGAAGATGAACTCGGCAATGATTTTCACACCCGCATACAGGGTACACGCATCAAGCACCATATGAGCAAGGCCGCTATCAAGATGTATGACAAGCACGGCCTTGTCCTGCGTATCGAAACAACTACCAACGATGTCTCGTTCTTTAAACACTACCGCAAGGTAGTACACCGTGACGGCAGCGAAACCTTGAAATTCGCACCGTTTAGAAAGTCCATCTACAGCCTGCCGGAACTCGCACCCGTACTCAGTGATGCCAATCGTCGCTATATCGAGTTTCTCTCCTCGATTGATGATCCCACCAACGGTATTCGCGATCTTGAGAAGATTTCCCGCCCAGTTAAGGCCGATGAGCGTACCTACCGTGGCTTCAATCTCTTTCACGGCGATGATCTCGACGTCTTCATCTCTATCGTTCGAGGAGAATTCAATATCAGCGGTTTCCGTAACTGCAATATCCGCGAACTTCTTAAAGGAAGGTCTGCAAGTCAGATATCCAATATCATCAGAAGACTCCGCAAACATGGACTCATTAAAAAAATCGCCGGCAATTACAAATATTACCTTACCGCCCTTGGGCGGAGAGTCACTGCAGTAGCCCTTAAGCTCCGCGAGATGTTTGTCATTCCGGCTCTTCGTGGCGTGCCTCATGTTATCTGACTTTTCATTTCATTTTGTACAGAATCTTAGTGCTAAGAGACTAAT
>JACRIR010000221.1 GCA_016215705.1 Candidatus Poribacteria bacterium | reverse complement strand
CACATGGACCTGCAGTCGAAGCTCCTCCACGTCCTCCAGGAGAAGCAGTTCTTCCGTATCGGCGGGGAAAGGGAGGTCAAGGTCAACTGCCGGATACTGACCGCCACCAACAAGAACCTGGAGCGGATGGTGGAAGAGAGCTGCTTCCGCCGCGACCTGTTCTACCGGATCAATGTGGTGAACATCGTTCTGCCCCCCCTGCGCGAACGCAAGGACGACATCCCGCTCCTGGTCGATTACTTCCTCACGCGGTATTCCGAGATGTACAACCGCGAACGGGCAAAGATCTCCCCCCGTCTCACCGATATGTTCCTCAACTACTCCTGGCCGGGAAACGTGCGGGAGCTCGAGAACAACATCAAGCGGTTCGTGATCCTCGGGAACGAGAGCCAGCTGATTTCCGAGTTCATGCGGAAGAAGGAAAACGGCTCCTACGCGTCATATGGCGACGAGCAGGAGGAGATCGTCAGGTTCCAGGCCTCGCGGCCGGCAGCGAAAAACCTTCGCGGCCAAAATGACGATACACGAGAACCCGATGGCGAGGATATTCACCTGCCGGAACAAGGGACCTTGAAGGAAGTGGCGAAAATCGCCCAGCGCCAGGCGGAGCGCGTAATGATCGAGCGCGTGCTCCGACAGACGCGCTGGAACCGACGGAAGGCAGCCAAGCTCCTGGATATCAGTTATAAAGCGCTTCTATACAAGATCAAAGAGTGCGGATTGAACGAGGATTAGCGTTCCAAAACGGTTTTATTTCAAGATGAGCAAGTTACAGAGCGGAAGCGCGGAGGAGGAATGGTGAAGACCATATGGGCGGTAGCTTGTTCGGCGATGGGAGTTGTGGTTATCCTGGTAACCGTTTCCGGTTGCGCGACGGCGCCCAAAAGATCGAACGTTCCAACGCCTCCTGTCGATTCCACGTCGGCCCAGGGGCCCCGGGCAGCCGCTTCCTCCGTCCCCGGGCCGGCGCTTGCCGTCGACCCCGCCGCCCCCCTCGTATCGACTCACGCATCCGTTGCGCCGCCGTCCTCGGCGAAGAGCATCTCGACGCCTGCGCCGGGGCCTCCGGGCACTCATGCCGCTGTGTCGGATTCGCGATACAGGATCGGCGCGGAGGACGTGTTGCATATTTCCGTCTGGGAGAACAAGGAGCTGACTCTCGATGTCGTGGTCCGGCCGGACGGGAAGATCTCCGTTCCCCTGATCCAGGATGTCCCGGCCGAGGGTCTTACCGCAGCCGAGCTTGCCGACGTCATACACCAGCGGCTCCTCGGATTCGTCAAGGAACCCCAGGTGTCCGTCATCGTGACCCAGGTGAACGCGCCGAAGGTCTTCATCGTCGGCAACGTGACCAAGCCGGGGCCCTATCCCCTGCGGAGCGACATGTCCGTCCTGCAGGCCCTGTCGTTGGCAGGGGGATTCACGCAGTTTGCATCTCCGCGGAGCATCAAACTCGTTCGGGGTGCGGGGAATAAGCAGGAGGTGCGGAAGATTAACTATTATAAACTTCTCGGTGATGACGGCGAGGGGAATTATC
Source organism: Candidatus Poribacteria bacterium (assembly GCA_016215705.1). Lineage (GTDB taxonomy): Bacteria > Abyssobacteria > SURF-5 > SURF-5 > SURF-5 > JACRIR01. The sequence goes on along the minus strand of JACRIR010000221.1, from coordinate 32,190 downwards.
TCTTGAAGCCCGGCGACACGATAGTGGTGCCCTGATGCGTTCCCGCTATCCGAGCAAATGGTTTGCCGCAACTATAGCTTCGATCCTTTTTGGCATCCACGGATTGCCAGCGGAATCGGCCAACTTGAATGCAATTCCATCCCTTTCTCTCGAAGAGCGTTACGACTCAAACGTTTTCAACACAGCCGCCGATGAAAAATCGGATTACGTCTTCCGCGCAATTCCGAAGCTCACACTTTCCATTGCGGCATTCAGCGCTTCCGTCAATCTCAGCGGGGGGTTCGAACTGGAGAGGTACGCCAAGCATCATGAGCTGGACAGCGGAACGGCGACGAAGAATTACGAATTGGCGGCGGCTGAACCATTGAGGATCACGCCACGGTTTTCCATCCATCCCTCGGCCCGTTTCGTGGAAACACGGGACGCGGTGCGCCGAAACGCGCTCACGCAGTCGCCTGAGCCCGGACTTCCCCCTTCCGAGACCGTCGTGACCACACGGACAGGTGTCAGGGATATTTCGGGTTCGCTGCAACTCGTCTACCTCCTGCTTCCTGCGGTGGACCTGGAAATCGGGGGAGGCGGTGCGAAACGGGAGTTCACCGAGGGCGCTCCCGGACTGATCGGGTCCAGGACCGTTACCGGGAACGCTTCGGTCATATATCGCATCACGCCGCGATTTTCCACGGGATTCTTTGTCGACACGAGCTACAACTCTTTCGACGGCATGCCGAATTCAAGGACTTATTCGGGAGGATTGTCAGGCTCATACGTTCTTACGGAGCATTACACCGTTGATGCCCATGCCGGTGCGGCTCTCAGCCGGGAGTCTACCGGCATTGGCGATCAGAAGACCGACACATGGTCGCCAATAGGCCGTCTTTCCCTGACCTATGCCTGGAAAGATTTTCAGGCCAAATTGCTTGGATCCTACGAGCTGGCCGGGAGGGGCAGCTTCGGAAGAACGACAAAGCGGGGGAATGCCGTCCTCACGCTTACAGACCGGTTTGCGGAACGATGGTGGTGGGACCTGTCCGGCTATTACCAGACAAACCGGTCCACGGATGAACAGGTTACCGAGGACCTGGCCACGGCGGAGGGGACGGGAGGGATCCGATATGCGGTCGCCGAATGGGTATCGGTCCGTCTTTCGGGGAGCATTTTCCGCCAATGGTCGCACGGGCCGGTCGGGACAAACCTCGAGCGCGATTCCGTACTCCTCGGCCTGACATTGAGCAACATTTACCCCGTTTTCTGAGAGGATCCGATGCCGCTTCGTCCCAATATGGAACCACAGGAGTATTTGGAGATCTTTCGGCGGAGGAAATGGCTCATCGTCTTTTCCATCCTTTTCTTGATGCTGGGAGCGAGCGTCTACTGCGTCGTAACGCCGGAGCAGTTCAAGTCCATCACGACGATCCTGGTCGTTCCCCAGCGCGTCCCGGAGAATTACGTCCGGTCGACGGTGAGCGTGAAAATCGAGGACCGCCTGTCGACGATCCAGCAGCAAGTGATGAGCCGCACCAGGCTCACGACCGTTATGGAAGAACTGGGCCTGTTCAGGGAAGAACGAGCGAAGATGCCGGTGGAAGAAGTGATCGCCGTCATGCGAAAACGGATCGAAATAGAGGTCCGGGGGACCGACGCGTTCACCCTTTCCTTCGTGCATGAAAACCGGCAGCTGGCGATGCTCACCACCTCGAGGCTGGCTTCCTTCTTCATCGACGAGAACTTGAAAGCCAGGGAGCAGCAGGCGGTGGGCACGTCGGAGTTCCTCGATTCCCAGTTGAAGGAGACGAAGGCGAAGCTCGAGGCGCAGGAGGAGAAGGTCAAGCAGTACAAGATGCGTTTCATGGGCGAACTCCCCCAGCAGGTGGAAGCGAACCTTGGCATGCTGACTCGCCATCAGGACCAGTTCCGGACGAACGCCGACGCGATTCGCGGTGCGGAGGACCGGAAAGCTTTTCTCGAGGCCCAGATAAGTTCCCTCGAAGCGCAGATCCGCATGGCGGAGAAATCGGCTCGGGCTGTGACGCCCAGGGGAGAGGTGATCCTGGAACCCGTCATGACCGCCGATCCCGCCCACCAGCTCGTGGCGGAGCTGAACGCGAAGCGTGCAAAGCTTGACGATCTTTCGGCACGTTACACCGACCGATACCCGGAGGTCCAGAAGGTGCGGCGGGAAATGGAATCGCTGGAGAAACGTATTGCCGAGGTCAGGCAATCCGCCCCTTCCCCTCCTGCGCAGCCCCTGAAGAAAAAGCGCCTGCCTGGCACTCCCGAACCGGCGACGGCGCGGCCGATTCCGAAGGAGGCCGAGGAAGTGCAGCGTCTGAAAAGCCAAGTGGCCGCCCTTGATCTGGAAATTTCGTCTCTCAGGCGGGAAAGGAGCCAGATACAGAAAGTCGTTGCTGAAGTCGAGGCAAAAGTCGAACGGTCCCCCAAGCGGGAACAAGAGATGATCGGGCTGACGCGCGACTACGATAACTTGAAGCGATCCTACGATGACCTCCTGAAAAAGAAGCTCGACGCCGACATCTCGCAGAATCTCGAAAAGCGCCAGAAGGGGGAGCAGTTCCAGATCCTCGATCCGGCGAACCTTCCGGAGAAGCCGTTCAAGCCGAACCGGGTGACGGTTTTCGCGATCGCCGTTCTCGCATCATTAATGATCGGGTTCGGTGGGTCGATAGGACTGGAAACGCTCGATCCGACGCTGCGTGGACCGCGGGATTTCAAGCATTTCTTTGACCTGCCCATCCTTGTCAGCGTCCCGGTATTTCAGGGAGGGGAGTATGCGCGGAGGCAGGCAATCCGCAAGGCCGCCGTCCTGGGAGGGATATTTACGTTCACTGCTGCGCTCACCATTTTCCTGGTCAGATACGGCGAAAGAATACGGACCATATTATCGTTTTGACGGGGTAGAGGATGGGGTGGCCTTTTCTGCAGGGGAAAAACCATAACGAGGATCAGGTGCGTGCTATAGCGCTCCCAGGCAACGAAGACGGGGACCCTCGGTTCCTGGAACAGTTCAGAGCTCTTCGTGCCAAGTTCGAGTACAAGGCCGAAACGCTCAAGCTCAAGGTCGTCGCCATGACGAGCGCGATTGCCGGCGAGGGGAAAACGATATCGTGCGCGAACCTCGCGATAAACCTTGCGTCGTCGGGCAGGAAGAAGGTGCTTCTCATCGACGTCGACCTGCGCAAATCGGATCTTGCCGGGGCGTTGCACATATCGCCGCTTCCCGGACTCAGCGAGTATCTTATCGGTTCTGCTGCCGTTGAAGGCATCGTGCGTAACTCCGTTGTCCCGGGCATGCAAGTCATCCCGGGCGGGGCGAAAATTACCGCTCCGGCGGACCTCCTCGCGGGCGAGAGATTCCGGGGATTCCTCGCCGCGATCCGGTCACGGTTCGATATCGTCCTTCTGGATACCCCGCCTATCCTCCCCGTGGCGGACACGCTGGGCCTGCGGAACCAAGTAGACGGGTTCATCTTCGTGTTCCGCGCAGGGTTCACCCCTTACACGATGCTGAAACAGGCGGTTGAGGAGATCGGAGAGACGAACATCCTTGGCGTTGTCCTGAACGGCGTCGAACCTCAGAGTTGCAAGTATTACGAGCGATATTACGGGAAATATTACCGAGAGATAAGAAAGGGAAAGGAAACGACTTGATCACCCTGGAAAATCGCTTCTTCCCATTAAGGAGCATGGTCTGTTTCTTAGTGGAAGGGGGGATCATTCTTCTTTCCGTCCTCGCAAGCTTATTTATTCTCCGTCTGAAGGGCGATATGAGTATCATCAGCTCCGAAGACGCGATATTGAGAGGAATCGTCGTAGCGTTTTTCTGCCAATCCTGTATGTATCTGCTCGACCTCTACGATCTCAAGCACTCGCACTCATGGGGCGAGATCTTCTTTTCGTTGATCTTTTCCGTCGGGGTCGTCTGTATCGGGATTGGCCTGGTTTCTTACGTCGTTCCCGAGTTCGGAGTAGAGGGAAGGATGTATTACCTCACTATCATCCTTACAGCGGTTTTCCTCCTCTTTTGGAGAATTGCGTTTGATTACTACCTCACGCAGTTGGCGCCCAAGGAAAGAATCCTGGTTTTGGGTACGGGCGATATCGCCAGAATGGTAGGCCAGGAGATCCGGAAACGCGAGCGCCTGGGCTTCAAACTGGCCGGATATGTGAGCACGGATTCGAACAAGGATCATGTCCAGGCGGAAATACCCGGAAAGATTCTGGGCAATTTGTCCAGATTGAAAGAGTTTGTTACGGAAGGCGGTATCCGAAAGATCGTGGTGGCTATCGAGGAAAGGAGAGGAGAATATCCCGTCAGGGAAATGCTGATGCTCAGGGTCGGCGGATGCAATGTGCTGGAGTGGCCCGGGTTTTTCGAGAAGCTTTCCGGAAGAATCCCGATCGACAGCCTCTCTCCCTCCTTCTTCATATTTAACGAGGGATTCCGGAAAGGGAAGATCGTCCTCCTGTTGCGAAGGATCGGCAGCACGATAGTTGCCGTGGCCGCCTTGCTGGTCCTTTCCCCGGTATTTCTCATCGTTTCTTTGCTGATAAAACTCGATTCCCCCGGACCGATTCTATATTCCCAGGACCGCGTGGGGCAGAACGGCAGAATATTCAAGATCTATAAATTTCGCTCGATGAGGCAGGATGCGGAATCGGGCGGAGGTGCCCGATGGGCGGCCAAGGACGATCCGCGGATCACAAGAGTTGGAAAGGTGATTCGTCGAGCCCGGATCGACGAAATACCCCAGTTGTTCAACGTGTTGCGCGGTGATCTGGACCTCGTGGGACCGCGCCCGGAGCGCCCCGAGTTTGTCCAGAATCTCGAGAGGCTGATTCCCTACTATTCCCTCAGGCACACGTTGAAACCGGGGCTGACCGGATGGGCGCAGGTGATGTTTACATATTGCGGAACGATTGAAGAATCGAAAGAGAAATTGCAGTACGATCTTTATTACATCAAGAACATGTCGATCAAGCTCGATCTGCTGATCGTGTTCTGCACTATCAAAATCGTTTTGCTCGGACGGGGAGCGAGATAAGCGGCTCCACGGGACCGGATAACGTTTTCCTTCGCTCCTTCGTTCCTTCCTGTTGTGCGCGCGACAACTTATCGGTTTTCTAAAAGCCGATTCCCGCGGCTGGAACGTCTGACATCAGTTTCATTCGGGGTATCAACGGGTTATGAAGGGCTCATTGAACGTAAAGGTCATACGGGACTCGGATTCCTTCCTTTTCCTAAAGGAAGAGTGGAACCGGCTTCTCGACGCATCCGAGAGCAAGAGCGTTTATCTCACGTGGGAGTGGCTTTGGAACTGGTGGGCGGTTTTTGGGGAGGGCAAGGAGCTTTTCCTGCTGTGCCTTTTCCAGGGGGATGACCTCGTCGGCCTCCTTCCCTTGTTCAAGAGCACGAGGACCTTCCTGAAGATGTTCCGCTTGAAGAAGCTGGAATACTTGGGCACGGGGGAAAAGGAAGATGACGAGGTCTGTTCCAACTTCCTGGAGCCGATCCTTCATCCGGAGTACGCTGAGGTCGCATGTGGAGTCATCTCGGAAGCCATGATGGATCAATTCGGGGGCGAGTGGGACGTGATCCACCTGAAAAACATGGACTCGGAGTCTCTCACGCGGCAGCGACTGGCTGAGAAATTCTCCGAGCGCAGTTGCAGGGTCCGTTCGGATGTCATGTTTCGGAACGGCGTTACGAGATTCGACGGAGGTTGGGAACCTTACTTCCAGTCGTTGGGGCAGAGAACAAGGAAGAAGCTGAAGCGGGAGAAGAGGCTGCTTGAATCGACGAGTGGATTCCAATACGTTTTTCTCCGCGACGAGACGGAATTTCAGTGGATGTTCCGGGAAATCGTTCGGATGAACGTCAAGAGATGGGGTCGTTCCAGCGCAATGGCAAGCGAAAAGTTCAAGAAGTTTCAGGAAAGGGCGGGAAGGGAACTGTTCGCGAAGGAAATGCTTAAGCTTTCCGTCATGAGAGCCGATGGTCGAGTAGTCGCCGGAAATCTCGATTATTCGTACAAGGATGTGGTTTATGGGTACCAGACCGCGTTCGATCCGGAATACAAACCGAACGTAGGGGTTGGGTTCCTGAGCATGGTCTACTGCCTGGAGAACGCTGCGAAGGAAGGTTTCCGCGTCTACGACTGGTACCGGGTTGCGCCAGGGGAATACAAAGAACACCTTCTGACGGCAGTTCGGGACATCTTGGGGCTGACAATTTATCGACATTCCCTTGCATCCTGCTGTGATCCGATCGAGAAGTTATTACCTCGGAATTAGGACGCATCGCGATGTTTTCGGTGTCGGAACGTGACCCACGGATACGCCGGTAAAATCCGCAAGGCTTACAGAGAGGGTGGGATCCTCCTGATGTTCAGGAGGGCATGGAGAAAAATGTACAGGGCAAATTCCGCGTGGTGGTACATATGTGACCTGAAATCCGATGTGCCCCGTTTTGAAAACCCTTGCCATCTGTTCGTCTCCCGGAAGGCGGACGAGGACGTCACCGCGTACATGAGGAGAAAGGATTATTTGACCCAGGGGGAGATGGAGGCTGCTCGGATGAACGGACATTGGTTTTTTGGACTTATCCGGGACGGGCAGGTCCAGGGATTTCGAAAATGCGGCTTTCACCGAGTGTTTGTGAACGATTTCCAGGAGACCATCGACCTCCCCGAAAACGTGGCCTTCTTTTATGAGTCCGAGGTGGACGAGAGTCTCAGAAACAAGGGAGCAGGAAAGTATTTCATGTCCTCATCTCTCGAGTTGGTCCGGAAGGCGAATTATCGTTTCGTGATCTGTCACGTCCCTTCCTGGAACATTCCGTCTCAGAGGATCGTGGAAAGGTGCGGTTTCAAGAAAATGGGGTTCATCCGTTTTATCGAACTGGCAGGTCTGAAATACACGACTCGGAACCTGGGTGAACTGATACGGGATTCTGTAATGGCAACGGGTCCGGTGCGGGAAGAGCCGATCTGAAACGGTATGGCGCTCTACGCGGTCCTATCGGATATCCACGCCAACCGGGAGGCGCTGGATTCGGTGATGGAACATGTTAGAAACAGGGGCGTCGAGAAGATTCTGTGCCTCGGGGATATCGTTGGCTATAACGCCGATCCGGATTACTGTGTCGGATTGCTCAGGGAATGCGGTGTCGATTCGATTGCGGGAAACCACGATCTGATGGCGGTGGGGAAGTTGGGATTCGAAAACTGCTGGTATAGGGTTGCCTTTACCATCGTGGTGACAAAGAGATCCATGAGGGAAGAAAACCTGCGGTTTCTCAAGGAATTGCCAACGGAGAGAATCTACGAAAACCGATTCGCCTTGGTGCATGGCAGCCTCCGCGGCCCCGAGGAGTACATGTTTTCGAAAGAGAGGGTTCACGCAAGCCTCGAGGAAATGAGGAAAAGGCTCGATTCCGTCAATATATGCTTTTTCGGACATACGCATGTACGGAAGGTGTACGAGATATCGGGAGGGGATGTCCGAGACATCTCCCTGGGGAAAGAACTGAAATTGTGTGAGGAGAAAATATATTTCATAAATCCGGGCTCAGTGGACTCAACAAGAAAAAAAGGGGACGGGAACGCGGATTTCCTGATTTACGATTCAGGGAGTCACTTGGTCGAATTTATCAGCTTACCTTATGATGTGGAGAAGACGGTTCGGAAATCGAAGGAACTGGGATATCGGATGAACATTTACGATATCGCGAAGTACATGCTGTTCCACGCCTTCTGAGCCGTTCATCTGCGAACTCTGATTCTCTTGATTTTCCGTGAGTTTGGTTTCTCCATCATCCCGCTTTGGTTTTGCACCGGTAAACCACAAACGATGAGGTTTCCTTTCTCATGACCAACCAGCAGAAGAAACCGGCAGTGGTCTTGGGCGGGCTGTCGCTGATCCGGCCGACGGGGTTTGCACACATACCCGTAGTCATGATCGAGAACGAAGAAGAGATCCTGTCCTCTCTTTCCAGATATGTCGTGGATTATCGGATCGTCAACAAGTTGAATGAAGCCGAGTATGTGAAGACCCTCGTCGAGGTCGGAGAGCGCCTGCTCGGGAAATTCGGGCACAGGTCGTTCTTGGTGTACGGGACGGACTCCGACCTGAAAGTGATATATGCTCATGCCGATCTGCTGGAACGTTATTACTTGTTTCTAATCAACGGTCCAGCGTTGCGTGGTGCATTGATCGACAAGTGGCGATTTTATCTTCTTTCGAGGGAGAAAGGACTGACGATTCCGGAAACTGTGCGGTTTAACGACTTTCTCGGGGGGAAGACGCAACTTCAATTTCCAATCATTCTGAAACCGAGGGTTACCTACAGAGAGAGCACCGGCCGCGAGATTTTCGCGTTTTTCAACAAATATGGCAAGGCCTTCATTCTGCAAGGAAAGAACGACCTGTCAAAGGTCAATCTCGATGAGAGATATTTCGCTGACGTTGTCGCCCAGCAATATATCGATGGGAACGACGAGGACATTTGTTCTTTCCATGGATTCGCCACGGAGGAGTCCGAGATTCTGGCTTGTTTCACGGGGAAGAAAATCAGAACTTATCCCAAGTTTACCGGACAAAGCACGTATCTTGAACTGGTAAAGGACGAGGACCTTCTTCGTATCGGGAAGGAAATCACAAAAAAGCTGGAGATCAAGGGAATCTTCAAGATCGATTTCAAGAAAGACCTGGGAAGCGGCATTTATTTCATGCTGGAAATCAACTTGCGGTTCAATTTATGGCACCACCTCGGAGCGGTGAACGGTATCAACCTGCCGCACGTCGCCTATGAATACCTGGTGAACAACAGGAAGCTGACCATCGAGGATTATGGAACGAGATATCGCTGGTGTGATTTCTCCAATGATTGTCTTGCGTTCAGGGAGCTGAGAGACCTCGGGGAGATCGAATGGCGCCGTTGGATCGCTGATTTCGTACGAGGGAAAACCGTGTACAAGATGTTCTCCCTGAACGATCCGATGCCCTATGTTCGGTGGTTGATCGGGGGCATCGGAAGAAGGTTGGGGAAGTGGGCGGGGATCTGACCTCCCGCTCCGTCGGCAGGCTCACGCAAGGAATTGACTGCAAGCGCTGGGAAGGGAGGAGGGGTGAACAAGAGGAATCTTCTGGCTTCCCTGTTTTTCGGACAGCACGGACTGCTCCCGAAGACATTTTTTTTAAATCATTCGAGAGGAGATCGGCTGATCGTTCTCGCATACCACCGGGTTTTCGACCTCCCCGACCAAGGCTATCCTTTCGATGAGGAGACGGTAAGCGCATGTGCCGAGGGGTTCGAAGAACAGATTACATGGGTGAGTCGGCATTTCAACGTCATGAATTTCCATGACGTGGAAACCTATTTGAAAAGGGACGGCCGCCTTCCGAAACGAGCGTTGATCATAACGTTCGACGACGGGTATCACGACAATTACGAGGTTGCATTCCCCATCTTAAAAAAAATCGGTGTAACCGCAGTTGTGTTCCTGACCACCTCGAATGTGGAAACGGGACAACCCTTCTGGTTCGAGAAAGCCGTATACCAGCTGAAAAAGATGGAGCCGCGAAGATTGGTGCTGCTTTCCGGGAGGTTGCCTGTAGAAGTGGGCGAGAAGAATCGGGCCGCGTCGATTCGAACCGTCCTCTCGATATTCAAATCAATACCCGACGAGGAACGCCGTCGAGCCTTGGAAGAACTGGATCGGCAGACGGAGATCGATGTTCCGTGCGAGGAGGGCAAGTTGGCCAGGCCCCTTACTTGGGAGGAGGTGTACAACCTGTCCCGGGAAGGGATCGAGATTGGCTCCCATACCGTCAGCCATCCTGTGCTATCCAGGCTGTCGGCAGCCCGGATCCATCAAGAGCTTTTCGAGTCGAAACGGAGCATCGAGGAGCGGATCGGGAAAAGAGTCATCAGCGTCAGTTATCCGGTAGGAGAAAGCGATTGTTACGATGAATCCGTGATCCGGGCGGCAAGGGCGTGTGGATACATGTTCGGCATTTCCTATTCCCAGGGGATAGCCGAATACAGCGAGAGATCCCGATACGACCTCCCACGCGTGAGGGTGGAAAGGGATATCGGGCTCCCATTGTTTCAGGCCAACATCCTTCTGCCCGCCCTGTTTCTGACCCGCAAAGGGGGAAGTCTCCGGGAAACGCCTTCGACCGGATGAGGATGGATACGGAACGATGGTTCCCGTCCTAAAAAAGCTGATCGACATTGGACATGCGCGACAGGAAGATATACTCCTTCGCCTGGAATCGATCGAGGAGTACATCCGGGCAACTCCGTATCTGCACACGAAATACACGGCGTGGAAGTTTTTTCTGGGATGGAACGAGAGAAATCTCGCTGTCCATTTCGAAAGCCGGTTGGGGATGGGTTCGCTATCCCTCTCATCCGATTTCGCCCGAGTGATATGCATATGCCCGAACGAAGAGGAGCGCCGGTACGCATCCGGGAGATTCGAAAGAATGGGAAGAAGAAACATCCAATCCCTGGTGATCGGAGAACCCTGGGGAGATGGAGAGAAGATAGACGCGATTTCACTCGAGATGATCGACCGGTTCATGGAGAGATGCCCGGCGGGATACAAAGGGGTCGATGGGACCCTGCTGGCCTGTCTCGACCGGTTGTCTCCTTCGGGTACCTTGTTTGTGAGTTCCCTTCCCGCCTGGGGGGGGCGGCGCCTTGCCGTTGCATGCGGACTCCGGTCGATCCGAAAAAGGATCGAAGGGGCCATGTTACCCACCGCCAGCAAGTATCGCGGGAAGGTGACCTTTTACCCCTCTGTAGAAAACTGGAACCGGATCGCCGGGTATTCCGGCCCCAAGATGTCCCATCTCCGGTTGCGGAGAAACGGCGGGCGGATCCGGTTTTTTATTGCAAGCAGACTTCTAGGGGGGGTAGGGGGAGGCGTAGGTTTCGTGTATGGAAATCACCTTGCCGGCGGCGATTTCCTCTCACTTCTTGCGGAAGGGGTTCAAAAGAAGACGGGGATTGATAAGGCTGAAATATTCGAGATCCGCCTCTGCAACCCGAGCGTACTGCTTCTCAAGCTTCGCTCGTTTCCTTCGGGGTTCATGGTAGCCCGGGTTCCGATGCACAGGAATTCCGAGGTTCGGGTAGAGAATGCCTGTATCTCCGCGATCCGTCTTCACCGGATGGAGTGGGCCGGGAAGGAGGCAATCCCGCAGTCCCTGGGGAAATTTTCCCTTGGAGGCTACCGTGTTTTTCTGGAGGAGGGAAAGGATGGAAATATTGTGGATTCTCCGAAGAAAATATCTTCCGGGGTCGTACATGCGGCCGTGCAATGGTTGATCGATCTCCATCAAAGAACGGCGTCCTATTGCGGCGCTGAGGATCTACCCATAAAAAAGTATGTCACCGACTCGCTGGATACCCTGAATTCCCTTCTTCCGGAAGAGGACGGAGAAAGAATCTGCCGGATCAGGGAATTTATGTGTGCCAGGTTGTGCAAGGGGAGGATCCCCAAGGTGTTCATGCACGGAGATTACAAAGTAGAGAATATATTGTTTGACGATAAATTCCGGAAGATCAGGGCGGTAATCGATTGGGACCTTGCCTCGGAAGATGGTTGGCCTATTGTCGACCTGCTTTATTTCATCGTCTACAACGAAATAATGCGAACGAACCGCTCCTCAGACTCGATACTGGCAAGTATATTCGAGTCCGCCGAGTTCTGGCGGAGAAACGAATGCTTGGCTCTTTCCTACTGCCAAGCCATCGATATTGATCCATCCGACTTCTTTCTATTCCTGATTCTGTTCTGGGTCCATCACATCATGGAAAGGTATTCTTCCGACAGCCGATATTTGAGGGAGTGGAGACTGCATCAATCCACGGTAGTGAAAAAAATAGAAAACATCCTGTCCGATCCGCGGCGCTTTCCTGTACGTTCTCTTCTTCCAGGCGTGTGATGCCCCATTCTTCCCTCAGGGGAGTTGCGGTTTCGCCAGACCGAATCCCATGACCGGATTGTCGACATAAATGAAAAGACTTGCGAAGCACTCCGCCATTTACGGGCTTGGAATCGTTTTGAACCGGGCAGGCGCATTTCTCCTTATCCCGCTGTACACCCGTTATCTGTCGCCTGCGGAATACGGGATTTTGGAGTTATTCTATGCCTTTGTCAACATTGCGATCGTTTTCATTGCGGCCGGCATCAGCCATGCGGCCCTTCGCTTCTATTATGAATATGATTCTCTCACCGAGCGGAATACCGTCATCTCCACTTCCGTCATCACGTCATTTGTGTTTTCGGCGATAATGTTGTTCGTTATTTCTTTCTTTACAGACTCGATATCTTCGTTGATTTTCGATACGAAACGCTATGGACAATTACTTGACATTACACTGATTATAGTATTGATTACGATATCTCAAGAAATTCTATACTCGTACTTGAGAGCGAGAGAATATTCGCTTTTTTTTATCGCTATTAATTTGCTTGATCTGGTACTCAGGGTTATTTTCTCCTGCCTCTTTTTGATAAAGTATTCTTTAGGAATCAAAGGAGTATTGTGGGGCAATCTCTCCGGTCTATCCGTGTCATGGGTGGCCGCACTCTTCCTGACGCTGGGCGAATGCGGATTCCGCTTCGATTCCAAGAAGTTAAAGGATATGTATACGTACAGTCTTCCGCTTGTTTTTATTTCCATATGGGGTATGGTGATTTCCTATTCCGACAGGTTCTTTCTTCAGAAGTACTGCCTATTGTCAGGAGTCGGGATTTATGCATTGGCGATGCGTTTCGGAACGATCGCAAGCGTTGCGTTTACCCAACCTTTCACCATGGGGTTTGGACCGTACCGCTTTTCCATCATGAGCGATCCGGACGCACCCCGTATTTTCTCGAAGATTACAACGTATTTCCTTTCGGGGATCCTGTTTGTCGGTTTGCTGATAACTTATTTTGCTGCCGATGCGATCCAAATCATGTCATCCTCCCAATATGCCGGCGCTGCGAAAGTAGTTCCTTTGATCATCGTAGGTGTGATCTTGGGAGGCATCTATTATTTGGTGCAGACAGGCATATACATCAAAAAAGAGACGAAACGCCTTACGATTATCTTTGTCATTGCGGCCGCCGCCAATGTGTCCGCGAATTTCATACTTATCCCGAGAGTGGGCATCATAGGCGCCGGCCTCTCTCTGATTCTTACCAACGGAGTCATTGTTCTCCTGACTCACTGGAAATCACAGCGTTTTTACCGGATTCCATACGAACGGGATAAGATTATAAAACTTGTAGCGCTAGCCTTCATTTTCTATTTGATGTCTCTTGTGCCTCTGAGCGGGGGATTGTCCTTTGCGTTCAAGGTTGCGATTCTCTTTGCTTATCCATTTATTCTGTTTCGAATGAATATTCTTTCCCAGGAGGATAAACGTAGAATGCAGGAAGTATTAACTTATATAGGGAGAGTAAATAGATGAAACGTGGATTGCTTGTGGCGACCATCGCCGCAATTGTCGCTTTGGCTTTTTTCACGAAGAAACTCTCTATCCAGGAAGGACCTGCATATCAAGTGTCTCCGTTCCCTTATGGGAAGAATTTTGCATTTACGATTACCGACGATCCTGATCATACAAAGCTTCAGAAAGTAAAACCCGTCTACGATTTCTTGGTGAAAAACGGATTCAAGACGACCGTTGCGGTGTGGGTGCTGGAAGCCAAACGGTCGAACGGCTTGCCGGACCAGGAAAATTCGCATTCCGAAAGCGATACTCTCCAGAGAGAAGCGTACAGAAAATATATTCTCTGGCTTAAGGAAAAGGGATTCGAAATCGCTATCCATACCGTTTCCGAGGGGAATGACCGTAGGGAAGACACGGTACGCGGGTATGAAGAATACAAGAAGATCTTCGGGGAGAACCCGAAGATCAACATCATGCACTCAAATAATCTGGAGAACATCTATTGGGGAAGTAAAGTTATTACCAACAAGTATCTTCAATGGTTTATGGAGCACGTTGCGGGAACGATCTATCCGAAAGTGAAATTTCCCTTCGAGGGGGAGGTACCGGGAAGCCCGTATTTTTGGGGTGACATTCTAAGGGAAAAAACAAAATATGTCCGATTGTGGGGTACGGATGATATCAACACATTGAAATTCAACCAGACGATGCCGTATCATGACCCGGCAAAACCTTATGTGGAATATTGGTTCTCTTTCTCCGATGGATATAATGTGCGCTTTTTCAAACAATTGATTTCGGATGAAAACATCGAAAGACTTGTCAAGGAAAGAGGAGCTTCGATTGTCTATACCCATTTTGCGGCGGGATTCACACTGAAAACGAAAGAGGGGAAATACGAGATCGACCCTTCCTTTTCGGAGCAAATGGAAAAAATTGCAAGACACAAGCAGGGATGGTTTGTGCCTGCATCGAATCTCCTCGACAGGCTTCTATTGATGAAAAACGTGACGCTTGTCGAGGGGAATCATGTGCTGCTCGTTGTGAACAGCAATGAATGTGCCGTGGAGGGGATAACGATCCTTTTGCCTTCGAACTCTTTGTTTTTCGGATCGGACGGGAAAGAGTATAGGCCGAATGAAGAAAACGAAATTGTTATCGAAAAGGTGCCTCCCTTCGGGAATTTCGCGTTGTACACCCCAACGTCCGAATCTGCCCTGCGGAATGCGGAGCCGGGGGCGTCGGAATATTTGTTCATGGTATTGAAACGTATAAAAATAATGATATTTTCACACATAGGTTAAAGAGATACTTCATTTTTCCAACTAACCCTCCTATCCGTCGACTCCAACGCAGTCATTTTTATTTCATGCCATTCTTCGGCATCCTTCTTTATCTATTCTTCTTTTTTATCAGACCTCAGGATTGGTGGGGGCCTGTCAAGGGTTTTCCGGTCGATAAAGTCGTCGTCATCATGTTGATTTTACTGTGTGTGATTCGTGATTACAAAAGAGTAATAGAGATACTTAAGCTTCCTCAAACAATATTTATGCTTTTGTTCGTTGTCGCCGTTATTTTATCGGATATTTCTAACAATCACGTTGATGATTCCCTTAAATATGGATCTACCTATCTGGATTATACGATCATATTCGTCGCCATTGTGTTGGGGATCGATTCTTACAAAAAGTTGAATTACATCGGAATCTATCTCTTATTGATCGCTATCGTAATAGGGTACAACTGCATATTGCAGGTGGCGACCGGTACGAATTTGGCGGGACAGACGTTGTATTGGGGGAATCGAGTCCGTTGGGTAGGCCTTTGGGACGGAGCGAATTCATTGGCGATGATCTTTGTTGCCATTACCCCCTTTATTCTATCATTCCTATTCGACTCATTTGGTTATTCCGCGAAGTTACTGGCCCTCGCGGGTGCCTATTTTTGTATCCACGGTTTTTATCTAACCAATTCCCGCGGGGGATTTCTGGGACTTATCGCTGTTCTTTTCACATATATCTATTTTAAATTTAAGAGTAAAATAGGGATTCTTGCCGGCGTTTTGTTGTGCATCTTCCTTTTTTTTGCTGCTGCGCCCTCCCGCATGCATATCATTGATGATCCCCAGGAATCTACCAGAGGAAGGATCGTCGCGTGGTACTCTGCATTAGGGATGATCCGGTATCACAATCCACTTTTCGGAGTCGGGAAGGGCCAATTCATCCATTATAACAGAGTAATTGCCCATAATGCCTTCGTCCAGCAAGTGGGGGAAACCGGTCTCGTTGGTGCATTTTTCTGGCTCGGCTTCATATACGTCACGGTAAAAGGAATAGCCGAGGTTTTCAGGAAGGAGGGCGTCGAAAAAAGCAGGCGCGCGATATACAGATCTTATTTGATTGGTTTAGTCGGATTATTGACTGTTACCATGTTCATATCCGCGGATCACGAATTATGGTACGTATGGATGGCATTTTGTTCGTCGATCATTGTTCTGGAAGAAGTCAAAGTATGTTTTAAGTTAAGGGATATGTTCTATATCGGTTTATTGGAAATAATGTTTATTCTGGTGGTTTATGGGGCAGTAGTTGTTTTTGAAAATATCTACGTGTAAGGAATATCGAGATGATAAATATATTATATCTCAATTATTCGATGGATGTCGGCGGTATCGAGAAAATGATCCTTGATTTTGTGCGCAATATCGACAGGACTGCGTTTTGTCCTCACGTGGGAGCGCTTCGCAACGGCGGCGCCTTGGAGGGAGAGATCCGTTCTGCAGGCGCGTCCTTACACAATCTGAGATACGAAGAAGGCATCGACCTGCCCGTGGTTTTCCAACTGGAGCGCCTGATGCGGAAGGAACGCATCGACGTCTTGCACACGAATAATTACGGCGCTTGGTTTTACGGAACCCTCGCAAATGTAAGGTGGAGAGCGGGTCACGTTCACACCGAGCACTCGAAGATCGAGAACATTTGGAGGAGAAAGTGGCTCGAACGACGGTTGACTTCTTTGACCGATACGGTGGTCGCCGTGTCCGATCGCGTCAGGGGCCACATGGCCGGGGAGATTCGAATAGCGCCCGAGAAGATCAAGCTGATCTACAACGGTGTTGACATCCGTAAATTCGCCAGGGCCGAGGAACGCCGTCTTGAAGGAAGGCGCAACCTCGGAATCAAAGAGGGGGACACCCTATACGGGATCGTCGCCAGGCTGGAAGCAGTCAAAGATCACGCCGTCATTATCCGGGCGTTTTCCCGCGTGAAAGCAGTGAGGCCCGGGGCCAGGCTGGTCATCGTTGGGGGCGGGTCCCTCAAAGGCGCCCTGTCGGAACTGAGCCGGGAGCTTGGCCTTGAGGGAGAGATCATTTTTACCGGAGAGCGAAGCGACGTCCCTGATCTGCTGAATGCGATGGATGTGTATGTTCTCGCGTCCCGGGACGAGGGACTGAATCTCACCCTTCTGGAGGCGATGAGTTGTGAACTCCCGGTGATCGCAACCTGCGTGGGCGGGAATCCCGAGGTAGTGGTTGACGGGGGTACCGGTCTGCTGGTCGCGCCGCGGGACGATTATTCCTTCGGCGAAGCGATGCTTCGCTTGCTGGATAACCTGCCGGAGAGAATGCGTATGGGGTCAGAGGGGCGCAGTCGCGTGGTTTCACTATTCAGCCTGGAACGAATGATCAGGGCGTACCAGAATTTATACACCGAAGAAGGCCTTCGGCGGAAATCTTCCGTTCAATGAAAAAAAAACTTCTACTGTACACCGACCAGTATCCGAATCCCCGGGAGCCCAATCGGGCGGTCTTCACCCGGTCCCTGGCCCAATCCCTGGAAAAGCATCTGGATATCGTCGTAATTTCCCCTATCCCCTGGTTCCCGAACAGTCCGGTACTCCGCAGGCTCGAGAGGTACAAATGTTTTGCGGATGTTCCTCGGGAGTCGCGGGATGGGGGAATCAAGGCCTATTATCCGAGATATCCCATGATTCCAAAGATGGGCCTTTTCCAGCCGGCCTCCATGTTCACGGCGACATGGCCTCTGATCCGGAGACTGCATGAACAGGAAAAATTCGACATCGTCAACGGGCAGTTCGTTTTTCCGAGCGGGATCGTCGCGTCCTGGATCGGAAAGGCCTTAAACATTCCCGTGGTGATCAGCGCCCTGGGGTGCGATATCAATTTGTATGCCGATTATCCCTTTCGGAAACGGATGATCGGGCCAGCGCTTGACGCTTCCCCTTTGGTTGTTGCTGTCAGCCGCCGGCTTAGGGAGAGGATCATCGCCCTCGGGATCGGCGAAGAGAAGGTCGCATATATACCCAACGGCGTGGACACGCAGATTTTTCGGCCCTACGAGAAGGAAGCGGCGAAACGTGAAGAGCGAATTTCCCCGGGAACCAAGACGGTTCTATTCGTGGGGAGACTGTCGGAAGAGAAAGGGATCGACGTTCTGATTCGAGCGGTCGGTAAGGTGCGAGCCGAGATGGATGACTTCCTGGTTCTCATCGTGGGGGAGGGAGGTCGAAGATACGAGTACGAGCGTCTGGTCCACTTGCTTGACCTGTCCCGTTGGATCCGATTTTGCGGCGGCGTCCCCCATGCCGATCTTCCGAAATGGTACGCGCTCGCGGACGTGTTTTGCCTTCCGAGCCTGCGTGAAGGGATGCCCAACGTGGTGTTGGAAAGCCTGGCGTGCGGAAGGCCTGTTGTCGCCTCCGACGTGGGCGCTTTGCCGGACCTCGTCGACGGAAGCAACGGGCGCCTTTTCCGTTCCGGCGATCCGGCGGATCTGGCGGAGAAACTACGAAGTGCTTTGACGGGCCACTGGGACGCCGGGGCGATCCGGAGCTCCGTCACGAAATATTCCTGGGAAAATTCGGCCTTTCTCTACATGCAGAACATGCGGAAGGCGGGGGTTGTCTGAGCGGGCGGGTCTCCGAGAGCGTGCCGCCCCGGGGCGGTTCTGCCTTGGATGTGCGGGTTGCCCCAAAATGGGCGGATTGGAGAGAAGACGAAAATGTGCGGAATCTTCGGGGTGGTATGGAGCGACGTTCAAAAAACCGTGAGTCCGCGATGGATCGAGGGAATGACGGATACCATGGCTCACCGGGGTCCGGACGATTCCGGGATATACATCAACGGAAATGTGGGCCTGGGCCACCGGAGGCTGAGCATCATCGACCTTTCCGGCGGGAACCAGCCGCTGTTCAACGAGGACAATTCGGTTGTCGTTGTCTTTAACGGGGAGATTTACAATTATCTCGACCTGAGAAAAGAGCTTGCGTCCCGGGGGCACATATTCCGAACAGGCAGCGATACGGAAGTTATCGTCCATGCCTATGAGGAGTACGGAACGGAATGCTCCCGTCATCTTCGAGGGATGTTCGCGTTTGCCATCTACGACAAGAGAGACCGGAGCCTCTACGTCTCCAGGGACAGGGTCGGTATCAAGCCGCTCTACTACTATTGCGGCCGGGATGTATTCCTCTTCGCCTCCGAAATAAAGGCGTTGTTGGGAACCCGCTGCTTCGATCCCGAAATTCGCATTGAATCATTGGACTATTACCTGACGGTGGGCTACGTGCCTAGTCCCCGGACGCTCTTTCAGGGGGTGCGGAAACTCGAGCCCGGCCATTTCCTGACCCTGAAGAACGGCGAGACGCACGTTACGCGGTACTGGGACCTGCATGGAGTGGAACCCTTCCGGGGATCTGTCGAAGATGCGGAGAAGCGGTTGGAAGATCTCCTGGTCCGCTGTGTTCGATCCCATCTCATGAGCGAAGTTCCTATGGGGGTATTCCTGAGCGGCGGCGTCGATTCAAGCACGATCGTCGCGGTGATGGCGAGGATGATGAGCACCCCGGTGAATACGTTTTCCGTGGGGTACGAACGGGCCGAAGGGATCAGCGAACTCCATTTTGCCCGCCGGGTCGCCACCGTGTTCGGCAGCATTCATCACGAACATGTCTTGACCCCTGAGAATTTCATGAGCTCCATTGAACTGGCCCTCGGCTTTACCGAGGAACCCATCGTAGAGAGCGCGGCCATCGCCCTGTTCCGCCTTTCCCAGTTTGCACGCAACAACGCGACGGTCCTCCTTTCGGGTGAGGGTGCGGACGAGGTCTTCGTCGGATACCCGATTTACTCGAAGATGAGAACGATCGAGACGTTGCGGTCCTATCGTTCCTTCATACCGAGAAAGATGTTCACGGAGTGGATGAGGCGACTCGCAGGAGAACGGGGGACGAAGTACGCCGACTGGATCGCTTCCCGGGAGGACGGGGTCTACCTTTCGGTTTCCGGGGACGTGACAAGCAGCATCCGGAAGGAGATGCTTTCCGAAGATTTCCGGAATTCATGCAGCCGTGGTGTTTCGGACTTTTTCGAGGAATTGGGCGAGACCTTCGACGGATGGAGTCCTCTCCAGAAAATGCAATACGTGGACACGATGACCTGGCTGCCCGATGACCTGCTGATCAAGGCGGACAAGATGACCATGGCTGCATCGATCGAATTGCGTGTTCCGTTCCTCGACCACGAAATGGTGGAATTCGGATTCTCCCTACCGGATGACTACAAGATGCGCCGGGGGAAAGGAAAGTATCTCTTGAAAAGGTTGATGTCGAAATACCTTCCCGATGACATCGTGTACAGGGAAAAAAGAGGTTTTCCCGTTCCTATCGCCCAGTGGTTCAGGGAGGATATATTCGATGCGGCATGCGAGATCCTCATGGACAGGGTGTCCCAAAGCAGGGGATATTTCAAGCGCGGTTACATCGAAAGGATTCTCTCTTCCCACAGGAAGAGGAGGGAAGATTTCGGAAGACGCATCTTCTCTCTGATCAACCTCGAACTTTGGCACCGAATGTACATCGATCGGGATCGGTCCGCCGCCTGCCCCGATCGGCAGGCGGATCCCGGTAACCGCGCGGAAAGCGGCCTCCCGTGACCACCTCCCCCTCCCCCCGCCGGAGCAAGATTATCAAATCCCTGGGCAATAATTATTTGTTTGCCGGCGCGGCGACTCTGTTAATGCCCGCCGGGATCTTACGTTGGCTTTATGACGCCAATCAGGGGCAGAGCTGGAACGGTAAGCCGTCGTGCCTGACCCTTTCATTCGATTGCGATTATCCCGAGGACGTGACGGCGATCCCTTCACTGCTTGAAATTCTCAGGCCGTATCCCTTCCGCGCCAGTTTCGCATGCGTGGGATACTGGATCGAGAAGTACCCGGAGGTTCACGGGAGGATCCTCGAGGACGGCCATGAGATCATCAACCATACCTACTCGCACCCCGACAATGAGATCCTGAACCCCGGGAGGAAATTCCGTGAATGTACCCTTTCCGAGAAAACCGAGGAAGTGGAGAGGTGCCACACGGTATGCGAGAGGATTCTCGGATATTCTCCGTCGGGTTTCAGGATTCCGCACTTCAAACACAATTTCGGGCCGGAGATTTACGGGATCTTGCAGAAACTCGGATACCGGATCTCAAGTTCCACCTGGCTCACGAACACGTTGACCGGCGGACTCCCGTTCCGTTTCGGGGATATCGTCGAGTTCCCCCTCGCCACCTGCCCCTGCCATCCCTTCACGGTGTTCGATTCCTGGCATTCCCTTCATTCCCGCAGATGGATCCACCGGATCGGTCATCGGGGCGAGAAGGGATTTGTCGACGCATTTCGTCGCCTGCTCGTTATCGGCAAGACCCGAAATGCCTACCTGAACGTTTACATCGATCCGCTGGATGTCCCCAGGATATCCGGTTTCCGCGGATTGCTGGAGGAGATAGCCCGGGGCGACTTCGAGGTCGTCACTTACGGGCAGTTCCTGGAACGGTTCCCCTCTCGCGTGGTAGTGGACAAAATGAAATGAAAAACGTGGTTTTCGTATTCGGGACGAGGCCGGAAGCGATCAAGCTTGCGCCGGTGATCATGAGAATGTGGAGCTTGCAGGAAGAGTTCCGCCCCCTGGTGATCGTAACGGGACAGCACCGGGAGATGTTGGATCACACGCTGGAGGTGTTCGGGATATCCCCCCACATCGACCTGAACGTGATGAGTCCCGGCCAAGATCTGTTCGGGGTGACCAACAAGGCCTTGGGAGGGCTGGGTGCGGCGCTGGGCGAACACCGTCCCGATTGGGTCGTCGTGCAGGGCGACACGACGACGGCCTTCACGGGAGCGCTTGCAGCCTTCTATTTACGTATTCCCGTCGCGCATGTGGAAGCGGGGCTGCGCACTCGGAACATCTACAACCCTTTTCCGGAGGAGGTAAACAGGCAGTTGATCGGAAGAATCGCCAGCCTGCATTTTGCGCCGACCGAAGGCGCGAGGGAAAACCTCCGAAAGGAAGGCGTCGACGGCGGGCTGATCCGGGTGACGGGAAACACGAGCATAGACGCACTCCACTGGGTTTTGCGAACTTCCGAGAACAGGCTTGATGGAATCCTGCCCGCAGTCCTTCACCGAGACCCTTCCCGGAGGATGATTCTTGTTACGACCCATCGCCGGGAGAGTTTCGGTCCCCCGATGGCCGGCATCATGGAAGGACTCCGGAGGGTCGCTCGCACGTATCCGGATGTATCCCTGTTTTTTCCCGTTCACAGGAACCCGAACGTCCGGAGGCATGCAATGGGGCGCCTCGCCGGTCTCGAAAACGTGATACTTCACGACCCGATCAGGTATGTGCCGTTCGTACAGGCGATGAAAAGGAGTTACCTCATCCTGACGGATTCGGGGGGCGTCCAGGAAGAAGCTCCCTCACTTGGGAAGCCGGTCCTGGTTCTTCGGGAGACGACGGAACGGCCGGAAGGGATCGCAGCGGGAACGGCATCTCTCATCGGTACGGACCCGGAGAGGATCTTCGAGACCGTTTCGGAGCTGCTTTGCGACGAAAGGAAATACGATGCCATGAGCAGGGCCGTGAACCCGTACGGGGACGGAAGGGCGGCGGAGCGAATTACGGCGGCGTTGTCGGAATAACCGGGCGGCAAGAAGAAGATGAAGATCCTGTTTCCCTACATGGCCCGTTGGCGCGCGGTGAATTGGACTCGATACCATTCGCTCCTGAACTGCCTCGCCGCCATGGGCCACAGTATATATGTCCTTCAGCCTCCGCCGCTGCGCTCCGCCGAATCGAACTTCCGGGAAATCGACGTAGAGGCGAGAGAAGGGATCACGCTTATTGACGTTCCTGTGCCGGACTGGATCTGGAAACGCCGCCTTCCGCTAGAGAAGCTGTTTAAGAAGGGAATCTACTCGTTGCTGTCTCTTCGGAGGGCAAGGGAAATCATTCGGCGGGAGGGAATCGACGTAATGATCCTGTACAACATCCCCCAATACCCCTATCTCTTCCTTGGCGGACCGAAGAAGGTGTTCGACTTCGCGGACGACTATCTTTCGATGCTTCAACACGAACTCGGATGGTTTTCCAACCGTTTCGTGCTTCGAGTGGCGGAAGGGATCCTCGAAGGGATGATATCCCGGTCCGACCGGGTATTCGCTGTGTCGAATGTCCTGACGAAAGCCATGAATGGAAGGGCCGTGGTTCTACCCAACGGAGTGGCAAGGGAAAAGGCGGATTATGCCAGGACAAACCCTATCATGCTGGATTTACCCCCCCCCATCATCGGTTTCATCGGCTCGTTCGAGTATTTCATCGATTTCGAGATTATCCTCGGCGCGGCGGAAGTTCTATCCGGAGCGAGCTTCCTCCTCGTGGGAACGGGCCGGGAGTGGGAAAATGTCCGCCGGGAAGCGCTCCGGAGGGGGCTCGACAACGTCCATATGCCGGGTGGAGTTACCCATCGGGACGTGTTCCGATACATTGACCGGATGGATGTATGCCTGAATATCTTCCGTAAGATTCCCGTAGCGGACGGTGCGTGTCCGATCAAGCTGTTCGAATACCTGATCATGGGCAAACCGGTCGTGACAACGCGGCTCAAAGAGCTGGAATATATCGACGATGGTTTCCTGTTCTACGGCGACGACATCGGGGAAGTCTGCCGGTCTGTCCACCAGATCCTCCACCCCACCCCCGAAGTGTCGTCCAAGATCCGGAGAGGGAACGAACGGGCCTTGCATGATTACACGTGGGAGCGGATCGCGGATCGTTTTCTCCGTCATGTTTCATGAAAATCCTTTACCTCCATAGGACTCGCGGCGAAGGGGTTGAGGGGGTCCACATTCGGGGCATGATCGACGGATTTCGCGATTGGGGACACAGCATCGACATCGTCTCTCCCGACCATTGGGCCCGGGGGGGAGAAGAAAGTCCGCGGGATGGCGATTCCCCGGGATGGAGGAAACTCTTTTACCGGATCATCAGCCGGTACGCCCCCGAGTTGGTGTTCGAGTTATTGGAGCTCCTCTATAACGGGAAGGCGCTGTGGAGCTTGTGGAAATCCCACCGTGCCTCCTCTTGTCAGGCGCTTTACGAACGGTATTCCCTTTTCGGCATCGCCGGGGTGATCGCCGCCCGCCGCCTGGGGGTGCCGATCGTCGTCGAAATCAATTATTTGGCGTCCAGCCCTCTCTTCAGGAAGAGAACTCGAGCGCTCGATCCCGTGGCGCGCCGGATGGAGAGATTTCTGCTCCGGAGAGCCACGGGATTCGTTGCGGTTTCTTCCACGCTGGTCCGGGAATTGATCGCCTCGGGCGTACCGGAAGCAAGGATCCGACTGACCCCCAATGCGGCGGATCCGTGCCTGTTCGATCCCGACGTTCCCGGCGCATGTGGCTCCAGATCACGGTTTCGAATCAGGGATGGAGGCATCGTCATCGGCTTCGTCGGTGGATTCTATCCCTGGCATTCGGTTCCTCGACTCGTGGAGGCTGTTGTTCCCCTGATGAGGGAACGGGACGATCTGTATCTGATGCTGGTGGGGGAGGGTCCGGATAAGGACGTCGCCGCCTCGATCGCCATGAAGTCGGGAGTTTCGGACCGGGTCATTCTCACGGGCAGCGTGCCGCATCCGGAACTTCCCACGGTCCTGTCCTGCATGGATCTCGGTGTAATGCCGAATTCCAACGATTACGGGTCCCCGATGAAGGTGTTCGAGTATATGGCCATGGGAATTCCGGTGATCGCACCCCGCCTCCCCCCACTTGCGGATGTCATTCGGGACGGAGAGAACGGTATCCTGTTCTCTCCGGGAAACCTGGTCGAAATGCGTGAGAAGATCGCCCGCCTGATGAGAGATGACGATCTCAGGAGAACGATGGGTCGGAAGGCACGACGCGATATCATCGAAACCCATAACTGGAAGGCCAACGCCGGGAAAGCACTCGAATTGCTTTCCCGGGGGGGTGTTGATGCAACACCGAGGAATCCGCCTGCCTGATGGCAGTGGAAATAGCGTGCGTACACCCATGCCGTCGATTTCATTTTTGGTGATCGGATTTCATTTTTTGGATTTCACCGGACGACCAACGAGGGCGATACATCATTTTCCAAGAAGAACCAAGGGGTTTTTGGGCTGTCCCCGGTCGCCTGATGGCATGATATTTGCCAGAACATTGCTTGCTTTCGGACTATGTGAAGCGAAGGAGGAAAATTCTTGAACAGTAAATTCAGGGAATCGGGGATTTCTCACCCCTTCCTGCTTGTCATTGCTCTTGCATCGTCGCTTGCGCTGTCGGCAGTCGTGGGGATCCCAAATTCTCACGCGGGCGCGATTTACTACGTCTCTCTCACAGGGAGCGACACGACGGGCGACGGATCGTCGGCCAAACCTTGGGGGAGTATCGGTTTCGGGTATTCCAGGATGATCGGCGGGGACACATTGATCGTGAAGAACGGGGTATACACCGGGCAGAATAATTTTATCGGTCGTTACGGCGGACGGGGCTACGGACAGCCCCCCAACGGTTCTCCGGGGGCATACACGGTAATCAGGGCCGAAACCCCCTTCGGCGTCAGGATAAACAAGGGAACCTCGTCTCCAGATTACGAGGACAGTTACATCCGCTTGATCAATCGCTCCTACATACTGGTCGAGGGATTTGTCGTAGATCACAGCGGAGGCGGTCCCGAATCCACTGTTTCCGTCGAAGGGTCCAATCACGTCAAAGTGAAAAAACTGATCGTGAAACGCTCGGGGATCACGAATGACTACGATGAGGTCGTCGCCACCACCGGTTCCTCCTATGTTCTTTGGGAGGATTGTGCTCTGGTCGGACAGATGCGATACGGCTTCTATGTCGGTGGACCTTCGGATACTTCGCAATACATCATTTACCGCCGATGCGTCGTGAGAAACGACTACACCGCCACGACACAGCCGAAGGCGTCCTTCTGCGTGTACGGAAACAACTCGGGATATGGCGCCCAGGATATCCTCTTCCAGAACTGCATTGTTATCGACAGCCACAACACCGGCATGACGGGAGGGGAGAGGACCTACGGGGGGTGGTACAACCCGAAGAATGCAAAGAACGTCACTTGGCGCGGGTGCATCGCACTCAAGGTGGATTCCTATTATGCGGCGATCTTCGCGAAAGAACAGAACGGCACGGGGATGACTTTGACGGACACGGTCATGTGGGACAGCGGACCTACGGGGGATATGGGGATCCAGGCTCAGGGTTCCGGCGCCGGGCTGACGTTGAACCGGTGTACAATCGGTGGAAACGGAACTGCAATCGGCCAATATTCGAGCGGGACAGGGCATGTCCTGAAAAACACCCTTTTCTACAACAACGGGGCGCTCTACGCAGGCGGAAGCGAAGGGTGGAACGTCGTAACGAATAACGGGTTCTATCCGGTCACCCAGGCGTATGGAACCAACGCAGTGACCCAGCTCATCTTCGGAAAGCAGAAGTACATCCTGCGCGTCGAAGCGGACAGCGGTCTGTACAATGCGGGTGACGACGGGGGAAACATCGGCGCGACCATCGTGAATCGTTGGGGGGCGGATGGGACCCTCTGGGGCGAGGCGGGATACGACTCCCTGACCGGTGTCCCCGTGTGGCCCTGGCCATATCAGGACCAGATCAAGGCGGTTTTCTCAGAGTCCAATCCCCCGCCGACGGGTGCCGTTCCGTCCACAAACGATACGCAACGGGGCTTTTGCGCAACAGGGCAGACATTGACGAATTATATATGGTCCTACCTGGGAAATCCGACGCCGCCGGAATACACCACCTCTCCGCCTCCGTCGAAGATCCCGGCCGCTCCACAGGCAATCAGGGTGAATTAGGACCGGATTTCGGATGAGAACGGGACATCATCGCTTCCGAACGCTGTTTTTCCCGGTCCAGGCCTGGTTCTGGGCCTTGGTCCCCCTCGTCGCCGTCTCCGCGGTTTTCCCGGATTCCGGGAATGCGGCCGTCTATTATGTGGCTCAACCACCACGGGGCAACGATGGGAATGCGGGGACGCAAGCAGCTCCCTGGTCGAGCGTTCAATATGCGGCGGGGAGAGTGTCGGCAGGAGACACCGTCATGGTCGAAGACGGCGACTACGCTCCGTTTCATGTGACCCGGTCCGGCACGGCATCCGCGAGGATCGAGTTCAAGGCGGTCGGATCGGGAGCGAGGATCCTTGGATACGAAACCTATGACGAAAGATATACGGCAGTCACAGTCCTCGGGGATTACGTGACCATCGACGGGTTCGCGATTGACGTCATGGCGGCGGACGCGTCCGTCCCCTCACGCGGAATTCGCGTCTCCGGAACGGCGAGCGATTACCGGCGAGGGGTGATCGTTCGCAGCAACCGGGTTTCGAACGCGGGCTGGGTCGGTATCACGACCTCCTTCGCTGCCGGTGTGGTCATCGAGTACAACGAGGTGTCGAACTCAAAAGGCCAGCACGGGATCTATGTGGCCAATTCCGCCGACGACCCTGTCATCCGGGGGAACCGGGTGCACGACAACGACGAGGCGGGGATCCAGATCAATGCCGATGCGTCCCAGGGAGGCGACGGGGTGATCACGAACGCATTGATCGAGAACAACGTCTTGTACGGAAACGGGCGGAACGGAAGCGGTGCCATCGAGCTCGACGGCGCTGCCTACGCCACGATCCGGAACAACCTCCTGTACGGGAACAACACCACCGGAATCAACATGTACCGGGTCGACGCCTCCGCCGGGTCGCATCACAACAGGATCACCCATAACACGATCGTCATGCCGGCAGGATCCCGGCACGGCATCGCGTTCCGGTCGGGCAGCACGCACGGGTACTTGCGGAACAACATCGCCATCCACCTGGGGACCGCCGACAGCATGGCGGTTGACGGGAACAGCATCACGGGAATGGACAGCGATTACAATATCCTGACGCGGATCGAAAATCCCTCGGGAGATCTCATCAGTCTTGCCGAGTGGCGGACCCAGTATGGACAGGACCGATCCTCGTTTGTCGCCACAGCGGGGGAATTGTTTCTGGCTCCCGCCTCGAACGACTATCGCCTCGCGGCCGGGAGTCGTGCGATCGATTCGGGGACTGCGGTTCCCGACTTGAGCTACGATCTTGCGGGGAACGGAAGACCCCAAGGGAACGGGTACGACATCGGTTGCTACGAGTTCGCGACACCCTCTTCGAACAAGATCCCCGGCCCGCCCTACAACCTGAAGTTGGAATAGACGAATTCCCCCCCACCTCGTTCTTCCACCCGTATGCCCGGCGGGGAATCCTTTCACGGCAATCACTCTGGTCCGAGATGTTCGAGAAGAAAAACATAAAGATCTGGATCGGCTCCTACCTTAGGTCCCTGTTCGCGCATGAGCCTTTGGACACCGGCACTCCGATCCGACTCTATTTCATGATCGCGGACCATTTC
The DNA here is from genome assembly GCA_016215705.1 of Candidatus Poribacteria bacterium. Lineage (GTDB taxonomy): Bacteria > Abyssobacteria > SURF-5 > SURF-5 > SURF-5 > JACRIR01. Next base: position 3,918 of record JACRIR010000221.1, on the reverse strand, counting down.
GAGCCCTACTGGAACGGAGCAGGCAAATCGGAGGCGCTGCGCAGAACGGCAAATTGGATATCCCGGTATCCTGAAATCGCTTCCCGATTCAAGGATTCGGAAGGAAGATCCCCAAGACACACCTTTTTTTTCCCGGAGGAGGAATACGACGCGGAAATCATCGCGATGTTGGCCCGCCACTGCAAGGAGGGTTTCGGAGACGTCGAAATCCATCTTCACCATGACCGGGACACGTCGGAAGGGCTTAGGCGGAAACTGGTTTCATTCCGGGACCGGCTTCACGAGGAGCACGGACTTCTACGCCGCGAGGAGGAAAAGGGACGAATCCTTTACGGGTTCGTGCACGGGAACTGGGCACTGGACAACTCCCGGAAGGACGGGCGATATTGCGGTGTTAACGACGAAATCCGGATTCTCGGAGAAACAGGCTGCTACGCGGATTTCACCCTTCCTTCGGCGCCGAGCGATACGCAGACGAAAAAAATCAACAGCATATATTATGCAGTGGAAGATCCCGCCCTGCCGAAGTCCCACGACGACGGCATCGACGTGGAGGCGCGAAAAGCGCAACGGGGAGACTTGATGATCGTGCAGGGGCCGCTCGGGCTTGACTGGTACGCAAGGAAATTCGGCATCTTTCCCCGCATAGAAAACAGTGAGATATGTCAGGACCACCCGGCGGCCGATCACCGGGTTCATCTGTGGAAGAGATACGCGCCGAAAGTCAAGGGGATGCCGAACCACCTATTCATAAAGGTTCACACCCACGGATGCCAGGAAAGCAATCAGCGTTATCTCCTTGAGGAAAGGGGGTTGGACCACCTATATGGTTTGCTGGAGGACGTATGTGGCAAGAACGGCTGGCGCTTGCATTTCGTCACGGCATACGAGATGTTCAAGATAATCAAGTGCCTGGAGGCGGGTTTCTAGGACACACATTCCGCACCTCTATTTCGGAACGTATTCGAGCATGACAGCATCCGCGATGACGTTCCCGTCGGCATTGTCCGTCAAAAACACCTGTGCTGCCCCAGGATTGAACGGGAAAGTGCCCAATAAGTTCCATTTTTCTCCGTTCACCCTCTGGTCCACCCGCACCGTGGTGTTTCCAGCGGCGTGCTGAACCGTGAAGGGAGCGTTCGATGGCCTTGTGCTGAACGGCGAGGACCACCAGGCGGAAACCCTGAAATTTCCGGCTACGGGAATGTTGAACGTCCACGTGGCGCGGTCGTTCCCCGCGTCCGCCAGATTGTACTGGTAGTTCGTCCCATAGTAGCCGCTGACGAGGGTCGAGTTCGGCCAGTCGCCGACGACGCTGAACCCCGGGTCCTCGTTATCGATCACCATGGGGCGGATGGTGGGGTCTGTAACCCAAATGTAAGCGGTCTTGGTGGTGGTGTTGGAACCGCTGGGCCCCGCCACGGTCAGGCTGACCGTGAATTCGCCTGCCGTTGCATACGTATGGGACGGATTCTGGAGGGAGTTGCTCGTCCCGTCTCCGAAGTCCCACAAGTATTGGGTAATCTTTCCCGAGGAAAGGTCGGAGAATTGTACCTTCAAGGGCAGGTCGCCCGTGAGAGGTGCGGCCGAGAATTCCGCTTTCGGCGGAGGGAGCTGCGTGCTGATAAAGAGGAAGCGGGCAGCATCCGCGATCACGGCGCCGATGGAACTACTGCCGACAGTGACCGTCGCGGGGACATTCGCATCGAAATAGTAGGCTCCAAGGCTTATCCATTCCTTGTAGATATGCTTCTGATTTACGGTCACGGAGGTCGTGCCGAAGGCGTGTCGAATCCTGTACATTGCGTCGGTCGCTCGGTCAGAGGGATCGATATACGAAAGCTTATCGCGGTCCCAGATGAATACTTCGTAGGTGCCGGCAACTTTGGGGACCGCAGCCCACGTCGCCGTACCCCCCGAACCGGCGTCGGTATAGAGGTAATTCGATCCGTAAAATCCCATCACCGTCGTACTCGGGTTCCAGACCCCGGTAGTCGAAAATCCTGGGTCCCCATTGTCCATTATGATTCCGGGTTCCGACTTTGAACACGTCCCGTCCGTTTGCGGAACGCCGCCGGGATTGCAGCCGTATGTCAGGCTCTTGTCCGTTAGGTAATCGGTGACGAGACAATATTTGGGTTTCCGCACCGAGGGTTCTCCAAACACCGTGCCGTCGGAGCAGACGTCCAATGCTCCTGTTTTTACCAATTTGATGGCGTCGGCGGACACGCTCCCCGTTGCGTCGTTCATCAGGGCCACGCTGAATTCGCCTGGCCAGAATTCGAAGGTTCCGAGATAGTTCCACCTTCCCGAGTTTGCGGACTGACTCACCACAGAGATATTCTCGCCGCCGGCGTGCGATATTCTGTATTTCGCATCGGTAGCTCTCCCGGTCCATCCCGTCCACCATGCATAAACGTTGTAGATCCCGGAATCATGCACCGTGAATGTCCAGGCCGCGCTATTCTCCCCAAGGCCTGCCCCGCTCGCGAGGTAACTGACGGAATAGGTGTCGCTACGAGCATCGTTGAAATTCCAGGTTCCGATAGTCAGGAACTTGGGGTCCTCGTTGTCGACGATGATCACATCGGGAGTAAAACGTCTGTGGCTGAAAATGAAGTCAGAGGGGTCTCTATACGATGACAGCGAATTCGCATATCCGTCCAGCGCGTAAGGGGACTGCATGAATTGCAGGTGTATGTGGAGTCCCGACGGTGTCCATCCGGTTTCGCCAACGGTTCCGAGAACCTCGCCTTTCCGCACCACCTTGCCGTACGGAAAGCTCGCCTGGACGGGAGTCGCCATGTGGCTGACCAAAGAGTACACATGGGAGCCGCCTGGAAGCAGATGCTTGAGCACAATCATGTTTCCGAAGCCGGGATCCAGATCGCGAGAGTCCTCGACCACGCCATCTCCCACCGCCAAGACAGGGACATCCGGTTCATAGACCCCCCAATCTTCTCCGGTGTGTAGCCCAATTCCTTCCCTCGGATTTCCGAAATCCTGAAAGATCGAGGTCTTGTACTTGGTGTCGATGGGAGGGATGAACTCATAGGCATATGGAATGGCGGTGATAAAATCTGCCTTGACCTTGGTGTCCTTCCCGTCCGGTCCTTGAATCGACAAGGTCACAGTGTAGTTGCCGGGGTAGGTATATGTATGTACAGGATTTTTTTCCGTGCTGGATGTATTATCACCGAAATTCCAATTCCAATTCGTCACGTTTCCAAGGGACTGATCGATAAACGAAACGGGAAGCGGAACCGGCCCTGCCGCGTTTGTAGCCGTGAACTCTGCTTGGAGCGTTGGGGGTACGGATCCGACGTACTCAAACCGGATCGCATCGGCGATTACGTTGCCGTCGGCATCATCGGACAGGATGATCTTTGCGGCACCGGCTTCAAAATAACGCACTGCAAGTTCGTTCCACTTTCCTCCGTTGACCCGCTGGTCAACCCGAACGGTCGTTTCGCCCCCGAAATGGACTATCCGGAACGGGGCATTGGAAGGGCGGGTGCTGTACGGCGAGGACCACCACGCCCAAACCCTGTAATTCCCCGGACTAGAGAGGGTGACGGTCCACGTTGCTTTATCGAGACCGGTTCCGGCCAGGTTGTACTGGTAGTTCGAGCTGTAATATCCTGGAACAAGAGTCGAATTCGGCCAGTCTCCTGTATATGTCACCAACGAGGATTTGTTGTCGACTATTATGTCAGCGGCAGAAACCTGTTCCATGCAAGGTGGGATGACGGACAAGATGCCGATAAGGAAGACAAGGAAGACCTTGAAAGCCAAAGGTCGAAGCGTGAAGTAGCGCGTCGTGAACAAAAGCGAAATCCCCCGAAAATCCCTGCGGCTCGCCGCCTTGTCATTATCCCAAGGGGATACCGTTGCGCTGGTTTCCTGTGCATCTATAAT
>JACRIR010000220.1 GCA_016215705.1 Candidatus Poribacteria bacterium | reverse complement strand
TACGGGGACACGATGCCGCGATTCATAATACGGGGACACGATGCCGCATCATGTCCCCGTATTATGAAGTTCACGGTTTACGGTCTTACTTGCCGATGCAGAACTCGCTGAATATACGGTCGAGTATGTCGTCGGTGAGGACGGCGCCGACGATTTCGCCGAGTGAGTCGAGCGCCTCCCTCAGGTCGACGGCGACGAATTCGGGCGAAAGATTATTCCCGATTGTCCGCGTCGCCGACCGCAACGCCGAGCGCGCGTTTTCGAGCGCTTGCTGATGTCTGAGCCTGCTGACAAGAATCTCTTCCGGCGCGATTGCAGCGCCCTCGGTGACCTCCTTGAATATCGCGTCCTCGAGTTGTTTGATGCCGGTTCCTTGAGTGGCCGAAGTGCGAATGATTCTTCTGCCGGGGAACGACTTCTCGATGCCCGAAGTATCCGGATGCGGATCGAGATCAGCCTTGTTGGCGACCACGATCACATGTGTTTTTGACGCCAGCCTCTCCATGATACGATTGTCTTCCGCAGAAAACGGGTACGTCAAATCGATCACAAAGAGAACGAGGTCTGCGTCGTCAATTGCGCGTTCGCTGCGCTCGACTCCGAGCCGCTCGATTTCGCAGCCGGGTTCGCGGATACCCGCCGTGTCGGACAGCCTGAGCGCTATTCCCCTGAGCTCGAGAGACTCCACGATAACGTCGCGGGTCGTGCCGGGCTCTTCGGTCACAATTGCGCGCGGCTCATTGAGGATTGCGTTCAGGACGCTCGATTTTCCGACGTTGGGTTTTCCTGCGATGACGGTTGACACCCCGTCGCGGTAGAGCTTGCCGCCGTGTGCGTTGCTCAGCAAGGCGTCAATCTCATGGATAGTCTCCTCCACCACGGCGAGTGCGCCCGGCGCGCCGAGTTCCGGCACTTCGTCTTCCGGGAAATCGATTGTCGCTTCGAGGCGCGCCAGACATTCGGCGAGTTTTTCCCTCAGCGACACGATGCGTTCGCTCAATTTGCCCTGCAATTGGTTGGCTGCGGCCTTCATGCCCGCGGCCGTCTTTGCGCCGATGAGGTCGGCGACAGCCTCCGCCTGAGCGAGGTCGATTCGTCCGTTGAGGAATGCCCTTTTCGTGAACTCGCCGGGTTCGGCAAGCCGCGCGCCGGCCTTGAGCATGAGCTCGAGCGTCCGGCGAACGGCCACGATACCGCCATGGCAGTTCACCTCGACTACATCCTCGGCGGTGTAGCTGCGAGGCGAGCGCATTACGCTCACGAGCGCCTCGTCGATCAACACGTCCGCGTCGAAGATTCGGCCGAGGATGAGAGTGTGACCTGGTTGCCCGGAGAGCGGCTTTCCGTTTGATGGGCGGAAGAGCCGTTCGGCTATCGCGACCGAATGGGGGCCGCTCAGCCTCACGATCCCTATTCCGCTGTAACCGGGAGGCGTGGATATGGCACAGATTGTGGAAGTATGGCGATTTTGGATTTTGGATTTTGGATTTTGGATTGACAACAAAACAAAGACCTCGGAACACAAATGCCACAAGCGCCGGCGAATCACCCGAACGGCGTTTCAACAGGAGACCGGAGCCTGATTGTTCACCACGAGCATCACGGGGAACGCGCCGGGTTTTCCCCTTAAGCGCACGCCCCGGAGCGGCGTTCGCCGTCTCCGGGGCAGTCACTGCTCAAGATTCCATCTCGCCGCGTTCACTCTCGCCGTTGGTTGTCTCTTTTCGGTTTAATGACTACGTTCTTGAAGGGGCCGTCGCCGCGGCTTTGCGTGTGAACTTCGTTGTCATCTTTCAAGGCCATGTGGATGAGACGGCGGTCAGACGCCGAAAGCGGCTCTGTCTCGATTTCGCGCCGGGAGGATTTAGCCTTTGCGGCGAGCCGTCGCGCGAGCGACTCAAGTGCATCCTTGCGCCTTTCGCGGTAGCCTTCGACATCGATGACGATCGGCTTGACCCGTTCGTTCTTCCTCGAGCAGATGCGGTTAACGATGTATTGAATCCCGTTGAGGTTCTTGCCCCGGCGACCTATCAGTATGTTGCTGTCTTCGCCCGCCTGGACGGTCAGAATGATCTTCTCGTTTGTGGTTTCCTGCTTGATGTCGGCCTGGAAGCCCATGAGTTTCAGCAGTTCCTCGAGTACTTCCTTGGCGGGAGCGTCTTGAAGCGCGATTTCCTCGCGCTCGGTTGTTATGGGACGCGGGGGCCTGACGGCCGTGACCGTTGGACGGGGAGAGAACTCTGTTTGTGGGGCATGGGGTTTCATCTCGTCGATTTCGATAAGTGTCGCTTTGATCTTGGCTTGTTTGCTGCCTATCATACCGAACAAGCCTTTGCTGCCCTCTTCGAGGATTTCCACCTTTACTTTCTCCCTGGCGGCCCCGAGGACGTTCAACGCCTTTTGTATTGCTTCCTCCGGCGTCTTTCCTTCGACTTCAATCGAGATCATGGTTTGCTTCCTTTCTTGGGCATAGTAGAGTTACGCCGACTTCTGAACGAAATACTGCTGCGCAAGCCCGAGGACCGTGGAAACCAGAAAGTAGACAGTCAGGCCCGACGGCATGCTGTAGAACATCAATCCGAAGATGATGGGCATTAACTGCATCATCAGCTTCTGAGATTCGTTCTGCGCTCCCGACGGCATTGGAGTCATCCTTTGCTGGATCACCATTGCGGCGATTACCAGAAGCGGCAGGAGGTTGATTGAGAGACGGAACGGGGCCGTGAGTGTGAACAGACGGTCGGGTTCGGAGAGGTCACTGATCCACAGGAATGAGGCTCCGCGCAATTCGACTGCGTATCTGAGCGCCTGGAACAACGCGATCAGTATGGGCATCTGAAACGCTATCGGCAGGCAACCACCCATAGGATTAACCTTGTGCGTACGATAGAGTTCCATCATTTTCTTGTTCATCTCCTGGGGGTTCTTTTTGTATTTCTCCCTCAGATCGTTCATCATCGGTTGAAGCGACTGCATCTGCTTCATTGACTTGTAGCTTTTCTGATTCAGCGGAAACAGTCCCAGCCGCACGACCAGCGTGAGCAGAATAATCGCGAGACCATAGCTTTGGACGTACTTGTCGAACAGAATGAGCGCCGCAAGAAGGAACTTGCCGAAAATGTCAAAAAAGCCGAAGTTCAGTATTCGGTCAAACTCCGACCCAAGCGACTCGAGAACTTCCTTCAACATTGGTCCGGCAAGGATACGGATGTTGTCGGCTGCAATGCCGCCCGGCTCGAGTTTGATGGGCCTCATGTCGAACGTGATGCTTACGCGATCACCCTTTTGGACAAGCGGCTTGATCGAGGCGTCCACCAATCCGCCTGTGGGCGCAAACGCTACAAAGAAGTAGCTTCTCTTCAGACCGATCCACGTCAGTTTGTCAGGAAAGACCATAGCCTCTTTGAGTTTTCTGATCGCTTTCTGCCCGAAATCCTTCTCGACAAGATATACTCCGACAAGCTGATCGCCCTTGGCGGAGGTTTCCGAGCTTTCCAGTCCGGGAACCCAGTTGATCGAGTAGCTCGCGCGTCCACGCCCCAGGTCGAGCGGTTGGCTGCCTGTGTTGCGGAAGGCAACGTACATATCGAACGAATAGTTCCCTGAATCGAATACGAATGCTTTGTAGAGTTTGAGTTCGGGATTCAGTTGCCTGGAGAAGACGAGGACCGTGCTCTTCGATATCATCTCCGCGAGGTTTGTCGCTGAACCGGCCGCCGCGAACTTTCCGGCCGCATGAGCTATCACGGCAGTACGTAAGTCGTCGGTCGCTTCGAGCTTGGGCAGGCACGAATCCAGTCTCTGTCTGATCTCGTTCTCAGGTGTTTCGGGGGCTGCGTTGCTCAGGCAAGCGGGCAGTTCCCTGGTTAGATCACTCAGGTCTGCGCCCGAAGGCTCATACAGTTTGTGTTCGTAAACGAAGCTGTCCGTGCTGGTTCCAAAACCGGTGTCGTTGAATCCGAGGGCGAGCGGCCAGCCCATGTCAGCGTCTTGCGGAACCAGTTCCACATGGCCGCCCCTCTTGGATTGATACTCCGGCAGCACGAGGGAAGTCAGTCTTGCGCCGAGAGTCGTGAACGTCGCCGTCACATGCGGGGTGCTAACCGCGACATCAAGCGCCTTGGCCAGTTCCACCGGCGGAACCTGGGTTGTGGCTGTCTCAAAGCCGGTGGTCGAAGCGGTAGGCGCCGCCGGCTCAGGGCGTTCGTGGTAGATATTTTCGGCGGCTTGTTCCTGCTGTTGAACCTGTTCAGGTTGTTTTGGCGCGAAGAAATGCTGCCAGATCAGCATGATGACTATCGACAAAGCGATGGCCAGCAGCATGTTCTTCTGCAACTCTTTGTCCAAGGGAAACTCCTTAAGAAGCAGGCGAAAGGCGAAAGGAGCAATCCCGCGAGGCGGGACTTCGGAAGCCTCAGGGCACAAGGCGAAGGGGAACCAAAGACTAGAGGGAACGGCTTATCCCTTCAATGTCATTCCGACTTCGCTTTTCTTCCCCGGCCAATTCGCCCAAACGGGTAACAAGCACCTATTCACGGTACGGGGTCCCAGCCGCCCTCGCAGAGCGGATGACATCTGAGAATCCGCCGCAGCGCCAGATAGGACCCTTTGAATGCGCCGTATTTTGTGATGGCCTCAAGGGCATACTCGGAGCAGGTTGGGTAAAAGCGGCAAGCGGGTGGGAGAAGCGGAGACAAGAATAGCTTGTAAACCTTTATGAAGAATGCAAGCAGTCTACGCATCAAGAAGCTTCGCTCTTCCGGAGCAGCCGGAGCAGTTGTTCGACCAATTCAGGGCGCCGAAGTTCGAGCGCTCGGTTCTTCGTGACGATTACGAGGTCTGTCCCTTCGAGTATTTCGTTCGGGTTTGTTCGGACAGCCTCTCTGAGAACCCTTCGGATTCTATTACGCTCGACGGCTCCCCCTACTCTCTTGCTGACTACAATCCCCACCTTGCCCTGTCGGCCCTCTGCCGGACGCGCATACACCGTCAAATATTCGCTTGAGACCTTGCGTCCGGTCCTGTACAATCTCAGAAACTCGTATTGCCTGGTCAACCGCCTGCTCTTCGGGAAACCAAGCTTTTTCATTGTGGACCGCAGGGTCAGCCGCTTACGGTTAATCGGGCACGGCCTTTGCGCCTTCTGCTGCTCAAGACTCTACGTCCGCCTTTCGTTTTCATTCGCGCTCTGAAGCCGTGTGTCCGTTTCCTTTTTCTTTCAGATGGCTGGAACGTTCTTTTCACAATTATGTCCTCATGTAGTAAGGCGCCTGAAATGTCTATAGTTTGGAGTCAAACGTCCAAAACCCGGGTTCGAGAGTCTCGAGCGTGCCCGTTGCGCACGGCTATTCCCGGCTTTAGGCGATCCGGATACTTTGTTCAGCAAAACATTATAGTGGAAACTCGTGAGTTCTGTCAAATTGCGGATATAGAGACTGTCCCGTGATTGGCGAACCAGGATAGGATTCCTGCAGGTGCGAATAAGTTCGCGTCTACAGAATTACTGAACAGCCTACACAGTGCGGCACGGCAGCAACCAAATAGCGCGCATCGGGCGCGATGAATCGCGCCCCTACAGGATTTCGTGATTCATGCGTGTAGGGGCGCAATTCATTGCGCCCGTGTGGTTAATATGCGTTGGGTTGGTGCAAGAAATCGCGACAAGAATTCATGATTTTGAGCGTGAGTAGTACAGTGCAGTCGGCTGTTCATGTGTAGACCGAGTAGTCGATGTCAGGGAATATGTTGTCCAGATGCTCGATATGCGAGAGATGGTCTGCATCGATCCCGTCGGTCTTGATTTCGTGATACAGCCGAGTGAAGCGCAGCAAATGATCGACCGTGCGTTTGCGCGCGTAAGTGTCCATGGCGCCGACCTTCATAATGAAGGCCCAGTCGCTGCTTTGGGCAAGGAGCAACTCGCGGGCTGCCTGATTGAGGGCGCGGCGAACAAGCGGTGAAGAAGGTGACTGCCGCATCGCTGCGGGGCTGTTCCCATTTTCACGCGCGAGATCAACCATTCGCGCGGCGGCCTTATGTAAGTGCCGGTAAACCCAGTCGTTGCTGCTTTCGAGCCACACTTCGTTGTATCCCTTGTATCCCCAACTCGACATTGAAGGCGTGGCCACCTGGTTTGTCGGGTTTTCGCGCAAGTATTCGGCGAGTGTGATTGGCCGCAGGGCGTTCTGGTCAAAATGCAGCTTCTTGAACAGATAGTAGAGCCAATCAGGTCCTTCAAACCACCAGTGACCGAAGAGTTCAGCATCGTAAGGCGCCACGACAATCGGCTTGCGCCCCATGACGGATTCGAGATACTCCGCCTGACGCTCCCGGTTGAACATGAAGTTGCCTGCATGTTCGGCCGCCTTCTCGTTTGCGCGGTCAGGGTCGTAGGGTTCCTTGTGGACGGTTTTGCCCGTTATGCGGTAATACTTCAATCCCGTAAATACGCGCGCGCCGTCCGGCTGAATGTAGGGGCGCACGTAGTCCAGGTCGAGGTCGAAGCCGACATCGCGATAGAAATCGCGGTAATAGTAGTCACCCGGATAGCCTTCCTTCGAGCTCCAAACTTGTTTCGAGCTTTCCATGTCGCGCCCGAACGCCGCCATGCCGGACGGAGTATAGATGGGGGCGAATACTCCGAATTTGGGGCGGGGCGAGGCGTGAAGAACCCCGTGGGCCTCGAGGAGGAAGTACCGTATGCCCGCCTCTCTCAATATTTTGTCGAGACCGGAGTAATAGCCGCACTCTGGCAGCCAGATTCCCTCGGGCCGGCGATCGAAACACTTCTGGTAATGTGCGACCGCCACCCGAATCTGCGCCCGAACCGCCTGTTCCGAGACGTTGAGGCAAGGCAGGAATCCGTGCGTGGCGCAGCATGTGAGCACCTCGAGTTTGCCGAGTTGCTGCAGTCTCTTGAACGCGTTGACAAGGTTGCGCCCGCATTTGTTCTCGAATACGTCGCGCGCCTCCGTGAACCTTCGGTGGTACATCTGCGCGAGTCGGTTGAAAGAAGGTTCCCATTGAGTGCGCTCGATCTCCCGGGCCGAGAACTCGATAAGTTTATCGAGACGCCTGACGTAACGCTCCTGCAAGAGCTCGTCCGACAGCATCGAGAGCAGCGGCGGCGTGAGCGACATGCTCAGTCGCCAATCCACTCCTTCGGCCAGGAGCTTTTCAAGGACTGATATAAGAGGAATATAGGTTTCCGTGATCGCCTCGTACAGCCACGTCTCCTCGAGAAACTCTTCATATTCCGGGTGCCTGACGTACGGCAGATGCGCATGAAGAACAAGTGATAAGTAACCTTTGAACATTTCGATACGACTCCACTTTCCTTGAGAAGGGCGAAAGGGAAAAGGGAAAGAATCAAAAAAATAGAGAGATTGCCGTTGCCTTCTTATCTTTCCCCTTTACTTGAACACTGGTTCCCGGGTTTCCGTCGATCTTGTGACGGTCGGCGTGATCGTTCGTTCCTCGACACCGTCGGGTGATTGCGCGGTGACGGGTATAACCTGCCCGCCGTCGGGCAATGCGAATCGCACGCTGAATGTGCCATCGGGCCTGAGCTTGATCGGGCGTCCCTGGATGGTGACACTCGCGGCGGGGTCGGTCGCCCCGAAGACGATGAGTTCAGTCTCGACGGCCAGCCAGAAACCGCGCTCTTTTGCGGGCGCCGCCATGCTGAAGAGGCTTGCGGGCGCTTCTGACGCCATGTGGATTTGAAGTTGTTTCTCCATCATCTGTCTCAGCTCGAGGGAGCCGTGCCCGATTTGGAACCCGCCCGAGAGGGCATAAATGCGCTCGAACTCCTCTTCGAGGCTCATCCAGCGCTCATCGACAACTTCCGAAGCGCTTGCCCGAGGCGTATGCACGGGATTCGAGCGAGCCAGCGTGCAGAACTTCCCTTGCGGGCTGAGAAGACCGATATCGACGCAGTAGGACCGGTTGGGCCAGCCGGTATTTATGTACCAGTTGTCTGCGCCTCCGCTGACCTCGATGTCGAAATAACTGTTGGGGTTGTCGCCGGTGAACACAAGGCCCGTTATGTCGTACACCCGTAAGGTTGTTTTTGAGCCATCGGCCCCGGCGCCGAGCTCGCGCCTTACGCTTTCGAGTCTCTTGGGTGTAATCTCCCAGTATGCGAATATCCAGTAGGGGTCGCGCACCATCGCAACAATGGAGTCATCACCGTACTTTGCCGGCAATTCGGTCGGGTACGGCCCGGACGGGGGGTGGCTCAAGGGCTCGCCGGCGGGTTCGCCGACGGGCTTGTCCGCCGCCTCACGCTCGGGCTTCTTTGGGGCGGACACGCCTGAGGGCGCGAGGACAGGAGCGCTCGGGAACATGCCTTTCGGACGCTCTATTTCCGTGGAATATTTGACTTCTTCCACTTTCTCCTGCGCAGCGGTCACCGCGTCGGCTTCGTGTCTTCGCCGCTTCTCGGCTTTGCGCTCCAGCTTCTCTTCGTGTTTGCGTTCTTTCTTCCCGTCATTGTGCTCCTTTTTC
>JACRIR010000217.1 GCA_016215705.1 Candidatus Poribacteria bacterium | reverse complement strand
CTTGAATTCCTGTCGCGATTCTCATGACACACCGTATGAAACTCACACGGGCGCAATGAATTGCGCCCCTACAGGAGTATACGAGGGATTTCCGTAGGGGCGCGATTCATCGCGCCCGATATGGCGATTTGGTTGCGGCTACGCCGCGCTGTGGATGCTCTGTCTGTAGAAGCACCGGGGGTTCTCGTTTTCAAGGGCGCGATGCTAAAGGATTTTACCATACTAAAACGCAGGTGCGCAACAACGTCCGCCAAAACGTCAAGACCCTATTGTTCCAAAATGGATTTCCGCTTCCCGACTCCGCCAAGGCGGAGGACAGGTTTCGCGGGAATGTGAGGAGGGAGGCGGCTTGACAGCCGAAAGCCGTTCTGTTAGATTGCCTTCTAACGAACCATGACGACGAGACTCCGAGGAAGCGTGTCATTATTCGGGGACACCATGCTCCATGGTGTCCCCGAATAATGACGCTGCACCGTATCGTGTCGCCAAATTACAGAAAAGAATGGATTCCCGCTTTCGCGGGGATGACGGCTGGTGAGGGCTCTCCTCCATGCGCAGGAACTTTTGACGCCATGTTAGCTTTTTTGGCGTTTAACCATGAACCGTAAACTCTGAACCCTGAACCGGCTTTTTGGGGAGAGGATTGTGTGGCTGAGAACGTGAAGAGTGCCGGAAAGCGCTGCGCAGCGGTTCTGCTTCTGCTGCTTCTTGTTGCGGCCGGAATACGGATATCAATCGCCCTCTGCGACACGCCGACGCTTGTCACCAAAACTTTATCCGACGACTCGTTCTACTATTTCCAGCTTGCCCGGAACGCCGCCTCCGGCAGAGGAATAACTTTTGACGGCGTCGAGCCGGCCAACGGGTTCCATCCGCTCTGGTTCGTCCTGCTCCTGCCGGTCTATGCCCTCTTCGGCAACGGCATAGCCGAGCCTTTGCACGCGGCGCTTGCACTCGAAGGCTTATTGGACGTCGGCGCCGGCCTCCTAATCTATTTGCTCGTGAAGAAACTGACGGATAACCGGTCTGCCGCCATCTCGGGAGCGGCAGTATACCTCCTGAATCCCAGCGTGATACTCCATTCTGTCAATGGCCTTGAGACCGGCCTTAACCTTTTTTGCTTTGTTCTCTATTTCTGGTTCTACCTGCGCATGCTTGATGAGGACAAGTTCTCCGCTCGCAATATCCTTCTGCTGGGTCTGTTGTCCGGAATCCTGATGCTTGCCCGCACGGACAACGTGATTGTTGTTGCTGTCGTCTATTTCCATTTGTTCGCGTTCAAACTAATGCCCGGGAGTTCGGCTATCCGCGCAGCCAATCCTCCTTTGCCCTCTTCTTCTTTTCCCTTTCGCCTTTCGCCTTTCGCCTTTCGCCTTCTTCTCTTCTTGGCGTCCGGCGTTTTGTGCGCACTGGTCTTGTCGCCGTGGGTGATATGGAACCTGCTCACGTTTGGCAGCGTCACGCAATCGAGCGGGGGCGCGTACAGCGTCATCACGCGCGGCAACCTAAGAGCCGCCGGAGTGACCAATTTCGAAATATTTCTCACCTCGCTCTCGAACACCGTAAGGCTCTTTGTCTGGACCATCCCCAGTGACGTTTTTGGCTGGGGCAAAATAGTCGGTGTTTTGGCGGGCCTGGCGATGGGAATTACACTGGCCGACGAAGACAGGACAAAACGCGCATGGGCCGCTGCGCGCTTGGCATGTGTCCCCCTTTTCGCCTTCATCGCTCTTGCGCTAACGCATTCTCTCGTGCGCGGAACATTGAAATCGTGGTACTTCATGCCGGCGGCCGCAGTCGGGGCAATCTTCTTCGGAATACTGTGCAGCCCCTTCGACTTTTCTTCAGTCTTTGCCGACCGCCGCGGTCGCCTTGCAGGCTGTTTTCTCGCTGTGCTCGTCCTCAGCGGCTATGCGCTCAACGGGTGGACGGCGTGGAACAAGGGAATGTATCCGTGGCAAAGCGAGCAAGTCCTGGCCGCCCAATGGATCAGAGAAAACACGCCCGAAGACGCATGGATTGGAAGCTTTAATTCCGGCATCATAGGCTACCTGAGCGAAAGAAAAGTTGTGAATCTCGACGGCCTCGCCAATAATTCCGTCGTCCCTTACTTGAAGGAAAGACGCTTGTGGGATTACATCCGCGAGCGCAAAATAGAATACTTGATCGACTCCGACTACTCCATCCTCAAGGACTATCGCGATTTCTACGGCGCAGGCTGGAGGCCGGGAGCGCATCTGCTCAAGGTCGCCGTGATTGATGACCCGCGCGTCTCCTGGGCAGGCGCTAACGTCGGTGTGTATCGGGTTATTCCTTGAACCATAATTCGGGGACACGATGAGGCATCGTGTCCCCGAATTATGCGCCGCATTGTGTCCCCGAATTTCTCAAATGGATTCCCGCCTTCGCGAGAATGATAAAGAAGAGAATCTGTTTATTCGTGTAATTCGCCCAATTCGTGTTCCCAATGGTTCTTCTTTTTCTTCCTTTCTCAAATCCGTGAAATCAGTGGTTTCCATCGGTTCTTCTATTGGTTGGTTGCGGCTCCCTTTCGTCTTTGCCCTTGTTCCTTTCCCCTCCTCAATACACCGACACCTTCACTTCCCCGCTCTGGAAGCGGCCCTCTGCCACAGTTTCGCTTTCGTGCACAATCAGAACAATGCAACTCGCGGTCTGGAAACGACGCTGAAACGCTCGCACTATCGTTGATGCCAACGAGCGCAGGCTGTCTTCTCCGAATCTCTCCTTGCCCTGCTTCACATATACCAGCATCAGCCCCTTGTGCTTGATCTCGATGCCGCTCAACGTGTCCGGAAAACTCATCTCCCACAGACCGAACACCTCCCTGCCAAACTCGCGCTCTTCAGGTGTTCCCGCATTGACGATGTTTGAGGATTGCGCCACGATTCCCGAGCGCGAGAGCGTCGAAACATCGAGTCTTTCGCCTCGGCCCAGGTCAAGGAGGATCAGGTAGGTGGCGATTCCGCCGACCAGCGATACGGCCGCGACGGCGATGAGCGTTTTTCGGAGGACACCCTTGACACGGCGGCGAGTCGCGATCTGATGTTCCTGTTTCTTCTTGCGCGCCGCGTGGGCGTCTTCGATAAGGATAGGACGCAGACCGAAGTGGCGAAGCTGCTTGTCGGCCTCTTTCTTGTCCTTTGCCTTCAGAATCTTCTTCTGGATATGGCCGTCGGAGGTGGCCGCCTCAAAATAGTAGTAAGGCATTCGCCTCACTCCTTATCCACTTGGGGGGTTTGGGCGTTTGACGGTTTGGCAGTTTGACGGTTTGGGGGGGTTGGGCGTTTGACGGTTTGGGGGGTGGGGTTTGACGGTTTGGGAGTTTGGCAGTCTGACGGTTTGAGTTTTCAGTGTTCACGGTTCAGAGTCGGGTGATTTGCGGCATAATGGTTTACCGATTTTGTATTTTTCGCCTTGAAACGGGGAACTCCTCAGATAGCTTATGAATCCGTTGACAAGATTGATCGTGGAACGGGTGAGTTCGTGGAGTTCTTTAAATTGCGCTTCGGAAAGGTAACCCTGATCCAGAGCCAC
Organism: Candidatus Poribacteria bacterium; assembly: GCA_016215705.1. Classification (GTDB taxonomy): domain Bacteria; phylum Abyssobacteria; class SURF-5; order SURF-5; family SURF-5; genus JACRIR01. The sequence continues at coordinate 20,281 of JACRIR010000217.1, read as the reverse complement.
GTAAAGATGAGATGCGACCTCGGCGGCCGAACCTCTGGCTATTGAGAGAAACTGCAGAAATTCGCCTTTCCCACGACGTTCAAAGCCCTCTACAATGTTGGACATGCTCGACACGGCAGCCCGCCGCATCTGATCCCTTAGTCCATAGTCTCTTTCGAATTCACCTGATTTTGAGCATTCATAGATTGCGCGTGTCAACTCTCGCGCCTTCTGCCAGGCTTCAATCTCCTCGAATTGTTGCAGGGTACCCATTCTGTTCCTTTCGATCCTATCTCTTGGTTGACTTGTGCGGTATGCACGCCACAAGTCGCCCCTTGGGCAGCTATGGTTCGCAATCAGGTAAGACTTCCGCGGAAGCAATTTACATTATATATAACCAACATGGGCAGAGTCAATCATCGATTTCGGAAATCAGCTTCACCCGCTCAACAATCCACAGAATTATAGTCCCCTCTCCCAAACCGCCAAACCTGCAAACTAACCTGTCAAACTAACCTTGACATTCCAGTCCACGACATATAGAATCAAGCCAAGATGGATAACCGATTGATTCATTTGGACTAACATTCATAGAGAAACCTTGAACGCACAGACGGAAAAAGCTCTCTTCCTGGAACAGGCTCTTGGCCGCTGGATAGGACTCCTTCAGACGATGCGGCCCACGCAGTGGGTCAAGAACCTCATCATTTTTGCCGTTCTCATATTCTCGATGAATCTTTTCAACGTCGAGATGCTCCTTCGGACCACTCTGGGCTTCCTGTTCTTCTGTATCCTTTCCGGCACCGTCTATATAGTAAATGACTATGCCGACCTCGAGTTCGACCGGCAGCATCCTGTCAAGTCACGGCGACCTATGGCTTCCGGCGTTGTTCCTCCCGCTTTCGCCGTCCGGGGAGCGCTCATCCTCACGGTTATCGGGCTTGCGGGCTCGTTCCTGCTCGGCGTCCGGTTCGGGCTGGTCGCTGTGGCGTATTACGCCCTTGTGGTCGCATATTCGTTCTATCTGAAGAACGTGGTTATACTGGACGTATTCGCTATCGCGCTCGGGTTTGTCATACGCGCTCTGGCGGGCGGCGTCGTGATCAGCAAGCCTATATCGGATTGGCTCCTCATCTGCACAATGTTTCTGGCGCTCTTCCTGGCGCTCTGCAAACGCAGGCATGAGCTTCTGCTGCTCGAGAACGAAGCGCATAAGCATCGAAAAGCGCTCGCCGACTACAGCCCCTTTTTCCTCGACCAGATGGTGGCGGTCGTGACCACCTCGACGGTCATCTCGTACGCAATGTTCACGGTCTCCACCGAATCGCTCGAGTATCAGCTCTTCAAGACGCACAAGCTCATATACACGGTTCCGTTCGTGCTTTACGGAATATTCCGCTACCTCTACCTCGCCTATCACAAGGAGCAGGGGGGAAGCCCGACAAGAATATTGCTCACCGACAGAGCGCTCTTGCTCGATATCCTGCTCTGGTTTGCTGCTTGCAGCCTTATTCTCTATAGACAGTCCCTTCAAGTCTGAAATCATGGGAGGTAATAGTAAGGATGTGTTCGGTCCGCGTTTCTCCTCAGTCTGAAAAGTCTGCAAAACCCGCTGTCGCAAAGTCCAAAGTCGCCGTGCTGAAGACGACCCCTCAAACGGTCCTCGAGGACTACGGCCGCCTCATGCGTTTGGCTGATTATCAGAAGTATCTTCCCAAGGACAAGGAGACTGGCCTCAAAATAAACATTTCGTGGCATGTCTTCTATCCCGCCTGCTCGACCGTTCCGTGGCAGCTTGACGGCGTAATCAAGACGCTCCTCGATGACGGTTACAAGCGCGAGATGATTCACGGATGCCACAACCGCACCGTCGTAGTAGACGCGAAAGTCGGCGAAGTCAACAACAAACAGCGACAAGTGGTCGTTGACAAGTACGGCCTCCGTAACGTGCACCTCTATGAGAACGAACGGTGGATCAAATACGAGCCCAAGGGAGAGATTCTCGTCCTGAACGACATCTATCCCGACGGGATTTATATCCCCGAAAGATTCATTGGCGAGAATATCCTTCATCTGCCGACAATGAAGACCCATGTCTTCACCACCATCACCGGCGCAATGAAGAACGCTTTCGGTGGCCTACTGCAGGAACGCCGCCACTGGACGCACAGCGTCATACATGAAACCCTCGTGGACCTCCTGAGAATTCAGAAGGAAATCCATTCGGGCATTTTCGCCGTCATGGACGGAACATTCGCGGGCGACGGTCCCGGCCCGCGTTGCATGCGCCCACACGTAAAGGACTACATCCTGGCGAGCGCCGACCAGGTCGCCATCGACGCAGTCGCCGCCAAAATGATGGGGTTCGACCCGATGAGCCTCGATTTCATCCGCATCGCCCACGAAAAAGGACTCGGATGCGGCGTCGTCGAGGACATGGAAATCGTCGGCGAGGATATATCAAAAGTCAACTGGCATTTCGAGGGAAAGAAAGACACCTTCGCGAGCCGTGGCCAGAAAGCAATATACCACGGCCCGCTCAAACCGCTCGAAAAACTGCTGCTTCGAACACCTCTGGTTCCATGGTCTTACTTTGCCTCGCGCATCTACCACGACGGGTTCTGGTACCCCCTCGTCGGAAAGAAGCGTGTCGAGGAAGCTCTGCGCACAAAATGGGGAGAACTGTTTCAGAAATACTAGGAGAACGATTTCTATCCGTAAAACGCTTTTCTCGTTTCCTGTGGTGACGCGGTTTTGATTTCCGATCTTTCTCTCGCGCAGGGGAGTTTCTTGAGACGCTCTTTCCCTTCAGAATTTGAATCCTGCGCCCGTCTTCGTTCACCCTCCACGAAGAATGCAAGCTGCCGTGGTACATTTCTTGCTTTTATTTCTTGCTCTTGGAGACGGCAGCATTAACCTATGCGCATTGTTTCACGCTTTGTACAGGCCTCCCCGGTACCGGAACCGGGGGAAACCACAAATCTTGTAGGCGCGCGATTCATCGCGCCCGACGTGGGCTGTTTGGGTTGGAGATATGTCGCGCTTTGCATCGTGTTGAGGTTGCTTTGATCGGGCCAGCGACCCTCTTCTTCCAATGAGTGCGTTCCAAGAATCATGGCAGAAACCCGAGGAATCAAATGAGAGTAGTATATGAGAACGGCTACTAAAGCGATCCTGTGCGCGGTGGGGCTTGGGGCACCCTTCTGGATTCTGGATTCAATCGTGGACTCCGTCATATTCAATAAAGGTCCGATCGTTCAGCAACTGCTCGCGCCGGAGGGTCACACTATCTTGACACGCGCCATGATTATCAGTGTCCTCGTTCTTGGTGGAATCACGTTCCATAAGCGCAAACGATTGGAAAAGAAGCTTCTGGAAACAAATAACTATCTCGAGAATCTGATCGACAATGCGAACGATGTCATCTATACGCAGGACCTCGACGGCAATCTCACTTTCATCAATCGGCGAGCGGAAGACATCGTCGGATACGTCAGAAGTGATTGGCTGGGCAAAACCACGGCGGCCCACCTGCACCCCGACGATCTGCTCAAGGTCCGCGAAAATCTTGAAAAGCTGGCAAATGGGGAAGCGGTCAGTGGAGAACTCCGCTTCGTCGCGCAAAATGGCGATATTATCACACTTTCTATTCACGAAGTGCCTATCTACATCAATGGTAAAGTGACCGGCCTCTTCGGAATCGCGCGTGATATTACCGATCGTAAACGCGCCTTGGAAGCTCTCATCAAGAGTGAAGAGCGATATCGACTTCATTTCGAATACGTGGGCGACGTAATCTATTCCGTTGATCGGGAATTCCGGATAACCGATGTTTCGCCATCGGTAAAGGCTGTAACCGGCTATTCGCCCGAAGAAATAGTCGGCCAAAGCATTGGCGCCGATATGGGTATCCTGGCGCCCGAATACATAGGAAAAGGGGTCTCTCGAACGGCGAAAATACTCGCCGGCGACCAGATAGGTCCTACTGAATATGAATTCATCATGAAGGACGGAAGTCGAAAATTCGGTGAAGTGTGGGGCGCTCCCCTATTCAAGGACGGGAGAATAGTCGGTGTCATCAATGTCGCCCGTGATATCACCGAGCGCAAACGAGCGGAGAGAACACTGCACAACTACCAGGAACAGCTTCGTTCCCTTGCATCCGAACTTTCACTGGCCGAAGAGCGCGAACGCAGGCGAATAGCGACGGAACTGCACGACTACATCAGTCAGGGACTTCTCGTATCAAACCTTAAAATCGGAAAAGTCATCGAGTCTATCCCCGCTTCAGATGTCGCCGATTCTCTCAATGAGGCGCAGGAACTGATCGAACAGACGATTCGTGACGTGAGGTCTCTCACGTTCGAGCTCAGTCCGCCCATCTTGTACATGATCGGCTTCGAGGCTGCCGTTGAATGGCTCGTCGAACAGACCCGGGAACGGCACGGCATCAAGGCCATTCTCAAGAACGATGGTCAGTCGAAGCCGCTCGAGGAGGATATTCGGGTTCTGCTCTTCCAGACAGTGCGGGAGTTGCTTGTCAACGTAGCCAAACACTCAAAAGCCCGCTCTGCAGAGGTCTCAATCTGCAGGAACGGAGACAACATTACCATTACTGTGGAAGACGACGGCGTTGGCTTCGATGGCTCACGGATCGGTTCATGTTGGAACTCAACCGATGGATTCGGCCTCTTCAGTATCCGCGAGCGGCTGAATCATCTTGGTGGAAGCTTCGAGATACGGTCTCACCCGGGCAAAGGGACTTCCGTTGTCATTACGGCGCCGCTTAAACCAACGGAAAACAGAACATGAACCTGAGAGTCCTCCTGGCGGACGACCACCGCATCATGCGGGAAGGCCTGAAGGCCCTGCTCGAAAAAGAGCCCGATATCAATGTCGTCGCCGAAGCGGGAGACGGACGCACAGCTTTTCAATTGGCCCTCGACCTTCGGCCGGATATCGTCATCATGGACGTCGCCATGCCGGGTTTGAACGGTATCGAGACCACTCGCAAAATCGCCACTGAAACGACCGGCGTCAAGGTAATTGCGCTATCCATGCATTCCGACAGGCGGTTTGTGGCCGAAATGCTCAAGGCCGGCGCATCGGGCTACCTCTTGAAAGAATGCGCTCTCGAAGAACTTGTTCGAGCCATTCGCGCGGTCATCTCAGGTCAAATCTACCTCTCCCCCCAAATAGCCGGCGACGTAGTCGATCACTATGTGCGCCAGTCTCCCGGGTCCGGAACCTCGGCATTCTCCGTTCTGACCGCGAGGGAACGCGAAGTGCTTCAACTCTTGGCCGAAGGTCTGGGCACAAAGGAAATGGCCTCTAATCTCAATGTAAGTGTAAAGACGGTCGAAACACATCGTCAACACATTATGGAGAAACTGAATATTCACAGTGTGGCCGACTTGGTCAAGTACGCGGTTCGCGAGGGCCTTACCACCCTCGAACCCTGATCCAATCTCAGGTATTTAGAAAGGTAGAATCAGCAAATCCCCGATTGTTAGTCGTACCCGATAAGGTATAAGAAGATATAAGAATGACGGCATTCAAACCGGCGTCATGGCTGCATGGCGCTGGGCGCAGTGCGGCGCTTCTTCCACCCTCCATGAAGCGGCAGGAAGCGCCGCGCTTTTTCTTGCTAAGCTCGCCCGGCCCTCCTTGACTTCGTTCGTGAAGACTTTCGCTTCAACTTCCACATGCAAAATTTCATGTATTTCCAGCCTATCTGTAACCTATCTGTAACCTGTCTTGGAGTATAATTATAGATAGTTGCGGGCATTGCTGCCTTGATTTGACTGGCCAAGCAAGGAAGATTTGTGGTATAATGCGTTTCTTGTAAAGGCCTTAGAAGAGTTTGCAGCAGCATCATACGCGGACCCATGGGGTGCCTTGGAGCTGCTTGTGGAAGGGTGGACCGAGCGCACCGCATGCTGGTCCGCTTTTTTTTCCTACCTGCCACGCCGGAAAAGACCCCCGTCGAAACAATCCCCTAATTGACGAATTGGCGCGGGGCCGTTGCCCTTTGTCCAATGCTCAAATAGGGGACATCAAGCGCACAATTGCGCACTGATTGAGGGTATCTCTCCGTATCCTCTCCCAGCTATAAGTCATTGCTATATCAATACTTGTGTAATAAGTCAGAGGATTTGGCACAGTTATTGCTTCTTGTCACCCAATTGATAAACACGCGCATTAATTAACATAGACATAATGGGAGGTTGAAGACGAAAGCATAAGTAGCTGAGCCAAAACAAAAGAGGAGAAAGTTTCTCAAGGCATCTTGTTCCACCCTTCCACTGGATCGGCGCGTGCCGACAGCAGCTATGAGATGCCGTAAAAAGCATCTTGTTCCACTCTTCCACTGTGTCGGCGCGTGCCGATAAGCAGCTACAAGGTGCTGACGTAACAGCAGCTATTCCGTATGAAACGGATTATTTGGGCAGTCCCGGGCGGGTGTGCTACGGCTGCTTTGGAAGGGTGGCGTAACAGCACTGCTCGGACCTCTGCCCATCTTTTTTTGAACAAAAGACTCACATGGAATAATGGACTCGCAGGCGCGAATGCGCAAGTGAACATGAAAAGGCGGTGAAGAAAGCACATCTTCTGAAATCTCAAAACAACTGATTTACAAAGCGTCTTGTTCCACCCTTCCACGGTATTGGCAATGCCTTACGCAGCCACAAGATGCGGCAATTAAGCAGGGACGTTCCGAAAGTATTCGGGCAAATCCCACGACGTGTCTTGTAGCCAGCCGAATCAAGGGGAGCAAGCGCACGCGCGGCGGTTTGCCCGTTTTCTTTTGCAACGATAAATTCACGGAGTCTCATGTGCTCGCACGATTGAGCTGATGCCGAAAGGTGAAACCGACGATGAACGAAGAAATCAAGAGAAGAATCGAGGAACTCTCCGAGGCGCTTGTCCTTGCCGAATCTTCCGACCTTCAGGCGCTCGCGTCTCTTCACACGCGGCTCGAAGAAATCGTGCAATGGGCGCAAGAGAGCGGCCACTCGGACATAGCCTCGGCATCGGCGGCCTCGGCCGGGTCCCTTGAAAGCATCATCCTCGACGAATCGCCTGACGCCAACAAGTCTCTGGAGACCGTTGGCAGGACAGTATCGGCAATACAGGACATCATTTGCCATGGCAGGCCCCCGGGCGAGGTCAATCTTATGGGAGCATCCGGAACGCATCAAAGCACGCCCGATTCTTCGGGAGAAACAAGCGTGTCAATTCCGGAAACCTCGAACCGGACCTTTCACCCCCAGCCCTCCCGGCCCGAACAGATTGAGCTCACGGTATCTCCCGCTGAATCCGAGGACCGTGCCGCAGTAGACAAGGACAAGACTTCCGCGGCGACTGCGTCAGAGGCACAGGCTGCCAAACCGAAATCCTTCGAGGGCGACACCTCGCTCCTTGGCGATTTTGTGTCGGAAGCACTCGAACATCTGGAAGCGGCCGACATGAATCTGCTCACTCTCGAAACAGAACCCGGAGACACGGATAGCCTCAACGCAGTATTCCGGGCGTTTCACACGATCAAAGGAGTAGCCGGCTTCTTGATGCTGGACGATATCGGGTCGCTTGCGCATGAGGCCGAGAGTCTCCTTGACCGGGCGCGAAAAGGACAAACCTCACTCGGAGGCAGCGCAATGGACGTTGTCTTTGATATCGTCGATGCACTAAGGCGGCTTGTAGGAAGACTCCGCGATTCGCTCACCACAGGCGAAGCGTTGGCCTCCGACGACTCCCTGCCCCAATTGCTGGCTCGCATCCGCGCTGCGGCGTCCGGCGACCTTTCCCAACCTGAGAGAATAAGTGCGCCCGTCGCCACCGAAGGATTGAAACTTGGCGAGATTCTCGTCCGGATCGGCGCTGCGTCGCAGGAAAAGGTGAACAGCGCCCTTGAAAAACAACAAGGGACGGCCGGTGGCCGCAGACTCGGCGAACTGTTGGTGCGCGAAGGCGACATAGCCGCCAAGGACGTCGCACACGCCTTGAGAGCGCAAAAGAGTGAAACGGCCCGACAGGCAGCGAGCCTCAAGGAAATGGTCAAGATCGATGCGGAACGCTTCGACCGGCTCCTGGACACAATAGGCGAATTGGTCATTGCCGAAACGATGGTAAGCCAGTCGGACGAACTCAAGGGCGCCGTCTCCTCGCAACTGGCCAGGCATCTGAGCCAATTGGATAAGATAACGCGCGAGTTGCAGGAAATGGCGACTTCGCTTCGCATGGTGCCCATTCGCTCGACGTTCCAGAAGATGGCGCGCCTTGTCCGCGATCTGGCGAAGAAAGCAGGCAAGCAGGTTGAATTTGTCACTTTCGGCGAAGACACCGAGCTCGACAAAACGGTGGTTGACAGGATTGGCGATCCGCTCGTGCACATGGTTCGCAACGCGGTCGATCATGGAATCGAGGCGAGCATAGAAGAGCGTCGCAAGGCGGGCAAGCGCGACGTTGGCCGCATCGAGCTGCGAGCTTTCCATAAGGGCGGCAACATCTACATAGAGATTCAAGACGACGGGCGCGGCCTTGACCGCGATGAAATCCTCGCCAAGGCGATAGAGCGCGGCATGGCGCGAGAGGGCGAATCACCGACTGAACGCGACATTTTCAACTTCATATTCGAGCCCGGCTTCTCCACTGCCAAGGTGGTCACCGACATATCCGGTCGCGGTGTCGGCATGGACGTAGTGAGGCGGAACATAGAAGCGCTTCGCGGGCAAGTCGAAATACGATCCGAAACGGGGAAAGGAAGCGTCTTCATCATTCGAATGCCGCTGACCCTGGCTATCATCGACGGCATGGTGGTTCGCGTCGGTCCGGAACGCTACATAATCCCGACGCTGTCGATCATCAGATCGGTCAGGCCGGAGCGCAGCGATCTTTCAACCGTGCTTGCCAGGGGCGAGATGCTTTCCATACGAGGCAAACTTATCCCTTTGTTCCGTCTGAGCAAACTCTTTGGCATCGATGGGGGAGAGCAAGACCCGACGAAAGGTCTCGTGGTCGTGATTGAAGACGACGGACAGCAGGCGGGCCTGCTTGTCGATGGCTTGCTGGGTCAGCAACAGATAGTGATCAAGACCCTTGGCGAAGCGATGCGGGGCATTCCCGGCATCTCGGGCGGCGCCATCATGCCCGACGGACGCGTCGGCCTCATTCTGGATGTCGACGGTCTGGTCAGGCTTGCCAACTCGCCCAATGGCAACGGCGCGCACTCTGCCGGCAATGAGAGTGCGCGTGTTACCGGCTGCCGTGCGCTCGGTTGAGCCGCTCGATCGGTGAGCCGTGGGCACGAGCAAAGAATATCAAGGGAAGATTCTGATCGATAACGCAGCGCGATCTATGGGGGTGATGCGGCTGTGACAAAACCTGTGCCGTGAGTATTGATCCCGTAGTCGGATGTCATTTCCAGAGGAGGAAGATATGGCTGAACAACAGAAGGGAGATAGTGCGAAGGCTTTGCTCGACCGAAACAACGGGCAAAAGTCCGGGAAGGCCGGTAAATACCTGACCTTCAGACTCGCAGGCGAGGAGTACGGCCTCGAGATTCTCAAGGTGAGGGAAATAATCGGCCTGATGGACATCACGGCAGTGCCGCGGACTCCGCATTTTATTCGCGGCGTCATCAACTTGCGCGGCAAGGTGATCCCGGTGGTGGACCTCAGAAAGAAGTTCGGAATGGACAGCGTCGAGGACACCGAACAAACATGCATCATCGTCGTGGATGTGTCGCGCAACGGCAAACCCGTCCAGATGGGCATCCTCGTGGATAGTGTTTCCGAGGTGCTTGACATCCGGGGCGATGACATCGAGGATACCCCTTCCTTCGGCTCTGATTTCGACGCCACTTTTATTCTCGGCATGGCCAAAGCGAAGGGAACCGTCAAGATACTTCTCAACATCGAGGAAGTTCTCACGGCGGCGGATATGATCGCCGTGGCCCACGCCGCTTCAGACACCCGTACTGACAAACAGGCCCTTTCATTTGAGGAGGAAGCCCCACATGGCGACTAAAACGGCAAAAGTCAAAGGAAAGACGAACGGAAACGGAACTGCAAAGTTCGCTGAACACTTGAAGGCGAGAGAACTTGAAAACATACTCGAACACATCGCGGCCCCAATGGTGGTGGTCGATAAGGACCTCGTCATAAGGCGAATTAACCCCATCGCATGCAAGGTGACCGGCTATAGAGCAGAAGAGGTCATCGGTAAAATGACTTGCGCTGAACTGGGAAAGACGCCTCTGTGCGGAACGGCCAACTGCACCATCCGGAACTGTATGCGCACCGGCGAACACATTGTCGCCGAGACCGAGATGACGACGCGCGACGGCAAAAAGATTCCCATCTCCGCCGCTTGTTCCGCCCTTTTCGACGACGACGGCAATCCCGTCGGAGGAATGGAAGTCATCGTTGACCGCACGGCCACTGTCCAGGCTCAGTGGGAGATGCAGAACATTTTGAAGAGCGTGGGCGCTCCAATGTTTGTGACCGACAAGGACCTCAAAATCATATCCATCAATGAGCTTGCGCTCAAGGCCGGCGGTTACTCGCGCGAAGAAGTGGTCAATAAGATGACCTGCGCCGACCTCGCAAAAACGCCGTTGTGCGGCACGCAGAATTGCACCATCAAGAACTGCATGCGCACAGGTGAAACCATAGTGGGCGAGACCGAGATGACAACCCGCGACGGCAAGAAAGTTCCCATCGCGGCTGCATGCTCCGCGCTCTTTGACCGCGACGGCAAGCCCTATGGTGGAATGGAAGTCATCGTCGACAGGACCGAGGCTGTCGCTTTGTTGAAACAGACAGAGGAGAACCGCAAGGACCTCGAGTTCGGTGTGAAGGCCATATCCGAAGTCATGGAAGCGGCAGCGGAGAAGACCATGACAAAGCGAGTCGAGGTTGACCTCAAGGGCGATCTCGGCGAACTCAAACACAATGTGAATCAATGTCTCGAAAACCTCGACCAGGCACTTGTGCAGGTGGCCGAAGCCGTGGCCCAGGTGACTTCCGCCAGCAATCAGATCAGCGCCGGAAGTCAAAGCCTTGCCGAAGGCGCCAATGAGCAGGCGAGTTCCCTCGAAGAGGTGTCGAGCAGCCTCGAGGAAATGTCCTCGATGACAAAACAGAACGCCGATAACGCCAACCAGGCAAAGGCCCTTGCGGAGTCAGCGCGTTCTTCCGCTGAAAAGGGCAATGAGGCGATGCGGCGAATGAAGGACGCAATAGACAGGATAAAAGCCTCCTCCGACCAGACGGCGAAAATAATAAAGACTATCGATGAGATAGCGTTCCAGACCAATCTGCTCGCGCTCAACGCGGCGGTCGAGGCCGCCCGCGCCGGCGAAGCCGGAAAGGGATTCGCCGTGGTCGCAGAAGAGGTTCGCAATCTCGCTCAGCGCAGCGCCGAAGCTGCCAAGAACACCGCGAACATGATCGAGGATTCGGTCAAGAACGCCGAAGGCGGCGTAAGGATCACCGAGGAAGTCGCCAAAATACTCGCCGAGATATTCGATGGCTCCGGTAAAGTGAACAACCTCATCGGAGAAATCGCGGCGGCCTCGAAGGAGCAGGCCGACGGCATCGAGCAGGTCAACACGGCGGTGGCGCAGATGAACAAAGTGACGCAGCAAAACGCCGCCAGCTCCGAAGAGTCGGCCAGTGCGGCCGAGGAGTTGAACGGCCAGGCCGAGGAACTCGCCGGCATGGTCAACAGCTTCCTCCTGAGCAGCAACGGCCACGCGGCGGGGGAACCCCGCGCCGCGGAACGCCACGGCTCCGGACAACCAAAGCATGAAAAGGAAATCCACGCGGGGGCGAGCTTGCACGGTAGGGTTCATGAAATGTTGCATCACGGACATCCCGCAAAAGGTCCTGCGCGCTCGTCCAACGGCAAGAAGAACGGGAAGACACAAGAAGCGGCGAGCGCTCTCAGGCCGGAAGAAGTAATTCCATTGGACGATGGGGAGCTCAAGGAGTTCTAAATGGTGCGGTTCGCAGTCCTGCAATGCGATTCGCAGTTTCCGGAAAGCGTTCTGTGAGAGCTGAAACACAGGTCGCAATCTTCGCGGAGCACTCTGCAATTTCTGATAGCGCTCCGTGACTTCTGCAAAGCATTCCGCAGGGGCGACTCGCGAGTCGCCCCTGCATCTCCCCGACTTTCCATGATATGGAGGGAGGCAGTACGATGATGAACGAAGGCGCCCAGGATTTCAATCTGCGCGTTAGCGGAGACTGCATGGCAGTGCTGCTCGATTGCGCGCTGCCGGCCGGCGATATGGAGCCGCTGCTCAACCGCATCGAGATGGGACTGGCATCCCTCAGTGTGGCGAATACGCCGGGCCGGGAACAATTGAAGGAATGGCTGCGCCAGGCTTCCGACAAAGGGCCGCTCCTCCTCAATGCCGTGCTCATGGAAGGACTCAAACCGATTCCGTCTGAGAACGGCTACGTCGAATGGGCGCAAGACTTCTTCAATTCAAGTTTTGCCGTCGATGAGAAAACCGGCGCCATAGATTATCGAGAGCGCGTCGGAAAAGCAATGGTTGAAGAGGGCCAATTGCTGGCTCGCGCAACCCGGCCGATAGAAGGACGCAACGGCCACGACGTCTTCGGCAAATCGATTCCCGTGGAAAGCCCCAAACAAGCCCGCATTGTCGCCGGCCAAAACGTGCGCGTAGAGAAGAATGATGACGGATTCTTTTTCCATTCCAGGATCAAGGGCCGGATTCGCTGGGCTGAGAACACTCTTTCCGTCGATGAAGTTTATCGCATCCCCGGCAGCGTCGGCATTGAAACCGGACACGTAAACCACCCCGGCGCGGTCCTCGTTGAAGGAGACGTCCTTGCAGGCTCGCGCCTCGAGGCGGAGGGAGACGTTGAAGTCATGGGAACGGTCGAGGCGGCGGACATTCAAGCGGGCGGGAACCTGACGGTTCGTCGCGGAATCACCGGTGTTGGAAGCGGGGGCATCAAAGTGGGAGGCAGCGTTCACGCAAAGTTCATCCTTGAGGCCGAAATCGAAGCAAACGAGGATATTGTCATAGAAAGCGAGATCGTCCAATCGAAGGTGAAGACCCGGGGCTCTCTCACAATCTTTTCAGGCCGTTTGGTGGGCGGCATGGCGATGGCTCTTGGAGGCATTGTCGTGGGACAAGCCGGAAGTGACGGCCTTGTTCCCACTCTATTGGTTGCCGCCGAAGACTATAGCCTGGAGGAGAAACTGGCAAAAGCAAAAACCGGGATACCAAAGTTCACAAAAGACCTGGAGAGAATACACAAAACGGTGGACCCGCTCATGGCGCGGGAAAAGGCGCTTTCTCCGAAGCAACGAGAGGCGGCGACGGAGTTGCTGGCAAGAGCGGCCGAGATGGAAGTGGAAATCAAGAAGCTTCGATCCGAAATAGATGATCTCGATGTCGAGTCTCGCAGCCGGGCCAAACCTCATATCCTCATACGAAGGAGAATCTATCCGGAGACTACTCTGCGCATCAAGAATCGGAGCCTGAACATAACCGAACCCGTCGATGGACCCGTCCGCGCGGGCATATCGGGCGCAGGCGTAATCCTTTTGCCGGCAGCCAAACGATCTATCTAAACAGGATTGAGGCGTACTGTGGAAACTACAACGGAGAGAAAAGAAATGAAAGTTGAATTCATCAATCCTTTCATCGAAAGCGTACACAAGCTTTTCACTACGATGCTGGGATGCGAAGCCAAAAGAGCGGACGCAAAGCTCACAAGGGTAAGCGACAATCCGCGACAAATCACTGCGTTGATCGGCCTGAGCGGCACCGCTCGAGGAACCGTCGCCCTTTCGTTTCCTATGGAGACGGCCGTGGCCATGGCAAATCGCCTCCTCGGAGCGGACAACACAGTGTCGGACGACTCAGTGTCGGACGCCGTCGGGGAACTGGTGAACATCGTCGCCGGAGGCGCCAAAGCCATGTTCTGCACGGAGAGTTCGGTTCCTATTGACTTGAGTCTCCCCAACGTGATCAGAGGGGAGAGACACACCGTGGAATTTCCTTCGGACGCCATGTGGCTGGACGTCCCCTTCACAAGTGACCTCGGGCCGTTCAACCTCCGCGTGGCTTTCGAAATGAACGGCAGGAAAAGGAGGGACAATTGATGAAGGTGCTCGTGGTCGATGACTCTGCCGTCATGCGAAAGGTCATAATTGGAGCCCTCTCGCAAGCGGGCTTCAATGACATCTGTCAGGCCGCGGACGGTCAGGAAGCCGTAACCAAGGTCATGGCCGGCGACTATGGCATTGTGCTCATGGATTGGAATATGCCGAATATGTCGGGCCTCGACGCGTTGAAGGCTATTCGCACGAACAAAAGCAAAGTGCCTATCATTATGGTAACTACTGAAGCCGAGAAAAGTCGCATCATTGACGCGCTCAAGGCCGGCGCCAACAATTACATCATCAAGCCGTTCAAGCCGGAAACGATTGCTTCTAAGGTTGGCGAAGTGTTGGCGAAAGCATCTGTCTGAACGGAGGACTACAAACCCGTGGCTATGCAAACGCCTGACAAAGGTGACGATATCATCTCGGGCGAAGAACCTGGAGCAAGTGATGAAAGGCGTTCGTCCGTGAACATGATTGCGCACAGCATGGACAAGTCTACATTCAATGAGTTCAGAAAGCTCGTCTATGAGCGGAGCGGAATCTGCCTCGGTGAGCAAAAGGAGACGCTTGTCTGCGCGCGCGTCGGGAAAAGGATGCGGCTCCTGGGTATTCAAAGCTATCGCGCCTACCTGCGCCATGTGATGGATGATGAAAGCGGCGAAGAAGTCGTTCATCTCCTCAACGCAATCTCAACGAATGTAACAAGTTTCTTCCGCGAGCCCGCTCATTTCGAGTTCTTGAGTAAGGCATTCTCTCAATGGTTGGCCGAAGGACAAAAGCGGTTCCGATTCTGGTCGGCGGCCTGCTCGACGGGAGAAGAGCCGTATTCGCTTGCGGTGACACTGATGGAAGCGCTGGGCGGCGCAAGCATCGACATAAAAATTCTTGCCACCGACATCTCCACTCGCGCCCTCGAAAGATGTCTCGAGGGGGTTTACCACAAGGACAGGCTCAAGGATGTCCCCGCCGTCGTGAGGGATCGTCATTTCGAGTATCATCGAGATTCGGAAGGCGTTTTCTACTCTGTCAAGCCGTCGCTGAAGAGGATGGTTGTCTTCAAACGTCTCAATCTTTCAACGTCGCCGTTTCCGATGCATGGGCCTTTCGACGCAATCTTCTGCCGCAACGTCATGATCTATTTCGATAACCGGATACGCCAAGAACTTCTGGCCGAAATGCATCGGCTGCTCAAGCCCGGCGGTTACCTTATGGTAGGCCACGCTGAAAGCCTGGCCGGCATTGCATGCAGTTTCAAGGGCGTAAAGCCGTCCATCTACGCAAAGTAGCGCGGCAGGCGCGAATTCATTCGCTCGCGCGGGCTGAAAAGGGATCAAGATACCGTGAGGTGAATTGACGCTCACATGAGTTTGGCCCGAATGTGCAATTGAGTGAAAGATTCAAAAGGGGATGATGGAGATGGCAGATGACCACTGCGTGAAAGAGGACGTGTTAGAGGAGGCGCGCAATGAGCGGGTGTCGCCGGAATGCGCCTCTTGCAGCCACTTTGTCCCGCTCGAGGGGATGAAACAATTCTTGCCCTGCCGAATATTCCCCCAAGATCGGCCGATTGAGGGGTCCCCGAAAACATGCTGCACACCCCCGAAAGCGGCGGCTGTCACGAATGCCTTCTCCTTTGCCGAAAGGCCGAAAAGGGAAACCGCCAACGAAGCGGAAAACTGCGCCGTCGATGAACGAAAGTGGAGAAACCTGTTGGCCCAGACAATGCGGTGTGCAATCAAATGCCAGGAAGATCAGAACATGCTCCGGCGGTCTGAAGAGAGATATCGAGCCATATTTGAACAGTCAAATGACGCCATCTTCATAAACACGCCGAAGGGAGTTCTCCTCGATGTCAATGGGGCGGCAGTGGAGATGCTCGGGTACTCTTCCAAGCAAGAACTCCTAATGGCTGACGTGGCTCGAGACCTGTTTGTGAACTGTGACGATTTGCGTCCCTATCTCAGAACGATTTCGGAACAAGGCTACGTGAAAGATTGCGAGTTGAAGTTGAAAAGAAAGGACAGTCAACATATTGCGGCGCTAGTCACGGCTATCGCTCTGCACGACCACCAGGGCAACGTCGTTGCTCATGAGGGCATCATGCGCGACGTGACCGAAGTGCGACGATTCCAGGAGAAGCTCCTTCTGCTGCAGCAAATGGAAAACATCGGCGCGCTTGCCAGCGGAGTCACACACGACTTTAACAATATTCTCAGCGCAATCGCCGGATATGTGGGCTTGATGAAAACAAAAGTGCGGCATGACCATGTGTTTTACAAGTATCTCGACACAATTGACCAGGCTGTTACCCGGGCCTCTGATCTGAATGCGCAGTTCCTCGGGCTTGCCAGACCCGGCAAGAGTCAGGTCGAAATTGTCGACATAAATAGAATCGTTGCCGAGACTGTCGACATCATAAGCGCCACTTTTGACAAATCGATTGAAATCGAAAGCAGACTATGCGACGGGTCGCCGTTGGTCGAGGCAAACGCCGGCCAACTCCAACAAATAATCCTCAATCTTCTGGTCAACGCTCGCGACGCGATGTCCGCCGGCGGAAGACTTACCATTGAGACCGCCGTTACGACTGAATACGTCAAATCGGGGGAAGGCGCGGAGCCGAGGCCGCACGTTCTATTGTCCGTCACGGATACCGGCGTCGGAATGGACGAAAACACGCTCCAAAGGATATTCGAGCCATTCTTCACGACAAAGGAGGAAGGAAAAGGCACTGGGCTTGGTCTGTCGGTGGTCCGGCAATTGGTCCGGCAACACGACGGCTTCGTCCACGTCCAGAGCGAACCAGGAGCAGGCTCGACGTTTAAAGTCTGTCTCCCAGCCAAGCTGGTGTAGTGTCTCTAACGCTTCTTTACATTTGATCTTCGGGGACAGTCCCGATTCTACGGCGCAAAGCGCCCGTAAATCTGGGACGGCCCCCTTCGCAGCGCTTCAAGTTATTTCTGAGACACTACACTAGTTGCGTAGATGCGAATTCATTCGACCGCTTTTTCTTAGGAGCACAAAACATGAACCACACAGTCGGAATAGCCGAGATGAAGGTCTCGAAGCATGAACGGGACGTCCTGGTCACGTATTCCCTCGGCTCGTGTATCGGGTTGTCGCTTTACGATCCCATTGCGCGCGTGGGCGGGATGATTCACTGCATGCTGCCGCTCTCAAAGATCGATCCCGCGAAAGCGCAGGCGAATCCCTCGATGTTCACCGACACGGGTATAGTGGCCCTGCTGCAGGCCGTGTTCGATCTCGGCGCCGAAAGACGAAACCTGGTAGCCAAAGCCGCCGGATGCGGCGAACTGCTCGACGAAAAGGGTCTCTTCAAAATCGGAGAACGCAACTATGCCGTGCTCCGGAAAATCCTATGGAAGAATAATATCTTGATTTCGGGAGAAGACGTTGGGGGATCGCTTCCGCGGACGATGTTTCTCCATATGGCGGACGGCAAGACCGTAGTCAAGACTCGAAACGGAGAAGCAGAGCTATGATTCCCGGAACGGCAACGCGGCTGACTCATCTGGAGGAATCATTCGATGACGGGCTTGAGCGTTCAACTTTGGACTTTCGACTTTTGGGCGTAGGCTTGAGAATTCAACCGAAGACGAGAAACCAGAAACTGTAAACCATCTATTAGGGGGTGACTCACGTGGCGTTCAACATTCTTCTGGTCGATGATTCAGCGACCGTGCGAGCAGTGATCTCGAAGGCGCTTCAACTCGCGGAGGTCCCGATAAACGAGCTCCATCATGCCGCGAACGGAAAGGAAGCCCTCGATATCCTTGACGGCCACTGGATCGACCTCGTGTTCGCCGACATCAATATGCCGGTCATGACCGGCGTCGAAATGGTCGAGAAAATGTGTCAGGACGGTCTTCTCAAAACCGTTCCTGTGGTTATCGTTTCAACGGAAGGGAGCGCGACACGTATAGACCAGCTTAAAGACAAGGGTGTGCGCGCATACATCCGAAAGCCTTTCACACCGGAACTGATCCGGGAAGTCGTGCATAACATCATGGGGGTGCAGAATGGAAACTGAGAGCAAAGATATTGTGAGTGAAGTGTTCTGCGATGTCCTTGAAAAGCTGGCTTATATGTTCGGCGAGTCGATTCCCAAAGAGGATTTTCCCGGGACCGGCGCCGATTATGTGCAGGCCGCGATGACGTTCTCAGGCCCGATGACCGGCAAGCTGACGCTTGCTGTTCCCCGCGCAATGAGTGTCGAAGTGGCCGCAAACGTCCTCGGCATGGAACCCGGCGACGAGCTTGTAGAAACCCGCTCGAGCGACGCAATCAAGGAGATGCTCAACGTCATTTGCGGACACGTTCTCACCGCCGTGGCCGGAGAGGAACCCGTCTTCGAATTGTCGGCGCCTACGCTCGAAGCGCTGGACGAAGCGAACCGTGTGCGGATGCTCAACGAGGAAGACACTGCCTGTTTCCTGGTTGACGACCACCCTGTTTTGCTCAGGTTTTCCTGGGAAGAGCTAAGCAAACTTGAGCGCTAGGACATGTAATTCCGGACATTGAAGCCCGGACTTTGAACCCGAGACACTTATCAGGGAGAACGAGCAAAAATGAAAACCCGCGTTCTGATAGTCGATGACTCCGCAGTCGTTCGCGAGATATTCGTGCGCGAACTGTCGCGCGACCCCGCGATTGAAGTTGTGGGAACTGCGCCCGACCCTTATATCGCCCGCGACAAAATCGTGAAACTCAAACCCGACGTCCTGACTCTCGACGTTGAAATGCCGCGGATGGACGGCATCACGTTTCTCGGCAAGCTCATGCGGTATAATCCGTTGCCGGTTATTGTTGTGTCCTCGCTCACGCCGAAGGGCGGTGAGCTGGCAATGGAAGCCCTTCAATCAGGCGCGGTCGACGTAATGTGCAAGCCCGGCGCCGCATATACGGTGGGCGACATGTCGCGCGAACTCATCGAAAAAATAAAGGCGGCTGCTCGCGCCAACGTGCAGGCGCTGAGCGCCAGGGCCGATGAGTCGTCAAAACCTGCCGAGCGATTGTCGATGACTCTCACGACCAACAAGGTCGTGGCCATCGGCGCATCCACCGGCGGAACGCAGGCGCTCCAGCAGGTGCTCACTGCGATGCCCGCGGGCGCTCCCGGCATCGTCATCGTCCAGCATATGCCCGAACACTTCACGCGCTCTTTTGCCGAACGCCTCAACCAGTTCTGCGCCATAGAAGTGAAAGAGGCCGAGGACGGCGACACTGTCGCTCCCGGCAAAGCTCTCATCGCGCCCGGCAACTACCACATGCTCCTCCGCCGTTCCGGCGCCATGTATTATGCGCAGGTGAAGAACGGACCGCTCGTCTCGCGACATCGTCCTTCCGTCGACGTGCTCTTCAAGTCGGTCGCCCGATATGCGGGAAGCAATGCAGTCGGTGTCATCATGACCGGCATGGGCGATGACGGCGCCGCCGGCCTTCAAGAAATGAAAACCGCCGGCGCCGACACAATCGCCCAGGATGAGGCCAGTTGTGTCGTCTTCGGCATGCCGAAGGAAGCCATTGCACTCGGCGCCGCCGACCATGTCCTTCCTCTCGACCGCATCCCGCGCAAAATGCTGGACCTCGCCGAGAGAACGACCCAGTGCCCGGCTGCGACGTGAGGTTCTGAGTTGCATGTCATTCCTTTGAGAGAGCGAACCCGGGCTCTTTGTCGCCTCGCGTGGCTTCAATTCGCAATCCAAAATCGGTTGACTCCCCGCCTTCCATTGGCCTCCAAAATATGTTAATGTATGCGGGGTGAAACGGTAATCCTTAATATCTCTACAAAGGAAAAGGCGATGCCGTCGGGGACAAGAGAGAAAACAAAAATCCATATCTACAGCCCGTTTGCAAATGCGTTGGCGGACCACATTCGCAAGCGATTTCCTGATTCGGAAATAGTAACCATCTGGGGCAAGGAAGAGTTTGAGAAGCATGCTGACGAAATCGAAGTCCTGCTATGCTTCAGGCCGCCAAAGGAACTGCTCGCGCAGTCGCCTCGCATCAGTTGGATCATGAGCGTGGGGGCCGGAGTTGACAGTATTCTGCCGAATCCGGGACTTCGCAAAGAATGCGTAGTAACCAACGCCAGGGGTATTCACGCCGCGCAAATCTCCGAGTACGTCAT
>JACRIR010000219.1 GCA_016215705.1 Candidatus Poribacteria bacterium | reverse complement strand
GTCATGGACTTTGGAGCCAAACTAAAGCAGAATGCGGAGCAGTTTCCCGAAAAGCCAGCAGTCATATTCAACGACAAGATAACCACATACGCCGAGATTAACAACCGCTCTGCCCGTTTCGGCAACGCGATAGCCTCGCTGGGGCTCAAGAGAGGGGAGAGGGTGGCGGTCATTCTCAAGAACCGAACAGAGTTTCTCGAAATCATCTATGGATGTGTCAAGGCCGGAATTACGCTTGTGCCGGTGAACTGGCGGTTCGCGCCAGAGGAAATGAAATATGTCATAAACAACTCGGACGCATCGGCGGTTGTGGTTGACGAAGAGTTTCTCGAAAAACTCACGCCGATCATGAAAGAGCTTCCCAATGTTTCAGCCGGTCGCTACATGTGCGTAGGCGAGAATGCGCCCGCTAACATGCATAAATACGAGGAAATTCTCGCCAAAGCCTCTGATTCCGAGCCGGGCGCAGAGAATCAGCCGGGGGATCCTTTCTTTATAGGATACACATCAGGCACTACCGGATTCCCGAAGGGCGCCGTCACTCCTTACGGCGACTGGGAAATAAAGGTGCTCTCTCTGTTTGGTTTGATTCGGCTGGGCGACGATGATGTTCAACTGCTCACCATGCCCCTGTTCCATATGAACGCAATCAATACATCGAGTGTGAGCCACTACGCCGGCCAGACAGTGGTCGTGATGGAACGGTTCCGCCCCGAAGAAGCGTTGAGGCTAATAGAGAAATATAGAACGACGTTCTCGTCGATGGTGCCTACCATGTACAGCCGATTGAAGAACCTGCCTCCCGATGTTCTTAAGAAATATGATGTTTCATCCATGAGGAGCCTGCTGCAATCGTCAGCGCCGCTTCCGTTCCCGACCAAACAATGGATAGTCGCGAACTTCCCGAAAGCGGGTCTGCACGAAATCTACGGTGGGACCGAGGCCGGCGTGGTCACGTATCTGCCGCCGGAGGAACAACTCAACCGGCCGGGCTCCGTCGGCATGGCGCTCCCGACGGTCGAGATCAAACTCGTAGACGACGACGGCAACGAGGTCCCGCAGGGGCAAGTCGGCCAGTTCATCTCGCGCCCGCGAGAAGGCGCAATCCTCGGAAAAGTCACCGAGTATTACAAAGACGACAAATCGACAAAGAAATCATTCAAAGGCGGGTGGTTCTACAGCGGCGACATGGCGCGCATGGATGCGGACGGGTTCTACTATCTTGTCGACCGCAAGTTCGACATGATCATAAGCGGCGGCGAAAACATCTATCCTGCCGAAATCGAGGCCGTCCTCTACAGGCATCCCAAGATTCTCGAGGCCGCTGTCATTGGAGTTCCGGATGACGAATGGGGCGAATCGGTCAAGGCCGTGCTCGTTCTGAAAGAGGGAGAGACAGCAACCGCCGAGGACCTCATAAATTACTGCCGCCAGCATCTCGCCGGCTACAAGATTCCCCGCTCGGTTGACTTCGTCTCCGAGCTTCCGAAAACCGACACCGGCAAGATTCTCAAGAAAATCATCAAAGCGCCTTATTGGAAAGACCGCGAGGTGAAAATATAGGGGCCACGGTAGGTTCGGAAGTTCTGTAGTCAGATGGGACGATTGCGGTACGTTTCCAGTTCCTCCGCAGACAAATCTTCTGGATTCACGAGCCTGTAATGTCTCTCGGCGGAGATTCGAATGCCTTCCTTGACGTTCTGTTTAAGTTCGAACAGAGCAATAAGTTGGTTTTCCATAAGCTGTGCGGCAATTGATCGACAAACCAATCCCGAAAAATTTCGCGCACAAAGGGCAAAATCCTGCTCTATCTGAACGATCCCTATCTTATCTGCTTTGCCCTTGGCTTGGACCGGCAAGATAAAATGAGCACCCCGCTTATCGATGCCAATGTAGATTTCATCGGTTTCGACTTGGCCAATATCGGGCACGCTTGTCCTCAAATGACTCTGAAACGAATAGCAAGCGAGGCCGGTGAAGATATCGATTAGTCGATTGTAGCGCAGCTTCGCCAAGAGCGCCTGCTCATCTGTCAGTGAGTAGCGGGCGATGACTCCCGGCGTGGCATCCGGGATTTTCGTTTCCGCCAGCATTCCTGAAGGACCGATGGCTACTTTGGGAACAAGGACAAGTTTATACTGGGCGCGACCTGCAGGACGAATGATCCACTCATATCCTTCCGGAGCTTTCTTGACTATACTGTTGGGCAAGTCGGCCCTGTATCTGAACGAGTGAAGAACGTCTCCCAAATTCTTGGGAAGTCTAATCTCCAACTCCTCAGCGGCTCGAGTTATATCCGGTCTTTTAAAGGAGATTTCGGTTGCCCCTTTTTGATAGTACTTGTTGAAGATTGCTTCTATGATTCGAGAGTACCGGTTCTTCGAGGTCGCCATATGGTTACTTCTTCTTTCCTGTCCAGCGCAAGATGACTACTTCTTCGCGCAACTCTTCCTTTGTGGCTGTGGCGAATCTAGATCGAAAAAGGTCTGTTCGAATGAACTCGTAGCCCAATGCTTCGGCTATCTCCACCAATAGTTCCCCCGTCAGGATCAAGACTCTGAGGTAAGAAGCCTGGTCGCCGACGACATAAGCCAGCCTTGCGCCGGGACGCAGGACATCGCGTAGTTCAGCCAGATGACGCGCCATTCCTCCAAAATACAGCCTGGTCACTTTCGGATAAAGTCTCTCGAATCCTGAGTTCTTGCCGAGTTCTATTCTGCGCTCCTCTATCGATTCGGCGATTTGCTCGATTCTTGAGTGCGCGGCCACCCACGTGTGATCATTGTCTTCCTTGTAAACACCGCGTGTGTTTGAACGCACAAGTCTCTTCTTCAGCCTCCTCAAGTCGACCTTATTCTTGATGAATCCGAGTAGCACTGACTCAAGTCTTGTCGTTCGCGTGTAGTCCTTCTCATTCGGGTAAGGAGGAGAAGTTATGACGGCGTCAACAGAGTCGGCCGGTATGACGTGGCTGATCTCGCGCGCATCTGACAGGAAAACCCGGCAATCGAGGTACTGTTTTCCAGCGACACGGCGCAAATCATTAGCGATTTTATTTACTTCGGACAGCCAGCAAGCGACTACAGGGACATCCTTCTTCTGTTTTCCGACTCCCACCTCCGGCCCAAAGTTCAAGTTGCTGATCTTAAAGACGAGCGCATTTGCCAAGGCCAGCAGCGCATGCCGATAGTATCGTTCATTCTGATGATTCTTTAGGTGTTCCAGAAGAACAAGCGTCTTGTGTAGAGGAAGGGGACTGATGGAGTTCGTTATCAAAAGCTTCTCAGCCTCGGCGTCAAGCGTCTTCAGCGAGAAATCGGCATGAGAATCATCAAAAGACCGATCATCATCGATGCCCTGCGACAGAAGCGATTTTACGACAGAGTCTGCGATGTCACGCGCTCGCTCCCGAAGCAAGTCGGAATCGATTTCCCAGTCCACTTTGACGGAACTGGCAAAATGCGCGAAGGGGTTCGCCTCAAGACCAATGGTCCGGATTCCGCTTAGTTTGGCCTCGACAAGAGTTGTCCCCGTCCCACAGAAAGGATCCAGGACAACGTGGTTGCTTTTCAGGCCAAAGTCGTCAAGATACTTGCGCACCAAATGCGGAGGAAAAGAGAGCACGAAGCGATACCAGTCATGAAAGGCACGGTCTTTCGGTTCCAATTTGTTGATTCGTTTGTCCCTTCTCTGGGACGTGTCCTCAAGTTGTTCGACAGGATCAGAATTCGAAAGCGGCAAGCTCAGTTGCCCGGAGTTGGATTTCATGGGAGGTGGCTCATAAATCAATGTATACATGTCAACTATCGGAGAACAGTCAGATTCGTTAGGTCCACACACCCACTATAAATGAGTGAAGCGGCAAAATCAAGCATAAATCATCTCTCCGATGTCCCGCCACTTTTGTCCAAGATACTCAAGAGGAATCCCGCTAATCTCTACAAAACACGGCCTCTTCCTGAATATATTGTGAGACCGAACCTCTCTTGAACGGGCTTTGAGAACGAAATGAATTTCAAGTATATATTATCACGGCGAGCACAGGGAGTCGCGGAGGGGGAATTCTTCATTTGTCGGGCTGTTCCTTTCCCCGTGATTCCCCGTGATCCCCGTGGTTTGCATCCTCTTTTTTTTCTTTGCGCCTCGGGTCTGTGACCCTTTGCGGTGAAGAACTATTCTGGTCCTATTTTGGCTTCTGAGCGGTGACGAGGCTGTCCATTTCGGTTCCGCGAATGAGCTTAACGCGCACGAAGCCGGCTTGTTCGAGACCTTTCTTGATCTCGTCGAATGAGTACGATTTGCCGCCGGGAGTGGCCACCAGCATGTTGATGGCGAAAAGAGCTCCGTCCAGCGGCTTCGTGAGGTCTTCACTCATGACGTGATCACGAATCACGAGCGTCCCGCCGGGCACGAGCGCGTCCCCAATCTTCCGGTACAGGTCAACATTCTGGCTCGGGCTATTCATGTGGATAATCGCCGAGAGCAGAGCGAGGTCGTGCCCGCCCGGCAAGGAGTCTTTGTAGAAATCCCCTTTTGCGAACGTCACGCGATCAAGCAGCTTTTGCTCGGCTATCTTCTGCCGAGCGATCTCGGTTACCGGTGGAAGATCGAAAATCGTGGCCCGCAGTTTGGGCGCCGCTTTCAGAAACGCGATCGTGTAAACCCCCGAGCCGCCACCCACGTCGATCATGTTTACGTGCTTCCCGAGGTCAAGCTTCGAGGCGACCGCTGCAGCCTTTCCCTGCCCTATCGCATGCATCGCGCCGATGAACGCCTTGAGGCTTTTCTCGTCTCTCTCTCGTTTTTCCTCAGGCTTGCCCTTGAGCACGATTTGTGTCAGACGCCCCCAGTTCTCCCACATATGCCCCATGTGTTCTATCATAGGAACAACTGTTTCGGGCGACGAGCTTGAAAGATACTTCTTCAGGGAAGGCTTCACCTTGAAGGCGTCAGCCTTCTTGACAAGCAGTCCCATACCCGCCACCGCGTTCAGAAGAGCTTCGGTTCCCCTGATGTCGGACGATAGCTCCTTGGACACCTCAGATGCCGTCTTCGCGCTGTCCTCAAGCAAAGAGAAAATGTTGAGTTCCGCCGCCGTCATGAGTACTCGCGCTTCCCAGAAGGCGCGGGACTTCTGCAAAACCGCCATGACTTCTTCTTTTCCGCTCATAGCCAGTTCCTTCCTGCGCAGAATCAGCCATAACCACCCATTCGATCGTCACCCAACGAAACTGCAATTACGATACTATGACATACTCCTGTTGTCAACGTAAGAGCAAAAGAATCGGGAATCCGCAGCCCGGCGCCGCCGCAGCCGGCCGGCATACATCGGGCGCGATGAATCGCGCCCCTGCAAGGCGACTCTGAAGACAGGGGGACACGATGCGACATCGTGTCCCCGGTCTTCTACATTCGTGTCTGCAAGGGAGCAATTCATTGCAGCTTTGTGATTTCCATCTGCGCGCTATTGAATGGACATGGCGGTTTATGATACACTTCCGCCATCGCATCCATACGGAGGAGCCGAAAACGTGAAAACGCTGATTATATGTTTCTCGCAGACGGGCAACACTCGCAGAATAGCCGAACAAATCAGGAACGGCATTGTTGAAGTGACAGGCCAATGCGACATGAAGAAACTTGATGAAGTGGACAAGAACTCGCTGGCCGATTACGACCTCGTCGGGTTAGGCTGCCCCGTATTCTACTATCAGGAACCGTTCAATGTTCGCAATTTCATAGAGGATTTGCCGCAGTTGAATGGGCGGCACTGGTTTGTCTTCTGCACGCATGGCTCGGTCATCGGCAACACGTTCCCCTCGATGGCCGATCGGTTACAGAAGAAAGGCGTCCTCGTGATCGGCTACCACGACAGCTATGCGGATGGCACGCTGCCATTCTATCCCTATCCGACTTTGACAACCGGACATCCCGATGCCCTCGATTTGAAAGAGGCGCGCGCATTCGGAAGAAAAATAGCGGCTCGCAGCCAGCGCATTGCTGAGGGCGACAAGAGCCTGATACCCGCTCCGAAATCCGTGCCGGAGGCGTGGGTCCGGTCTTCGCAAATGCTGAATCCAGAGTTCCTGCAACAAACGATGCCCAAGCTGCGCATCGACATGCAGAAATGCATCAAGTGTCACGAGTGCGAGGATAATTGTCCGGTCAAGGGCATCGACGTCGAGTCCGAACCGCCGCGCATACAGCAACCGTGCGTCTATTGCTGGAACTGCGCAAAGGTTTGCCCCACTCTCGCGATCGAGGGCGACTGGGACATGCTTGTGGCGATGGCGCCCGCGAACTATATGCACTACCGGGAGGCGCTCGATGAAGCCGCTGCCCGCGGCGAATTCCGCTGGCTGATCGATCCCGATTCCATCAGATTTGACGATCCTCTCTATAAGCAGCGCGAGCGCGAGATAAGGATAGGCGGGAAGGATAGAAGCTGATCTGCGGAATCGGTCGGGCTAGAATTCAAGTCTATTGACGTTCTTGATGCCGAGGTACATCGGGACAACTGTTGTAAAGACGCTGATCGCGAGAACCAGCGCAAAGGCAAACAGTATGGCGGTATGAAAATCCATTCTGAGGAAGGCCACCAACCAGCCCGTCTTAGCCCTTTCGGTATACTCCCAAAAGACTATTCCCTCGAGCAGCACGATTGCAGCGACGTAAAGCATGCTGAGGATAAAATTTAACGTGCCGCCGAGACCGGACACAATACGGGCAGGATTGTCATCTTTGAAATTCGGGTACATCGATCCGAGGCCGACTGCGAGCCCGGCCATCGAGAAATTCATCAAAAACATGGTGGCGCAACAGACGAGTGTGACGGTCTTGCTGAGATTCAGGGCTATGCTCGACACTATCATGAGCGCTTCGGTGAAAATGAGGGTTGTGGCAATGCTCAAGAAGAACTTCTGGATCAGGAGTCGGCTCCGCCTGACGGGCGCAAGGCCGACAATCCAGAACCGCTTGCCCTCCAGACTGAACAAAGGGAAAACGAACCGGGTGGTCAAGACGGAGAGCACGAGCGCCGCCGCCCCGAGGTTGAGAAACGCGATACGCGTCTGCCACTCCGGTCCTATGTATTTCTCGTAGTTATAGAGATTGCTTACGTATACTATGAGGAGCCCGAAGAAGAGGGTAAACTGCGCCCACTGAGACGGATCTCGCCAGAACATCCGCAGGTCTTTCATGACGAGCGCGCGAGTCGGTGTCCTCAATGAACCGAGGATCGCCTCGATCCTGTTCAAGGGGCCTTTTCCCGCCGGGTAGTAGTGGGTCAGGCTGAAACCTCTCAAACCCGTCCATCCTTTGTGGTATAGGAATCCGGCCAGCCACAATGAAACCATTGTGATCATGAGGGCGTTGCTGAGCAGGAGGCCGAGATAAAAAGCGGATTCGCGCAGGTCGCCTGCGCCCGCCGCCAGGAGGCCCTCATTGACCCAATGGCTCGGAAAGAAGGGGGACTGTGTCGTCTTGAGCGCCGAGAGTATCCGGTCGAGCGCGTCCAGTTGACTGATCCGCGCGACTTTGAACGAGCGAAACAGAAAGTAAGCGAATCCGAATCCCAGCGCGCCTATCAGGCCTGCAACAACCTTCAGATTCATCTTCGGGAACAGGCGAACCATGACCATTATGAGCAGCGCGCCAAGCATTCCGGCAATAACGACAAACGGCAGGAAAAATAGCGGCAGCGCCGGATAGAAATACCATTTCACGCGGAACACGACGCCGTAGCTTACCATGAGCGGGATACCCAGGAAAATGAACGCCCACGAGCTATAAGCGAGCGTCTCGGCAAAACGGCATAGGAAAATCTCCTTATCTTCCATCGGCAGCGAAAAGAGGAAATCAGTCTCGGATGATTTGTACATGGTCGAGAAAGCGACAAGGATATTGCTGAACATCAACATTGCGAAAAGGGTGAGGAAAAAAAGGGCGAGCACGCGAATCGCCAGGAGATCGCCCACAGGGAAATTGTACAGAAAATTGAATGCAAACAAGAAGAACCAACAGCCGACCGACAGGAAGATGGTCAACCATGTTGAGACAACGACAAGCTTGAGTTTCGATTCCTTGCGGACCGACCGGATATTGTTTCGAATCAGCATAAGCTTGTTGAGCCCATACGGGGCGAGCGTGCTCATAGCGCTTTCCCCTTTGCAGCCGGCGGCGCATATGAGAACGATTGGATGCTAAGCTTCAGCTTCCCAATGGCCTGCACAAGTTTTGTCTGCTGGTCGAGTTCGCCTTCGAGAAGCTTTATGTGGGTCGCGTCGGCGAGCGTCTGCCCGAAGGTCGGGTCCATCGCAAGCCACTTGCCGACGTATACCTCCGGCCATGCATGATAGTAGAAACTCCCTTTGTGGTACACGAGGCCGGTGGCGGCTTTCGCAGGAATGCCGGCAGCCCTTGCGAGAGCGACAAACAGTTGCGTATGCTCATTGCAATCGCCTTCACGCGTCTCGAGGACTTCCACTGCGGAGGGAAGCGATAAGGTCACTTTCTTGCGGACGTTGTCGAAAACCCATTGATTGATTCTGTCGGCCACAACGAGGCTGTTATTCTCGCCATCCGCAATCTGCCGCGCCAGTTTCTTGATCGCCTCGTCGTCGGACTGAATAAGCATGGTCGGCCTGAGGAATTCGGCGAGCGAGCCGTCGGTTATCGGAGTCGATGGCGCTTCGGCCGGCCGTTCCCTCTCGATGCGGACCAGCCCCTTTTGCGGATCGATCAGGCGCTGACCTGCCCCCTCGAGCATGAAGTGGCCAAGGTCGATGCCGGATACGTTGACGTCCATTTTCCTCACCTGCTCAGGCTCAACGATACGAACATCGGATGGAACCGCCACGAGCCTGGCAATATCACGCGCCGGCGTCGGATTCTCGACCGGAAACTCCATCGCGACGCGACGGTCTTCCTTGATGAGAGTCCAGCCGAGCGGCGTAGTCTCTTTCAGCACTTCTCCGCCCTCGGTCACCCACGCGGTAAATGAAATCCCCTGGTACTCCGTCTCGACGACATAAACGTCCACGTGCGCCCCCTCGTATTCGTATTTTTCCATGCCGGTGGCCGTGATTTTTGCTTTGTTAGTGGCAAGCGAGAGGGGATCAAGGATGTCCACGGTATAGGTCACGCCCGGCTTCAGATCGGGGAGAAAAAGGAGGGGCGTGAGGCTGTTGGACATGTTCACATCCTTGTCGACCTTGGCCTTCTTGCGGAAGACCTTGTTGCCGGTGACCACGCTGAAAGAGAGCATGTCGCCCTTGAGCTCGCCGTCGAGTTGAATCTCATGCCCCGCCGACTTGAGCAGACAACTGAAATTGCGCATCCTGAAATCGGCATCGGTGCGCAGTCGCCCGTCGAATTGCACTTTAAGGGGGTTGTCGAGGAAATTGACCGTCATGTAAGTGCGGTTCATGATGTTATAGCCGGGGGCGCCTTCCCCGCTCAGCCGGTTGACCATCGTGCCCGAGTAGCCGACTTTCTGCCCTTCATAGTAGATCCCCATCCATTGTTCTTTGTAAGAAATCTCGGGAGTGAGGGAGGCGGCAATGCTGGTCGAGCCTGACGGCAGGCGTGGCAGCAGAAGTTCTCTACGCACGAGTTGCGCGTTCATCGCGAGCCAGAAGACTGCAATGAGCGCAACGAGAATTATTCTTTTTCTTTTGGACTTAATGAGAGACAAATGACAACCTTTGGGGACGCAAACTATTCAGGACATTTCCAGAATTCCAAACGTCTTCGTCATTCTGAGCAATAAGAAAGCGGCGACCGTCACCCTTAATTCGGGGACACCTTACCGCAAGGTGTCCCCGAATTAAGGGTTTCCTGCACACTGAACCCCGCCCTAACCTTTCTTTCCCTTTCGCCTTGTTCCTTTTGTCTTTCACCTTGATTTATGCGCCGCAGCATTTCTTGAATTTCTTGCCGCTGCCGCACGGGCAAGGCTCATTGCGGCCAATTTTCTGGCCAACGCGGATGGGGACTTTCGCCGCCTGTTTCGATTCGCCTGAGGAATCGGCAGCGGCCTGCTCCGGTTCCCTGAATGAACCTGCGGAGGAATTGTGCGACGTTAGCAGGGCGGGGGTCGGCGCGTGCTCGCGCTCTTCCATCCGCTCGGGCTGCGCCACCTGCACTCTGAATATGAACTCGGCGACCTCACGTTTGACGTCCGCGGTCATTTCGCTGAACAGGTTGTATGCTTCCTGCTTGTATTCGACCAGGGGGTCCTTTCCGCCGTAACCCCTGAGCCCGATGCCCTCTTTCAGCAAGTCCATCGCATAGAGATGCTCTTTCCACCTGGAATCGAATGCTCTCAGGACGGCGACTCGCTCTATTTCGCGCATCGTATCGTTGCCGAGTCGTTTCTCCTTCTCGTCGTACGCTGCGCGCACGAATTGCTGAAGTTGCTCGAATATTCCCTCGTCCTGTATGGTCTCCATGTTGATATTGTCGAACCGAATGTGCAGCCCGAAACGCCTGCGAATCCAGTCGGTCAAACCGCGCAGATTCCACTCGTCGGGAAACGTGTTTTCGGGCACAAACTCGGCGAGCGCCTCGTCGAGGACGTCATCGACCATTTCGAGGATATGCTCCTTCAGGTTTTCCTGGTCGAGAGCCGTTTGCCTTTCAGCGTAAATGATCTCGCGCTGTTTGTTTATGACGTCGTCATACTTAAGGAGGTGCTTGCGGATTTCCAGGTTATGCGCCTCGACGCGCTTCTGCGCCGTCTCGATCGATCTTGTCACGAGCGCGTGCTCGATAGGCTGGTCCTCTTCGATGCCGAGTCGATCCATGATTTTCATAATGCGATCGGACCCGAACAGGCGCATAAGGTCATCTTCGAGCGAGATGTAGAATCTCGACGAGCCCGGGTCGCCCTGCCTGCCGGCGCGGCCGCGAAGCTGGTTATCTATGCGCCGGCTCTCGTGACGCTCCGTGCCGATGATGTGCAGGCCGCCCAACTCCGCGACTCCCTCACCGAGCTTGATGTCCGTGCCCCGGCCGGCCATGTTGGTCGCAATCGTGGCGGCGCCTCTCTGGCCGGCCCTTGCCACGATCTCGGCTTCTTTCTCGTGGTATTTCGCATTGAGGATATGGTGCGGTATCTGCTCGGCGCGCAGCATTTTGCCGAGGACTTCGGATTTCTCAACCGAAATCGTTCCAACGAGCGCGGGCCTGCCGAGCTTGTGCATCTCCCTTATCTCGTTGATGACTGCCTTGAACTTCTCGCGCTCCGTCTTGTACACTACGTCGGTGTAATTATACCGGACAAGAGAGCGGTTCGTGGGTATGACGACCACGTCGAGCTTGTAGATATCGTGAAATTCCTGGGCCTCGGTGTCGGCTGTGCCGGTCATGCCCGCCAGTTTCTTGTGCATCTTGTAGTAATTCTGGAGAGTAATAGTCGCAAGGGTCTGGTTCGCCTCGCCGACTTTCACGCGCTCTTTCGCCTCGAGCGCCTGATGCAGACCGTCGCTGTAGCGGCGACTCGGCATAAGCCTGCCCGTGAACTCGTCCACTATCACGACTTTGTTATCCGTCGAGACAATGTAGTCAACGTCGCGCTCGAAGAGCGAGTATGCCTTTAAGAGTTGCGACGTCGCGTGTATCCGCTGGTTCACCGAATTCAGGCGGTCATAGAGTTGCCAACGCGCGGCCTCGAGCTCTTGCTCGCGAATTGACTTTGCCTGATAATCCATGGAGTCGTCTGACTTCAGCTTCTCAATTTCGGTGTCAATTTGCCGCTCTTCATCCTCGATTTCGGGGACGATGAACATGTTGAGGTTGCCGGACGAAATCGTGCGCCGCCCCTTTTCGGTGAGGTCGGCCACATTGGATTTCTCGTCAATGGTGAAATAAAGCTCCGACACCAGCTTCATCATGGCTGACTCTTCCGTACCACCCATGAGTTTGTCACCCATCATGTCGAGCTCTGCGCGATGGATAAGCTTCTGAAGCTTGGGATTCTCCATTAATTGCAGGAATCGCTTTTCCTTCGGTGAGCCCTTCTTGACGGTAAGCAGCTTCCTGCCGGCTTCGTATACATCGTCCGGATTCTCGCTCTCAAGCAGTTTCTCGGCCTCATCCATGAGCCGGTTCACCAGCCGCTGCTGCTGCCGGAACAGTTTGTCGACATGCGGAGACAGCTCCTCGTACTGCTCGTTTGACTGCTCGACGGGGCCTGAGATAATCAGAGGGGTGCGGGCTTCATCGATTAGCACGCTGTCAACCTCGTCCACGATCGCGTAATGATGGCCGCGCTGCACCTGGTGTTCTTTCCTGACGCACATGTTGTCGCGAAGATAGTCGAATCCGAACTCGCTGTTGGTGCCGTAAGTGACGTCTGCCTGGTAGTGAATCTGTCGTTCGCCCGAGTCCATCCGTTGCTGGACACAGCCCGCGCCGAGCCCGAGGAACTCGTAAATGGGGCCCATCCACTCACAGTCGCGGCTGGCCAGATAATCATTGACGGTAATGAGATGTACGCCTTCGCCTGCGAGCGCATTGAGATATATCGGAAGAGTGGCGACGAGCGTTTTGCCTTCGCCGGTCGCCATTTCGGCGATCTTACCCTGATGGAGCACGATTCCGCCGATGAGCTGGCAGTCGAAGTGCACCATATCCCACGTAATCTCATGGCCGCGGACGAACCACGTCTTGCCGTAAAGCCTGCGGCAAGCTTCCTTCACGACTGCGAAGGCCTGGGGCAGGATATCGTCGAGAGCCTCACCCTGGGACAGACGGCGTTTGAACTCGGCCGTCTTGGCCCTCAATTCCTTGTCGGAAAGGGCGGCCATTTCGGCTTCGTGCGACTTGATATCATCGACTATCGGCAGAAGTTTCTTGATATCTCTCTCGTGCTTCGTGCCGAAAATCTTGCCAAGAAGCTTGAATATCATTGGTTGTATTCACTCCATACAAACGGGAACATCTCTCATAAAATACCATCTAATCTTAGCAAAACCACCGGGCAAATTCAAGGCTCCACTCCAGTTCAAGATTTCTCAACGTGACACAGCCGCGAGCGGAAAAATCGGGGACATCCCTCCAAAGGCGGGACATCGTGTCCCCGATTTTCCCCCAGATTCAGAGCCCCGGCAAGACCCCACTGCAAAGCCCGCCGCCAAAGACGCAGAATCCGCGGTAAAAACGCTTGACAGAATATGGATTCGATGATAAAATCCCGCTCACTGGCACAAGACGCAAAGGTGACCTATAGGGTTGCGAGGCGGGACTTTGCGAAGAACAATTCCTTTACTCCTTTCTTTCAATCAAGCTTTCCTGAGCAAGAAGCGCGTTCCTTTCTTAATCCCTTCGTCTGTCTCAAAAAACAGGGAGTGGTCAAATGAATACGGCGTGTTGCCCGAATGAAATTGCGCTTCATAGGGCTGTCAGGATTGTTATTCTGAGGAGCGAAGCGACGAAGAATCTCTCGTTTTCCTGCGAATTTGCGACCTATAGACAGAGATTCTTCGCTCGGGCCTGCGGCCCTTCGCTCAGAATGACAAACGGCTGTTGCCATTTGGGCAACACGCCGAATATTTCGAGAGTCTTCAAAAATGCCGCCTTCCATATGCATTCGTCTCAGGAAACTCACTCAGAGATAAGAGAGAGAGCCGTAAAACCCGTATCAAAACCACAGAAGAGAGACCAAACGAGGGGGGGACTGATTATGACCTTCAGGCGAATCCGGCCCACGATGCTTAATAGAACATATCTGGCGCTCTGCTTGTCGCTCATCATCGCCTGCTTCAGCGCGGGACAGGTTCTTGCTTTAGAGCCTCCCCGGCCCGGGGAGGTAGAGCAGCTCAAGGCAGAAGGCGTATTCGCCGAACATCTCGATATGGCTTACAGTATTGGCAACCACAAAGTTGATCCAAGCCTTGTGGAAAGAGCCAGAAACAAACTGATGCGGGTGATTCTTGAATCGCGAGGGATCAAGGGGCCCGAACTAGACCGGATGCTGGCGCCACCGTCGGCCTGGCAGGGCATGCCGACGACCGGAACGGTAAAGACCTTTGCGCTGCTCATCGAGTTTGATGACTATATCCACCACGTCTCCGAAACAGTCGTGGACGATATGCTTTATGGAGATGGCGAACCTGCTGACTATCCTCGGGAAAGCCTGACCAGTTACTATGACCGCTCTTCACACGGTCTCCTTGATTTGGGTGGTGGAGCTACCCTCGGTTGGTACCACGCGGCGTATAACCGTAGCTCAGTCGCGCAGACGTCGGCCGGACGACAGAATCTGATAAGGGAGGCTTTGAATTCTTATGATGGCGCACACGATTTCAGCCAGTACGATAACGACGGCGACGGTGACATAGACTACTTCATCGTTATATGGACCGGACCGAGTGGCGCTTGGGCTTCGTTCTGGTGGGCATATCAAACCTCATGGAACGACAGCTCTTATATGCTCGATGGCAAGACCCTTAAGAAGTATTCCTGGCAATGGGAATCCTTAGACCCAAGCACCACAATCCATGAAACAGGACATGCCCTCGGCCTGCCTGACTACTACGATTACGATCCAAATGTTGGCCCCGACGGCGGCGTCGGCAACTTTGACATGATGGATAATGCCTATTGGGACCACAATTGTTTCAGCAAGTGGATGCTCGAGTGGATCACTCCGACGGTCGTCTCCGCCGCAGGCCAAGTCATCACACTGGATGATTCCGCGACATCCGGGGACGCTGTCCTTATTTGGCCGGGAGTTGGCCTGGGAAATATCTTCAGCGAGTTCTTTATGGTGGAGAACAGGCAGAACATAGGGAATGACGACAATGACAATCCCTTTTGGTTTTCGCCTGACGGCCTCGTCATCTGGCACGTCGATGCCACTCTGAACACCGCCGGCAATAACTTTAAATACGACAACTCGTACACAAGTCATAAGCTTCTCAGAATAATGGAAGCAGACGGACTGGAGCAGATTGAGACGGGATTCTCCAGTGTTGACAATAATGACCTGTACAATGAAGGGGACGAAATCGGCTCAAATACCACACCCTCGAGCGACAAATACGATGGCTCCAACTCGGGCGTTGCCGTTTGGGATATCGTTGATTTGGGAACAACTCCGGGCGCGGAGATATACGCAAAATTCGGCACGAGTCCACCCGTCATCATCTATGTTGACGACGATGCTGTGTGTCCTGGCGCAGGGACATTGTTGAATCCATACTGTGATATTCAGACTGCTATTAACAATTCCTACGACACCGACACGATCATTGTCAACGACGGCGCCTACACCGGTTCCAATAACAAGAATCTTAGTTTCGGCGGCAGGGCGATAACGGTGCAATCGCTTAACGGGCCGACAAATTGCATCATCGACTGCGAAGGCAGCGGCAGAGGCTTTATCTTTAACAGCGGCGAGACATTTGTTTCATTGGTGGACGGCTTCACGATTATCAACGGCTCCGTCTCCGGTAGTTGGCCCAATGGCGCCGGCGGAGGAATACTCTGCGAGAACTCTTCGCCCACGATCTCCAATTGCATCATCAGGAACAACGCCGCCTCCAGTTCAGGCGGCGGAATCTGCAGCGAGCAATCATCCCCGGCAATCAGCAACTGCACACTTAGTGGCAACTCGGCCGGCTCGAGCGGCGGCGGCACTTGTTCCTCTTCGCTTTCGGGGCCTACCCTGACCAACTGCATCTTGTGGGATAACATAGCGCCTGCCGACGCGGAGATCACGATTCTCAATACGTCATCGGTTAGTGTCTCTTACAGTATCATAGAAGGAGGCGCTGCCGCCATTCAAATTGACCCCGGCGACACTCTCAATTGGGGCGCCGGCAACATAAACAGTGATCCGCTGTTTGTGAATCCGGCAGCCGGAGATTGCCATCTCCAGCTTTGCTCTCCCGCGATTGATTCCGGAGATCCAACATCTGACTACTTTAACGAACCGTCGCCGAACGGCGGCAGAATCAACATGGGCGCCTATGGGAATACTCCCGAAGCCACCATATCCTCACCTGATACGGACGGTGACAGGATATTCGACATTTGTGACATTTGCTGGCTCGACCCCGACAATGACATTGACGGCGACGGTCTCTGCGGCAACGTCGACAACTGCCCGTTTGTCGCCAATGCCGGACAGCAGAATACAGACGGTGATTCGGACGGTGACGCTTGCGATATCTGTCCGAACGACGCCAATAATGACATAGATTCGGACGGCATTTGCGGCGACGTGGATATCTGCCCGAACGATCCGAATAATGACATGGACGGAGATGGGGTCTGCGGTAATGTCGATAATTGCCCCGCAACTGCGAATGCCGGACAACAGAACTCAGATGGTGACTCGGCCGGCGACGCTTGCGATGTCTGTCCGAACGACGCCAACAATGACGCGGATGGAGACGGCATCTGCGGCGACGTGGATGCGTGTCCGAACGATCCGAATAATGACATTGATGGAGACGGGGTCTGCGGCAACGTCGACAATTGTCCGTTTGATGCGAATTCCGGCCAATCGGACATGGACTCCGACGGCTCAGGCGATGTCTGTGATGGCGACCGTGACGGGGACAATTGTCCGAATATGATTGACCCCAATCCGAACACACTCAGCCCGGACACCGACGGCGACATGCTTGGGGACGACTGCGACAACTGCCCTGCCATTCCGAACCCAGGGTGGCAAGACGGAGACTCCGACGGAGTCGGCGATGCGTGCGATAACTGCCCCTCCGTGGCGAACACCGGTCAAGCGGACATTGATTCTGACGGATTAGGCGATGTCTGCGATGATGACCGTGACGGCGACGGGTGCTGGAATATCTTCGACCCCAATCCTGACACCTTCAGCCCGGACACCGACGGAGACACTTGGGGGAACGACTGCGACAACTGCCCTGCCATTCCGAACATGTGGTGGCAGGATGGGGACGCCGACGGAGTCGGCGATGCGTGTGACAACTGCCCGTCAGTGGCAAATGCCGGACAGGCGGATATCGATTCTGACGGATTAGGCGATGTCTGCGATGATGACCGTGACGGCGACGGGTGCTGGAATATCATGGACCCTAATCCCGACATCTTCAGCGCTGACCCCGATGGCGACATGATAGGGAACGACTGCGATAATTGTCCTAATCTGCCGGGTTACTTTACTGACACGGACGCCGACGGGGTCGGCGACGCATGTGACAACTGTGTCAATGTACCGAACACTAATCAATCAAATATAGACGGCGACGCGATGGGCGACGTGTGTGACAATGATCGAGACGGAGACGGCTGTTGGGATTATCCGCCTGCGCCCGGATATGAATGGATGGTTGACCCGAATCCTAATTTGTTCAGCCCCGATCCGGATGGAGACACGCTCGGGAGCGATTGCGATAACTGCCCCGCAATATCGAATCCAGGCTGGGCCGACGCTGACAGCGACGGAATAGGCAATGCGTGTGATAACTGTCCGGCAGACCCGGACAATGACATAGACGGCGACGGTTTCTGCGTTGATGAGGACAACTGCCCGGTCGATGCGAATCCCGGCCAGGGGAATTCGGACGCAAGTTGGGGAGTGACCTTCCCGAATGATGTCCGGCTCGATACGAATGCGCCGGGCGCGTCCAGGTCGCAGTACGTCGATATTTCCGGCGACGCGCTTGGCCACGTATATGTTGTCTGGAGCGACGCCCGGAACATCCAAAGCGATATCTACTTCAACTATTCATCTGACTCAGGAGCGACGTGGGCTCCAAGCGACATCCGGCTTGACAGGGGCGCGGCGGGAGCGGCCATGTCGGAGTTTCCTCAGGTCTGCAATGACGCAACCGGCCACGTATACGTCGTGTGGAGAGACAAACGCAACGGAGCAAACCCGGATATTTACTTCAACTACTCGACGGATTTTGGAGCGACGTGGCAGCCTTCGGACAGGCGGCTGGATGCGGATGCGCCGGGGGCGGCAGTATCGATCATGCCCGAGATTTCCTGCGACTCGCAAGGCCATGTCTATGCAGTTTGGGCTGATCGGCGGAGCGGCAACAACGACATATACTTCAATTACTCGAATGACTACGGCGCGACGTGGCAATCCGCCGACATCCGCCTCGACACGGATACGGCCGGAGTGGGTTCCTCCCACGAACCACAGATTTCGAGTGATTCGCTCGGCCATGTGTACGTGACGTGGTATGACACCAGAAACGGTCAGGCCGATATCTATTTCAATTATTCCATGAATTTTGGCGCGACGTGGCAATCCGCCGACATCCGCCTCGACACGGACGCGATAGGGGCAGCCTACTCGTGGTATCCACGCATTTCCTGCGACTCGAGCGGCCACGTCTACGTCGTGTGGCCTGACGTGCGCAATGGTTCGTCGGCTGACATCTATTTCAATTATTCTACGAACTACGGAGTCACATGGCAGCCCTCGGACATCCGCCTCGATACGGATACTTCGGGCGCGGCGAGCTCAGGGCTCCCCCGGATTTCCAGCGATTCGAATGGCAATGTGTATGTTTCCTGGCTTGAAATGCGGAACGGCAATCAGGACGTTTATTTCAACCGCTCCTCCGATTATGGCGCAACATGGCAGCCCTCGGACATCCACATCGACACTAGTCCGGCCGGATCAGGTGACGTATACGATGTGCCTCAAATCTCCAGCCAGGGAACAGGTCTTGTCTTCGTGACATGGCAGGACTCCCGCAACTCGAGCTATTTGAATGACATTTATATGAACTATTCGATCGATTTCGGCGCCACATGGCAACTCGCCGATATCCGGCTCGATACCGACGCGGCGGGAGGCGCCAGGTCCACTGAACCGCGCATCGCATTGAATCAAGACAGGCAGGCCTACGTTGTTTGGTTGGACCAGCGAAATGGCAGCGAAGATGTTTTCTTCAACGCGATCACTGTCGGCGACTCCCTCGGCGATGCTTGTGATAACTGCGTCGGCGTCGCAAACGAAGATCAAACGAACCTGGATGGCGATGGCGCGGGCGACGCCTGCGATCCGTGGCCGAATGATCCGCAAGACGACATCGACGGCGACGGAGTGTCAGGCCATATAGACAATTGTCCGACAACCGCCAATACGGACCAGGCAAACGCCGACGGCGACGCGCTTGGCGACGCTTGCGACGCCTGGCCAAACGATCCGCAGAATGACATCGACGGCGACGGAGTGTCAGGCCATATAGACAATTGTCCGACAACCGCCAATGCCGGCCAGACTGATTCCGACACCGACGGAGTGGGCGACGCTTGCGACAACTGCCTCGCAACCGCGAATATCGACCAGGCCAATTCGGATTTGGACGCTGCCGCTCCTTTGTCAGCGGACACGAGGCTCGACACGGACTTGCCCGGCGCGGCTGAATCGCAAGCGCCACAGATAGCGAGTGATGCGAGCGGCCACGTCTACGTCGTGTGGCAAGATACGCGGAATGTTCCCGGCGCGGGGATTTATTTCAACTACTCCAGCGACGCAGGCGTTACGTGGCAGCCCTCAGATACGCGTCTCGACACCTCAATGCCGGGTTCCGGGCATGCGAATCTTCCTCGCATTGCCTGCGACTCGAGCGGACACGTGTATGTGGCGTGGTCCGACGCGCGTAGCGGCGCCGCCGACATCTATTTCAACCATTCTTCCGACTATGGCGCCACGTGGCAGCCGGCCGATATCCGCCTCGACACCGACGCCGCCGGAGCATCTCATTCTCAGTTCGCCGAAATCGCGAGCGACTTGAGCGGCCACGTGTATGTGACATGGTATGACTTGCGGAACGGGCTGGGAGATGTCTATTTCAACTGTTCATCTGACTACGGGATCACATGGTTGCCGTCCGATATCCGGCTCGATACGAGCGCCGCAGGCTCTTCCATCTCCTCTTCTCCGAAGATATCGAATGACTCCTCGGGCCGTGTATATGTGACGTGGGCCGACAACAGAAATGGACAGTGGGATATCTTCTTCAACCGTTCATCGGATTACGGCATCACGTGGTTACCGGCTGATATCAGGATTGACACGAACGGCGCGGGCGTTTCAGACTCCAACGAGCCTCAAATCACGAATGATTCCGCCGGCCACGTGTATGTCGCATGGCACGATGAACGGAATGGCTTGGAGGACATCTATTTCAACTACTCGACTGACTATGGCCAGACCTGGCAAACCGCTGATATCCGGCTCGACACGGATACCCCTGGCGCATCCACTTCGGCTTGGCCGCAAGTGTCATTTGACTCGAGCGGACATGTCTATGTCACGTGGTTCGATACGCGCGCCGGGATTTTCTACAATATCTATTTCAACCATTCGTCAGATTATGGCGCCACGTGGCAGCCCTCTGACACTAGGATCGACACTACTGATTATAGCTTTGCGATCTATCCGCAGATTTTCAGCGACGCGAACGGCCGTGTCTTCGTGACATGGCAGGAGGTCTTTACACAGGACGTCTATTTCAACTACTCCTCGGATTTTGGGGCCACCTGGCAGTCGCCTGATATCCGACTTGAAACGGGCGCGGGACCATTCTTGTCCCTGTATCCGCAAATATCCGGTGACGGAAACAGACGCATCTACACCGTGTGGCAGGATGCGCGAAACGGCAACTATGATATCTACATGAACACAATCATCCTTGGTGATTCGTTCGGCGACGCCTGCGACAACTGCCTGGATACCCCAAATGAAAGCCAGGTGGATGCGGATAGCGACGGGGACGGCGACGCCTGCGACAACTGTCCCGGCGCTTCTAATCCCGACCAACTCGATTCCGACACCGACGGCGCCGGCGACGTGTGTGACCCCTGGCCGAACGACCCCAACAATGACACGGATGGCGACGGTGTGTCCGGTGATGTAGACAACTGCCCGTCCATCGCTAATGCCGACCAATCGGATGTCGATGCGGATGGCATGGGCGACGCATGCGACGACGACATGGATGGCGACGGCTGCTGGAATATTGTCGATCCTAATCCAAGCGTCTTCAGCGCCGACCCCGATGGCGATTCGATGGCAAGCGATTGCGATAACTGTCCCACGGTCTCGAATCCGGGATGGGCCGACGGCGACAGCGATGGATATGGCGACGCCTGCGACAACTGCCCCGCCATCTCGAATGCAAGTCAATCGGATATCGATGCGGACGGCTCGGGCGATGCATGCGACGACGACCTCGACGGCGACGGCTGTTGGAACATCTTCGATCCCAACCCAAACACCTTCAGCGCAGACCCCGATGGCGATTCGCTGGGTAGCGACTGCGATAACTGCCCCACTGTCTCGAATCCGGGATGGGCCGACGGCGACGGCGATGGATATGGCGACGCATGCGACAACTGCCCTGCCATCTCGAATGCAAGT
Source organism: Candidatus Poribacteria bacterium (assembly GCA_016215705.1). GTDB lineage: Bacteria > Abyssobacteria > SURF-5 > SURF-5 > SURF-5 > JACRIR01. The sequence continues at coordinate 361 of JACRIR010000219.1, read as the reverse complement.
CAATCGGATACCGACGCGGACGGCTCGGGCGACGTCTGCGACGACGACCTCGACGGCGACGGCTGTTGGAACATCTTCGATCCCAACCCAAACACCTTCAGCGCAGACCCCGATAGCGATTCACTGGGCAGCGACTGCGATAACTGCCCCACCGTCTCGAATCCGGGATGGGCCGACGGCGACGGCGATGGATATGGCGACGCCTGCGACAACTGCCCGACTGTGAACAACCCGGCTCAAGCTGATCTCGACGGCGACGGCGTCGGCGACTCCTGCGACGCTCAAACATGCGGTAACGGCGCTCTCGAGTTGGGCGAGTTATGTGATGACGGCAATGCCATCGGCGGAGACGGCTGTTCAG
>JACRIR010000030.1 GCA_016215705.1 Candidatus Poribacteria bacterium | reverse complement strand
CTCTTCTTCTTTATTTGTGCAATTCGTTCCATTCGTCACGATTCGTGATCCAACTCTTTTTCTTCTTCTTCTCTTCGTTGATTCTCTCTCCGCGTCCTCTGCGCCCTCTGCGGTGAAAAAATCCGTTTGGGGTCTTCCACCGGCGTTCAGCGGCGGTTAATAAGCAGTTTCCTGTTCCTTCTTTCTGATTCAATCCAAAATCTAAAATCTGACCGCCCTTCCCCTTTTTCCCATCTCACTTCCCTTCACTCCGATCTTCGCTTCACTCTTCACTCTTCCCCCTTCACTCTTCCCATTCTCCCCTTTCGCCTTTCGCCTTTTTTCACCATGTACCATAAACCCTAAACCATGAACCGAGTGCCTTTCCCCTTTCGTCTTTCGTCTTGCTCCTTTCGCCTTCCTTTTGCTCTCCCCTTTCCCCTTATTCCTTTCACCTTTCCCCTCCTTCTTGGACGTCAGACCTTAGACTTTGGACCGCTTATTTGATATATTAGGCGACGCACAGCCCACGCGCAGCGCGGGCGGGAGGAGTGAGAAATCGTGGCAGCGGACCAAGCGCTCTCCGACAAATCCGCAAAACAGCAGGCCTTCAATGACGACGTGCGCCGCAATTTCCGATGGAATTTCACGGTCAATATGTTGTACGGCCTGTTCGGGACGACCGGCTGGCGACTCATCATGGCGCCCACGTTCGTGCCCGATTACATGTACAAGCTCGGCGGCTCGAACACGCTTGTCGGGCTGCTTCTCTTCTTCGGCGGATTCTCCCGATTCCTCACCCCTCCTCTGACCGCTCCGCTGGTCGAACATCAACCGCGCATCAAAGGAAAAGCGGTCGTGATCGGATCGCTCATGCGCTCGCAAGTGCTGCTCATGGCCTTGGGCGGTTTCTTTTTACCTCCGCGCCTTAACCTGATCTCGTTTTTCATTTTCTTCTCGCTCTTCAACATGTTCCTCGGGATGCAGAACGTCGTCTACAACACGGTAATGGCAAAAGTCATCCCCGTCGAGACGCGTGGCCGATTCATCGGCCTGCGAGAGTTTGCCGGCGGCGTCACCGCCTCACTAGTCGCGCTTGTCGCTGGCTATCTCATCAAGACGCTCGTCTTCCCCCACAGCTACGCCGCCACCTACCTGCTCGCATTTGTTCTCACGTGCGCAGGCCTCGTCTTCTTCGCGTTTTCGCGCGAGCCCGCTGCGCCGGTTGTGCTCGCAAAGACCCCTATGCTCGACAGGCTTCGTTCGCTTCCCGCCCTATTGAGAGAGGACAGAAATTTCGCAGCCTATTGTCTGTGCCGTGCCGTCGGCTCGTTCGCCCTCATGTCGAATCCCTTCTTTATTCTCTACGCGGGCAACAAGATGCCGATACACGGCGAGGAGCTCGGCCAGCTCACTTTCTGCTACTTCATCGCTCAGACTTCGATCAATCTTCTTCTCGGGCGCGTGGCCGACCGCAGCGGATTCAGACGCGTATTCCTCATATCGGTGACCATCTGGACGCTGGCCCTGCTCATGCTTGTGTCTGCGCCCGCCTCATATACGCTCGCCGTCATCGTCTTCCTCGCGCTGGGCGCAGGCGTCGGCGGGTTCAACATGGCGATGACCAATATGGTGCTCGAATTCGGCGACACCTCCGGTTTGCCTATGCGCATAGCCCTCGTCAATTCCATCGGCGAAATCTCGAGCGCCGTCGGCCCCCTCATCGCGGGCTTCCTCGCCGACAATATATCCTACAAACCCGTCTTCTCCCTCTCGATCCTCTTCACGGTGCTCGCCCTCATAATCATGTATTCCCGCGTCACCGAACCCCGCGCGCACTACGCGCGAACATAATCAGCCCAAACAAGAAACGAGCGAGACGAAAAGGAACCAGACCAAGGGAAGGTGTCATTCTGAGCGAAGCGAAGAATCTCGTTTCTTCTTCATTCGTTTCATTCGTCCCACACTTCACGGATTCGCGTAATTCGTGATCCAGATTTGAAGACGCTCGCAATTTTTGATATTATCTATACATTGCTCCGCTTCTTTCGCTGTCTTCGTG
>JACRIR010000218.1 GCA_016215705.1 Candidatus Poribacteria bacterium | reverse complement strand
TGTGACACTTGAAGAAGTGCTCGGGGCCGATTCACCCGTCATTCGAATGGTGGACGAGTTATTCCGCGCGGGCAATCCCGTGCATCGAAAACGTTTGCCTGTCAGCGTGACAAACAGGAAAGATAGACAGCCGGGTTATTACGATATCAGCTATCTGCCCGTGAAGGCGGCGGATGGAACGATAACCGCGATGGCGGCCTTTGTAGTGGATGTCACCGAACATGTGCTTGCGGAGAAGACCCTTCGTGAGAACGAAGAAAGATATCAGTTGCTGTTTGAAAGCGTGACCGATGTGATATACACGATAGACCGCGAGTTCCGCGTCACCAGCATCACGCCGTCAGTCGAAACCATTTCGGGGTACAAGCCGGAGGAGATCGTTGGCCGCCGGATCGATGAGTTGGAGCTTGTGCCGCCGGAGTATATCGAGCAGGCTTTCAATCGAACAACCATGAGCCTGGCCGGTCAGCCCACCCCTCCAATCGAGTACCAGTTCATTGCCAAGGATGGGACGCGGAAGTTCTGCGAGGTAAACGCCGCGTCTCTTGTCAAGGATGACAAGATCATTGGAAGCATCGACGTCGTGAGAGACATCACAGACCGCAAGAGGATGGAAGAGGCCCTCAGGCAATCCGAAGAGCGTTACGGGGAAATCATCGCGAACGTCAACGAGGTTTTCTTCGAGCTCGATGAATCCGGGGCATTCACATACTATAGCCACCAGATGTTTGACTCCCTGGGTTATTCCGAGGGAGACCTCATCGGAAAACAAGCGATAGAATACATACATCCGGACGATGTCCCACAGGTTGTCAGGGCAATTGAGGAAGCATTCTCGGGAAAAGTAGTCAGGGGCCTTGAGTACCGATTCCGCAGCAAATCCGGCGAATACCGGTGGTTCCTCACCAGTGGCCGGGCGGGGGATTCGCGAAACGGAAAGGGGCGGGTAGTCCAGGGGATGTCGATGGACATCACCGGGCGGAAGCAAGCCGAACAGGAACTCCTCGAGACCAAGGAACACTTGCAGAGTCTTATGGATAACGCCAATGATATCGTCTACACCCAGGACCTCGAGGGCAATCTGACATTCGTGAATCGCAGGGGTCTGGATATCCTCGGCTATAACGTAGCGGAATGGATCGGCGTAGACCCTCATGTGCTCATGTCGCAAGAGGAGGCGGAGAAGGGCCTCCAGCACAGAACGCTGGTGCACGCGGGTATTCCTCAAAGTTATGAGACGAGGCTGCGACACAGGGATGGAAGCCTTCGGCTGTTCTCTGTGAATGAAGTGCCTATCTGGAAAGCCGGAAAGGTTTCCGGCGCCTTCGGGATAGCCCGCGACATTACGGAGAAGAGGAAGCTCAGAGAGGATTTGCTGGAAACGCGGAACTATCTCCAAGGTCTGCTGGACAATGCCAGCGATATTATTTTTACGGCGGACCTTGACGACAGGATTACATTCATCAACCACAAAGGGATAGAGACGGCATCGGAACTGGGCATAGATTGGCGGGCGCTGGATGCTCGTTCCATCGTCGCGCCGGAGGACAGGGTTTACGAGGCAAGCCGTCAGGAACGTCTTCGCGAAGGCATTCCTCAAAGCGGTGAGATCAGGGTTGTCACCAAGAAAAGCGGAGTGCGAACCTATTCAGTCAACTCCGCGCCCATCATCAAGGATGGGAATCCGGTCGGGGTCGTCGGTATCGCGAGGGACGTTACCGAGCAGAAAGAGCTCGAGCGCGCGCTTGAGAAATCGAGGACCGAGGCGCATCTGCTCTCGAAGCGACTGATAGAAGTGCAGGAGGAAGAGAGACGGCGCATATCGAGAGACCTCCACGACGAACTCGGCCAATTCGTCACATCAGTGAAAATGGACGTGGACTCGCTCCTAAAGTTTGTGAATATCAAGGATTGCGAACTCGACAGGATAGCCCACAACGTCCATAGAACTCTTGCCGCGACGCTGGCCACCATCCGCCGAATTTCCACCGCGTTGCGGCCCAATATTCTCGATGATATCGGCCTGGTCGCGGCCATTGAAGCATACCTGGAGCAATTCCAGGCCACCACGCGCATCAAGTGTGAGTGGAAGTGCCGCGTTGAGAGAGAGGGATACGGATCAACGATTGACACCTGCTTGTACCGGATATTGCAGGAAGCGCTCAACAACGTGATTCGTCATGCAAGGGCGGCCTTTGTAAGAGTAGAGCTTTTTCAGAAGAATGGGAAGCTTGTCATGGTCATTGAAGACAATGGCCTTGGATTTGACGTCTCAGGAACCGGCGCAAACTCGAGCCTTGGCATAATCGGAATGAAAGAGCGAGTGGGACTCATCGGTGGCAGTGTCATTATTCATTCAACGCCGGGAACGGGCACAATAGTTGAAATCGAGGCGCCTGTCGCAGAGGAGGAGAGATGATCCGGGTGATGCTGGCTGACGACCACACAATTATTCGCGAGGGACTGCGGCGCGTCATTGAAGAGAACGTCAGCATGAAGGTGGTCGGAGAAGCGGAAAACGGAGTGCGCACGCTTGAAATCGCTCAAAAGACACAGGCGGATGTGATTGTGCTCGATATCTCGATGCCCGAAATGGACGGATTTGATTGTACCCGCGCGCTGCGGTCGCTTGTGCCGGATGCCAGAATTCTTGTGCTGACCATGCACGAAAACGTGCAATACGCCATCCGGATACTCGAGGCGGGCGCAAATGGTTTCATCTGTAAGGACGCCGCCGCGAGAGACCTTATCAAGGCGATACAGATCGTCCTGGCGGGAAGAACCTACATCTGCCCGGAGATTTCCGAGAAACTTGCTGCAAAATACAGGCTGCAGAAAACGGACACCGACAGCCTTGAATCGCTCTCAACCAGGGAATTTCAGGTGCTGCGGCATCTAGGGACCGGCCACAGCTTAAAAGAGACGGCTCAGGCGCTCGGTATAAGCGAGAAAACAGTAAGCACTTATCGCAGTCGCCTTCTCGAGAAACTCGAACTTCGAACCACTGCCGATATTATCCGCTTTGCTCTTGAGAAACGGCTCCTGGAGTGAGCGATTCTTCGTCTCTGCTTCTTTGAGTCCTTTGCGTCTTTGCGGTTTGATTTCCTCTTTTCGCCTTCCCCCCTTTTTGATGCACTTTCACCTTCCTGTACTACTAACTGTTGTTTTCTTGAAACTGTGTCATGATTCCGTTGACATGTCGCATGGACTAATGCGGGCGCAATTCATTGCGCCCCTACAGGGTCGAACCGAAAGCCCCATAGGGGCGCGATTCATCGCGCTGAACGTGTGCCGTTTGGTTGCGGCCCTGCCGCGCTGCGGTTGTCGGAATTTTCCTACAAGAGAATCACAAAAGAGCCTACACACAACCACTCCTTCTATATGGTATATATTTATAGTCAACTTATTGCATGAGAAGTGTCACAAGAAACATTCCAGCAGACGGGAGTGTGAGCGAGGGGAGTCATTTCGACCGGAGACGAAGAACAGGCAGACGGGACAGAACCGCCCGTTTCCGCCGGGATTCTCTCTCGGAACAGGGAGATAAAGATGTGTCGCGATAGTGTCGGGACCGACGGCGGGAAGACACCGCGAGTGTTTTTTCGACACATCCGGACGCGGCTGATCACGCATTTTATCCTTGTTTTCGTGGCGGTGCTTGCCTTTGTCGAGGCGACCCATATTGCCGGGATGCCGTTTCCCGAATATCCGGGTCAGTGGAAACACCGGAAACTGGAGGCCTTCCGAACGCTTTCCCTTGTCGCAGACCTTAAGAAGCAGCAACTGTTGAGTTGGATAGGCGAGCGACGAGGGGATGCCCGCGCATACGCCACAAATCCGCTGGTGCGGGAAAACGCGGACCGGCTTCAAACTCTGTTTCATAAATTGGAAAACCGTGGCGCGCGAGAGGCTGATCTGTGGTCGGCAGTTCGGAACGAGGAAAGCTTCAAGGCTCTCGAAGAGTGTTTGCAGGAAATCAAGGTCGCCTATGGAGTTTACAGCAGAATCCGGATTGCTGACGCAAAGAGTGGAAGGATTCTTGTATCGACGGACATCGAAGACGTGGGCGGCGTTTTTTACCATCCCGAACGTTTACAGGTAATTCTGGCATCCGATACTGAACACTTGACCAACGTCGAACTGCCTCAGACGAAGGGCGGTTCACTCTCCGGGAACAGCAGCATGGAGACGGCTGCAAGGCCTGTTTTGCACGTGGCGCGAGCCATCAAGGACCGCGAGGGCAGTGCTTGCGCGGTTCTGTTGATGGAGGTGAACATCGACACTATTATCAAACCGATGCTTGCGTCCGGCAAAGAGTTGGGCCTGACGGGCGAGGTCGTGCTGGTCGATATGGACGCGAGAATTCTTCATTCCCTCAAGTATCCCCTGGCTGACGGCTCGCGGGCTAGACCATTGGACTATCATATCAGCGCCAGGCCGGTTCTGTTCGCCATAAGCGGGAGAGAAGGAGTCATTGAAGCAAAGGACTATCGCGGCGTAATGGTTCTTGCCGCTTGCCGCAATCTTGTGGTGACCCGGGAAATGCGATGGGGAATGGTTGTCAAACGCGACAGGGCGGAGCTTTTCAAGCCATTGTGGGATGACATTGCATGGAGCCTTTCGGTCGGCGTCGTTGGGCTGCTTGCCGCCGTCGGACTCACCGTTTTTGTCGCAAGGAATATTACGCGACCACTCCTGTCGCTAAAATATGCCGCAATCAGGGCCGCCGAGGGAGACCTCGACGTTCGGGCGCCAACAACTTCCTCGGATGAAGTAGGCGACCTTGCCGGAGCTTTCAACGAGATGATAGCGCACGTCCAAAGGCGGAACTCGCTGCTGGCGGAAAGCGAGGAGCGGTTTCGCCTGGCATTTCAGGATGCGCCTATCGGCATGGCGATCGTGGGTTTGGACAACAGGTTTGTCAAAGTGAACAGATCTCTCTGCGAAATGCTCTGCTACACCGAGCCGGAACTCACGGCGCTCGCATTTGTGGATGTCACCCATCCCGAAGACATCGACAAAGACCTCGAGCTCTCCAGGAAGTTAATTGCTGGTGAAATATCAAGTTATGACCTTGAGAAACGCTATTTTTCAAAGCACAAGGATATCATATGGATCAATTTGAGAGCCACAATTATCCGCGACGAGAATGGGGCCCCCCTCTACTACCTCGCTATGATCGAGAACATCACCGAAAGAAAGCGCGCGGAGTTCGAGTTGAGAGAGACAATGACGGAGCTGAAACGCTCCAACGCCGAACTCGACTCGTTCGCGTACACCGTCGCGCACGACTTGCGGACTCCCTTGAGGGGCATGGACGGCTTCAGTCAGGCGCTGCTGGAGGATTACGCGGAAAAACTGGATGCGGAAGGGAAGCATTGCCTCAGTCGCATCCGGGGCGCGAGCCAGCGGATGGCCCGGATAATCGATGATCTCCTCAGTCTTTCGCGCGTGAGCCGGGTTGAGATGCGCCAGGAGTCCGTTGACCTGAGCCGCCTTGCAGAAACCATTGCCTCAGGGCTGCGGCAGATTGAACCCGACCGCCGGGCCGAGGTTCTGATTCAGGAGGGGTTGATCGCGCGCGGCGATGCAAACCTTCTCGGGCTTGCGCTCGAAAACCTTCTTGGAAACGCCTGGAAATTCACGCGAAAACGCTCTGAGGCCAGGATAGAATTCGGACGGATAGAATCCAATGGTGACAGCGCCTATTTCGTTCGAGACAACGGAGCGGGATTCGACATGAAATACGTCAACAAACTGTTTGGCACGTTCCAACGTCTGCATGCTGCAGCGGAGTTCGAGGGCTCCGGCATTGGACTTGCGACGGTCCAACGCGTCATTCACCGGCACGGAGGAAAGGTTTGGGCGAACGGAGCGGTTGAAGAAGGCGCCACTTTTTATTTTACGCTATAGGAACCGGGAGATACAACTTGTTTGTCAACTGATTGTGTGTTTGTAGGGACGCACGGCCGTGCACCCGTGCGGAAAGGGAAAGGACTCGGAGATTTTAGGGGAATTATCAGGCAGATTCACAGCGTGGCATAGTCGCAACCAAAGCTTCGGGGACAGTCCCTATTCTACGGCCTAAAGAACGCGGCCCGTAAATAGGGACAGTCCCCTTCGCAGCCCGGCGCGCCGCAGTCAAAGGCTATATTGGGGACACCATGCGGCATGGCGCCCCAATATAACCGAGGTCTGCCAGGCAGCTTGCGAAGGACGCCGCATGAAGATCACGACGGGAACTCAGAAATTGAATAATAGTAGCACAGAACCGCTTTCGGGGTCTGTCCCTGGAATCAACGAAAGGAACGCCAAAATGAAGGGCAAGGTCATCCTTCTGGTCGAGGACAATCCCGACGACGAAGCATTGGTGCTTCGCGCGTTGCGGAAGAACAATATTCTGAACGAAGTCGTGGTCGCGCATGACGGCCCGGAGGCGCTCGATTATCTTTTCGGCTCCGGCGCGTATGCGGGCCGTGAGGTGGGCGCGATGCCGCAGATCGCGATGCTCGACATCAACCTGCCGAAAATAAGCGGGCTCGAGGTACTCAAGCGAATTCGCGCCGATGCGCGAACAAAGCTCCTGCCGGTTGTCATTCTCACGTCGTCGCACGAAGAGCGCGATCTCGTCAACAGTTATGGCTTGGGCGCCAACAGCTACGTCCACAAACCTGTGAACTTCGTTGAGTTCAGCGAGGCGGTCCGGCAACTAGGCTTATATTGGCTCTTGCTGAACGAGCCGCC
>JACRIR010000216.1 GCA_016215705.1 Candidatus Poribacteria bacterium | reverse complement strand
TGCGTTGGCGGTACATTGCAGGATACTTGCACGCCTGGGGCTCCATCAGCCGAAATCTGTGACAGCATGGATAACGATTGTGACGGTCAGGCTGATGAAGGGGTGACACAAACATTCTATCGGGATGCTGACGGTGACACCTACGGCAACATAGCCATAACAGTTGACGCCTGCTCCGCGCCAGTTGGATATGTGACGAATTCCACCGACTGCGACGACTCCAACGCGGGCACGCATCCGGGCGCAACCGAAATCTGCGGAAACAGCATCGACGAAGACTGTAATGGAGCCGATCCTGTATGCGACGACACTGTCCCACCGGCAATAACATGTCCGGCAAATATTCAGGTGGACCTGGAATGCGGCGGCACACCCTCAAGCAGTGTGGCTATCCATGCGTTCCTGAACGCAGCCACGGCCACCGACAACGTGGACGGAGCCGTTCCGGTCACAAACAACGCGCCCGGCATCTTCACACCCGGCGTTACTGTTGTGACTTTTACCGCGACCGACTCGAGCGGAAATACGAGCAGTTGTCAAGCATCGGTTCACGTGAAATACGTGTATAGCGGCATACTTCAACCGATAAATGCCGACGGATCGAGCGTCTTCAAAATTGGACGGGCGGTCCCGGTGAAGTTCAAACTATACTGCTCGGGCACCACGCCTGTCGGCGCTGCGACTGCCACTCTGTCAGTCTTCAAGGTAACCAATGTTGTAACTGGAACCGTTACGGAGGTGGAAACCGTTCCTGTCGGTGAGGCCAATACCGGCAACCTGTTCCGATATGATCCTGTCGAACAGCAGTATATCTACAACTGGTCCACAAAAGGGTTGACCGCAGGCACGTATCAATTGCGCATCAGCCTCAATGATGCAACCACGTATAACGCTAATCTGTCTCTGAAAGTAAGGTAACCTGCGAGGACAAGAAGAATCGGGCGGCGCACTAATCCGCGCCGCCCGATTCGTTTTCAAGCCGATCAGTTCTTCTCCTGATGCTGGGCCCGCACCTTTACTTCTCCGCCTACTACCACGCTCTCAGGTTTAACCTGCGATCCCTGAGGCACAACTTGCTTTGTCGTCGTAGTCTCGCAACCGCATAACAAAAGAATCCACAGCATCAAGACCGCCAGACCTATTCTCATCTCCGCCCTCCTGATCATGTAGAAAGCCCCACACTGCACGTCCACCCATAAGCTTATCAGAAATTCAGTGTTTCCACAATTTAGGTGTCACAAAGAACTGCGCCTGTACTGTTCATGACCTCGGATTCATTTGCAGATTTCGCGCAAATCTGCGAATTCAACCACTCTTCAGAAATTGACAAACCTCGCCTCGTGGGGTTAAAATTGTCCGTGTGGGCCCATAGCTCAGTTGGTTAGAGCAGCTGACTCATAATCAGCGGGTCGTAGGTTCGAGTCCTACTGGGCCCACCATGCCTTTCACGCCGTTTCAGTTCGGCCCAACCTGATTCGCCAGCATTCATCGGCAGCCTGGACTCATTTACGTAATTCGTTTCATTCGCGCGATTCGTGTTCCAGCCTTTTCTGCGTCTTTGTGGCTGGATGAGAATCAGTTCGTATGATTCATCGGGATTCACGTTGTTCGTGATCCACGATGTATTGAATGGCTTTGCGGAGGCGGGTGAGAGTTTTCAGTTTGCCCAAGAGTTCGACGGTCTCGAAGAAGCCGGGACTGATAGTCTTGCCGGTGAGGGCAAGCCGGGCGGGATGTACGAGATCGCCGAGCTTGAGACCTTCGCGCTCGAGGTACCCGCGGCAGTGCGATTCGATGGTCTGAGCGTCAAACGACTCGCAATTCTCAAGCATGTTTGCGAGGTCAGATAGAACCTTTTTCGCCAGCGGCTTCGACCACTGTTTCTTCACGCCTCCGGCGTCGTAGCCCTCGAAGGCGCGGAAAAAGTAGTCGGCATAGCCTACGATATCAGTGAGAAGGTGAAGCCTTTCCTTCGTTGCGCGTGCAAGCTTGACAAGCCATTCTTGATGCGATTGCCATCCCGACTCACTCAGTAGGCCGGCCTTTACCAGGAAAGGCGCAACCCTCTCTGCAAGCTGTTCATCGCTCAGCGCCCGAATGTATTGGCCGTTCATCCATTGAAGCTTGTCCGGGCTGAAAATCGCCGCCGTCTTAGACACGTCGGCAATATCGAAATCGCGCACAATCTCTTGCCACGTCATGATTTCACGATTGTCCTTGGGCGACCACCCGAGAAGGGCAAGATAGTTCATCATCGCCTCGGGCAGATACCCCATTGCGTCGTACGCTGCAACGGCGGTGGCCCCATGCCGTTTGCTGAGGCGCGAGCCGTCCTCCCCCATTATCAGGGAGACATGCCCGTATATCGGCGGCTCCGCGCCCATCGCCCGCAGAAGGATGATTTGTTTGGGCGTGTTCGAGATGTGGTCTTCGCCCCGGATGACGTGCGTGATCTTCATCGTGAAATCGTCAACTGAAACCGAGAAATTGTAGGTCGGTGTGGCGTCTGACCGGAGAATTATGAAGTCGTCGATCTCGGAGTTGTCGAAGGCAATGCGCCCGCGAACCATGTCGTCGAATTTAGTCGTGCCGGAAGGGACCCTGGCCCGAAGGACGTATGGAATCCTTTTGGACTCGCGGTCGGCGACATCTGACGGAGTCAGGTTGCGGCATCGGCCATCATATCGCGGCGCGGCTTTTTTCCCCCGCGCTTCCTCGCGCATCGCGACTAACTCATCCGGTGTGCAGAAGCATTTATAAACCGCGCCGGTCGTCAACAATCTCTTTGCTTCACTCCGGTAAATCTCGATTCTTGCCATCTGGTTGTAAGGCCCATATTCACCGCCGACCTCCGGACCTTCGTCCCAATCGATCCCGAGCCATTTGAGGCCGTCAAGGATTGCGGCAAGTGATTCCGGCGTGGAGCGCTGCTGGTCGGTGTCTTCGATTCTGAGGATGAAAGTCCCATGGTTATGGCGAGCGAACAACCAGTTAAACAAGGCTGTTCGCGCGCCTCCGATATGGAGGGAGCCGGTCGGACTGGGAGCGAAACGGACTCTCACTTTGGAGGACATCAGCTTACCTCCAGCATTCCTGTGAGAGCAGGGAAGGGATTCCTCGCTTCGCTTGGAATGACAGCTAAGAATCCATTAGGAAACGCGCAATTATTCGGGGACACCATGCGGCATGGTGTCCCCGAATAATTGCCGGTCTTTGCGCGAATGACGATATGATTCGAAGGCATCAGATTACCTCCAGCATTCTGTCGAGCGCCTGCTTCGCCTTGAGCCGAATGTCTTCGGGCACTTCCACCTTATGCCGCATGTAGCGAAGTGATTGCGCCAGCCAATCAAGTGTAGTCATTTTCATATTCGGGCAAAGAATATGTCTCGCCGGCAGGTAAAACACTTTTTGCGGGTTCTCCTTGCGCAGGCGGTATAGGATGCCCATCTCGGTTCCGATTATGAATTCATTGGCAGCCGATTTCCGCACGAACTCATACATACCCGAAGTGCTGCACACGTGGTCGGCCAGATCAACCACTTCCGGCAGGCACTCCGGATGCGCAATGAACAAGGCGTTTGGATGCTCGGCCTTCGCTCGCCGGACAGCATCGGGGAAAATGAGGTGATGGGTCGGGCAAAATCCCTCATACGGAACTATCTCTTTGTCGGAAAAGCGCGATACATAGTGCGCCAGATTCTTGTCCGGCGTGAAGATAACCTTCTTCGCATCAACGGAGTTCACAACCTTGACGGCATTCGCCGACGTGCAGCAGATGTCACTTTCAGCCTTGACCGCCGCGCTCGAATTAACGTATGTGACGACAACCGCATCGGGATGCCGCGACTTCACTTCGCGGAGGCGTGGCGCGTCAATCATATCGGCCATTGGGCAGCCGGCTTCGAGGACGGGTAACAGCACGGTCTTTTGAGGTGATAGAATGGCCGCGCTCTCAGCCATGAAGTGAACGCCGCAAAACACAATCACATCGGCTGTGGTCTTTGATGCCTGCCTGCTCAGGGCGAGCGAGTCGCCGCAGAAATCAGCGATCTCCTGGACTTCGTCGCGCTGATAGTTGTGTGCGAGGATGACGGCGTTGCGCTCCTTGCGGAGCGCATTGATCTCATCTTTGAGCGCCTCGACGTATTCAATGTAGTCAGGATGCGGTGTTGTCATGGCTCAAGCATGTTCCAATTCGTCAATTACGAAACAGTTTCTCCGGCAAGATTTAAGGAGTCATTGTTCCGTAAGGGCGACCCGCCGGGTCGCCCCTACAAGAACGATGTCGAACGCTCCACGACGGCGGCGGACAGATACGTGTATTCGCCGCTCTCAACACTTTTGCCTCACCCCGGGAAATACCCTGCCAGACAGCCCGTCGGGTCGGCCTTGAGCTGGTCTATTATTCGGCTCTTTTTGCCACACCCGTTGGAGACTATCTTATTCCCCCTGTCAACCAGAACCTTTTTAGGCTCCCACTCGCGGGCTTGCTCCTCGTCCATCACGGCGTACGATATAACGATGATCGTATCGCCCGGAGCGCCCAGCCTAGCCGCTGCGCCGTTGAGACACATCTCGCCGCTGCCGCGCTTGCCCTCGATCGCGTAGGTCTCGAGACGGCTGCCGTTATTGACGTTGACGATGTGAACCTGCTCATAGGGCAGGATATCGGCCGCTTCCAGCAGGTCCGAATCGATCGTGATGCTGCCTTCATAATGAAGGTTTGCCCCCGTGAGCGTGGCCCGGTGAATCTTTGACTTGCACATTGTTCGATGCATCGTGTTCCTCCTTGGTAGGCGTCTTGTGAGAATCGCCTCCGTTAGAACTCACATTACCCTCAGAATTTCATTATCTATGAGGCGCGTCTTCCCGAAATAGACGGCTAGAAGAGCGACGGCCTCAGTTCTTATTGTTTCCAACTCCTGTAAAGTGTCCGTGTCGGCGATTGAGACGTAGTCAATACTAGCCAGAGGCTTGCGCTTTATGTGCTCGCGCATCGCCATAAGAATTGTTCTTGCGTCTGTGCGTCCGGCGCGCACCATATTCTTCGCAAGTTGCAGCGACTCATACAGGCAGGTCGCCTGCTTGCGCTCCTCCGGAGTGAGATAGACGTTGCGCGAGCTCATCGCCAATCCGTCAGCTTCACGGACCGTAGGCAGCACTATTATCTCGAGATTCATGTTCAGGTCTTTGACCATTCGCCGAATCACCGCGCACTGCTGATAGTCTTTCTGTCCGAAGAACGCCCAATGCGGCAGAACGATATTGAAGAGCTTGGTACAAACGGTCGCGACGCCCCTGAAATGGGTCGGCCTGGAAACGCCGCAATGCGACTTCGTAATCTTCTCGACGTTGACATAGGTCTGAAACTCGGACGTGTAGATGTCGCGCGCCTCGGGATAGAAAATGTAGTCGGTCCCTGCTTCCCTCGCGATTTCCTTGTCGCGCTCCATGTCTCGCGGATACTTGTCGAGGTCCTCGGCCGGCCCGAATTGGGTCGGATTCACGAAAATGCTCAGGACCACTATGTCAGACTGTTGCCGCGCGCCACGTATGAGACTGCCGTGCCCCTCATGAAGATAGCCCATCGTAGGCACAAACCCTATGAGCAGATCAGTCTCCCTTATCCGGTTTGCAAGCGTCTGCATTTCGGAGGAATCGCTGATTATTCTCATCTCTTTCGGCTTAACTCCGCCGTTTCGAGGGCTCAGTTTCCTTGACTGCCTCATTTGTACGTATGATCCTCCGAAGGAAACTTGCCGGCTTTCACTTCTTCGATATAAGACTTGACTGCTTCCTCGACGAGCGGCGCAAGGCTCGCATATCGCTTCACAAATTTCGGGGTAAATCTCTCGAAGAGACCGAGCAGGTCAGGGGTCACAAGCACCTGTCCGTCGCAATCGGGGCCTGCGCCGATGCCGATTGTCGGAATCGCGAGAGATTCAGTCATCTTGCCGGCGAGGTCGGCTGGAACACATTCGAGAACGATAGAAAAGCACCCAGCCTGCTGAAGAGCGAACGCATCGTCCATGAGCTTCTTTGCGGCAGCCTCATCGCGTCCCTGAACCTTGAAGCCGCCGAACTTGTGAATCGACTGCGGGGTCAGCCCAAGGTGACCCATCACGGGAATGCCGCATTTGGATATCGCCTCGATTTCCTTGACGAACTCTCCCCCGCCCTCGAGTTTGACCGCTTCGGCTCTGCCTTGCGAAATGAACCGGCCCGCGTTCTCGGCCGCTTGCTCGGGCGAAAGCTGGTAGCTCATGAAGGGCATATCGCCGACGATGAGCGATACAGGCTGGGCATTCGAGACGGCGCGGCTGTGGTAAATCATTTGGTCCATGGTCGCGGTCAGAGAATTGGGTTCGCCCGCGAAGACCATGTTTGCGGAGTCGCCGACGAGCAGCATATCCACGCCCGCCTTGCTCAAGATCGAGGCCATCGGGAAATCGTAGGCCGTAAGCATGGTGATCTTCTCGCGGCGTTCTTTCTTCTGGAGTATGTCGGGAACGGTTGTTTTTGCTGCTTTCATAAAAAAACCTCCCGAACCAAGTCCGGAAGGGAGATTGCG
>JACRIR010000215.1 GCA_016215705.1 Candidatus Poribacteria bacterium | reverse complement strand
TTCATGACAAAGGGGTTTCCTGGTTTGTGCATGTCAGTGTTACTCAGTAGTGACAGGCTCTTTCGGGGATTCCTTTCTGTTATCTTGGACAAGAGTGATTTTGGATCCCCGATCGGAGTCGAGGACATGTTTTGGATTGAATCAGAAAGAAGGAACAAGAAACCGCTTATTAAGCGCCGATGCGGGCAGATTTGGGGGAAAGGAGAATAAAGAGGGATTTCTTGGAATGCGAATTACACGGCGCAGCGTAGCTGCAACCAAACAAGAAGAAGCAAGGGGATCCGCAGATTTCGCAGATTCGTACAGATTCAGGGAAGAAGAAGAAGGAAAAGATAGAGAGTTGGATCACGAATGTCACGAATTGCGCAAGGCGCGAGACGAATTACACGAATGAAAAGCTGAGAAAATAGTTAACCGCAAAGACGCAAAGTTCGCGAAGGCGGCAGAAGTTTTTTTCATTGCTTCAGTCTCCCTTTTGCGTTCTTTGCGTCTTTGCGGTTTATGGACCCAAACATAAGCAATGCAATAGGGCCAATCAACAAACAGCCTGACGGATAGAGGCAAGCGGACATTCTGCTCCAAAAAGGAGAGACGGGCTGAGCGTCACCCCTAACACCCAGCCCGATGAGGAGAGGCAGTGCGGTCTGAGCCGCACTTAAAGTATAGTATGTCACGCCTTCGCGAGGAGGCAAGAGCCCCAGGGAAGATTTGTGGTTTCTGGTTGAATCAGGCCAAGACCATGAACGCGGTTGCGCGACGCCCCACATGGAAATCACGGGCGCAATGAATTGCGCCCCTACGGACATGAATGAAGGAAATCGAGGACACGATGTCGCATCGTGTCCCCGATTTCCTGAGGCGCGATTGATGACACCCGACATGTGCTGTTTGGCTGCGGCTGTGCCGCTCTGTGGAACTTACTCAGCGCGATTGACATAACGCGAATCGTCTGATTTAATTGGGGCGCTTTAGAATCTCTGATTTGGGACGGCAATCACGCCGGAAAGGAGAGGAAATGCTGGAAATCATCGACGGGAAATCGTACACTTTTTCTTCGCCCTCCAAGATAATCTTCGGATTGGGCGCGGCGAAGTCGGTAAGCGAAGAAGTCAAACGGCTCGGGGGGAGTAAGGCGCTTATAGTGACCGACTCGATTCTGCTGAAGGCCGACGTTATTCGGCCGGTGCTCGAGTCGTTGGAAGCGGCAGAGCTACCTTATGCGATTTACGACGGCGTCGAGCCTGACCCGCCGACCGAGCTTGTTGACGAAGCGACGGACAAATACCGCAAGGAGGGCTGCAACCTTGTGGTCGGCATCGGAGGAGCGAGTTCGCTCGACGTGGCAAAGGGAGTCTCCGTGGTTGCCACGAACGCTGAAAAAGTCATGGAGGTATGCGGTTTCGAGCAGGCAGCGAAGAGAGGCGCGCCGAAGATTCTGCTTTCGACCACTCATACCGCCGGAGGCGAAATAAGCCCTTACGTCATTATGCATATGTCGAGGGAAGACCATAGCCTGATGCCCATCGTCAGCGAGTATGCGATTCCCGAGGTCGCGATTATGGACCCGCTGCTTTCGGTCTCGATGCCGCCGACCGTCACACTGGAAACAGGCTTCGACACTCTTGTGACCGCCATCGAATCTCTCGTCTCCTCAACTGCGAACCCGTTCTCGGATGTTTTTGCCGAACCGGCAATCGAGTTATCCGCCGAATACCTGCCGGTCGCCTGGGCTAAAGGCTCGAATCTGACCGCGCGATATTACATGTGTCTCGCGGCCACATTTGCCGGCGTCGCTTTTGTGAGCGCGAGCGTCGGGGCGGTGCACGCATTGTCATACGCCGTCGGCAGCGCCTACCATCTCTCGCACGGCCGCTCGCTCGCCGTGCTGCTTCCACACGTCATGAGGTTTAATCTGCCCGGGAATCCGGCGGGATTTGCGCGTGTCGCCGCTCTCATGGGGAAGGATACCGACGGCCTCACTACGCTGGAGGCCGCGCATCTGGCCGTCGAGGCCACGGAAGACATCATGGAAGTCGTCGGAGTGTCAACTCGATTGCGTGACTACGGCGCGTCCGAGGAAGATTTGCAGCGATTGACGGAGGAGACTGCGGAAATGGCCGGTTTCTTCTCGAACAACCCGAGGGATTTCGACGAGGAAAAGACGCGGTCGATTTATGAGTCGGCGTACTGAATAGAGGCGAAAGGGGCCGCGCGAAGCGCGCGGGGTTCATGGTTCATGGTTTATGGTTGCGAAGAAGGGCAAGGTTCAAGGTTTGGGGTCAAGGCGATTTTGGATTTTAGATTTTGGATCACTGCTGTCCAAAACAAAGAGGCCTGAACCGCAGAGGGCGCGGAGGGGCGCAGAGGAAAACGGCAAAAGCCAATATCCTCAGCGAACTCTGCGTACTCTGCGGTTGATGATTTGTGCAAGTTGTTTCGCCTCTGCTG
>JACRIR010000214.1 GCA_016215705.1 Candidatus Poribacteria bacterium | reverse complement strand
ATTTAAATTACTTACCTTCTATGATCATATTCACGGATTCTGCCTTTCCACCAAACAGAATGAGTCCTTGTTCCAGCAGAAAACGATCAAACCCGACGCCTCAGTATCGGACTCTTTCACAAAAGCAAAAACGACATCTAAAGCAAAAACGACATCTAATGATTGTTCGTTCAGCTTTACTCTCCCCCGCTTGCCTGAACACTTCCATTTTCTTCACAACTCGACTATAATCGAGTGGCCATTGGGCCGTGCTGGGTTCTCACAAATACGATGACGTATCCCTCTGCACCCTCCGTAAGGGCGACCCGACGGGTCGCCCTTACAAAACACGTCATCGGACTTGGGAAACAAGAAGCTAAACGTTCGGTGTGCATATTTCCTGCAACTCATTCGTGTTCCAACCTTCTCCCCTTAGCGAAAGGAATGCGCCATGAATTTTGATGTAATTATCCGCAATGGAAATCTAATGGACGGAAGCGGCAAGCAAGCACTGAGGTCTGACCTCGGCATCATAGGCGAAAAAATAGCGGTTGTTGGCGACCTGTCGGGAGTTCAAGCTGATCGAACGGTTGACGCCTTGGGGATGGTAGTCTCACCCGGCTTCATCGATATCCATTCTCATTTCGATTGGCCGGTCATTGATCCCGCTCATAGCGATCTCCTCTGTCCACTTGTCAAGCAGGGTGTAACTACGATGGTAACCGGCAACTGCGGCTTCTCCCCTGCCCCGTTATCAAAGGAATTCGGCGAAGTGGCAATGCGAAGGGCTATGCTTCAACTCATGGGCGAATCGTCAGATTCCGCGCGCATCGATCTGCTGTTTCCGTGGAAATCGATGGGTGAATTCCTCGACCACATCGAACGACAAGGAGTGGCATTCAATATTGCTGAACTCGTGGGACACGCGACTCTGCACGTCGCCGTAAAGGGAGAAGACACAAGCCCTCCGAACCGTGATGAACTCGAAACCATGAAGCGACTGGCCCGCCGGAGTCTTGAGGAAGGGGCCTTCGGCGTTTCCACCGGATTAGGATACTCTCCGGGCATATTCAGCCCGCCGGAAGAAATCATTGAGTTTGCCCGGCTGGCAAAAGAATACGACGCCATGTTCCCCGCACATTTGCAGGCATATAGTTGGGTTTCGCCGGCATATGAGGAAATTGGCGGCGAGCCACACAATCTGCGTTCGGTCAAGGATTTCCTGAAGATAGGAGAGACGACCGGTCAGCCTCTTCAAATATCACATTTGATTTTCGTCGGCCGGAAAACCTGGGAGGAGACAGCCGACGCCGTCCTCGGTGAGATTGAAACCGCCGTCCGGCGCGGGATCGACGTCGGGTTCGACGCCTATGCCTATACTGTCGGAATCTCGACCATCGCCGTGATATTCCCCGCATGGGCGTTGCCGGACCTTGTGAACAATCTGCAGAATCCGGAAATCCGCGAGCGAATCCGCGGCGAATTGGATATGGCAAAGGGAATGCTTCAGTTCGGCTACGAAGACTTGATGCTGATGTGGGGAGCATCTCCCGCTCTCACGCGATATGAAGGAATGAATGTGCTTGAGATTGCGGAGGCGCGTGGTGAAGACCCCTTCGACGCATACTGCTATCTGGTGGTGGAGAGTAAGGGACTGGCGCGCATATTCCTCGCGCAATACAGCGGAAACGCGCAGGATGAGTCGGTGCTTCGACGCGTGCTGGCGCATCCGTTGAACTCGTTCGAGACCGACTGCATAATCACGCGCCAGGGCTGGCAATACCCGAACTCGTGGGGCAATTATCCTCGAATCCTAGGCCATTACGTACGTGAACTGAAGCTCATGCCTCTCGAGGAAGCAGTCCGTAAAATGACATCCCTTCCCGCAAACCGCACGGGACTGAACGATCGGGGACTTCTGAAAAAAGGATATGCAGCCGATATTGTAGTATTCAATCCAGACACGGTCGCAGACCGCGCCACACTAAAGCGACCAACCGAAGACTCGGTCGGAATCGAATACGTCATGCTGAACGGACATATGGTTGTCGACAAAGGCGACTACAAAGCCGGCCAGTTGCACGGAAAGGTCCTGCGCAAGTAAATGCCCCTCGCGAGGGTGTCCCGTAATTGTGGATCAACTGTAGGGTCACGGCGCGCCGTCCCCTAACACCCCGCAAAATCAGCATTTCTTGTAAGGGCGCAGCATGCTGCGCCCTCGGAATGGCAATTACGGGACACTCTGTCGTGCCTGTTTCAGTAGTTCCTCAATTTCGGGACTTTTCACGCGCTCGGACGTGATTCTCCCCTGAACAGGTCGAAAATCGCGCCGTTCTCATAAACCCGATACGTCGCAAAATGGCCCCATTCCGGATACTCGAAGTATTGGTATTTGGGCGGCTTCACCAGTCGTCGCGCTGCGGCAATCATTACGCGTGACTCATTCACCGACGTGATTCTGTCCTTGGCCCCGTGAAATACGAATATGGGCACGCGACCGATCTGGCTTGCCATCGTCCGAACACCGCCCGTTGCGCCGCAAACCGGCGCAATCGCGGCGAACAATTCGGGATGTTTGAGCCCTATCTCCCAGGTCCCCTGCCCGCCTTTGGAAGCGCCCGTAAGATATATGCGACTCCTATCGATCTTATAGTGAGACTCCACTTCCTCAAGCACTTTCATGACATCATATTCGGCCGGACCTCGATACCCCGGCCCCTCGAAGCCATAGCCATTAGGAGAAACAACGATAAAATCCGATGGAAGCTTTGCGGGAAAAAAGTGACGGTTGGCTTCATCAGCGCTTCTGAGAATGTTGCTGTACCCGGTGACGAGTTTCAGACCGGACCAGTGGTCTCCTCCCGACGTATGAAGCGCAATCACAAGCGGGAACGGCTGCGAGCCGTCGTACTCTTCAGGCACGTGAATGGCATAACGCTGAACGGTTCCATCCAGTTCCGAAAGATACGCGCGCAGGAAGCATCCGCGGAGAAAATTTGTCCCGTCGATGCCTCTGGCCGCGTCCGAGGCAAGTTCGGGAAGAGGTTCGAGCAATGCCCTTATGTGTTCCCAGTCGGCGTCATTCCCGGCAACCGCCCACGTCTCTTCCGCCTCAAAAACCATAGCCCGCAAGGTCGGCATCAATTCAGCGAACAAAGCGCCTCCTTCAGCCCTTAGTTTCCGATACGCATTCTCGATCGCCACACTCGCGCTGTCTCTGAGCGCAGAATACTCCTTTGTTCGCTCGGCCGTCTTGAACGATGGATCGCGCTCGTTAAAGAAACCTTCCACGATGATGTCTCTGATCTTCTGGCCGGGAGCAACCAGAATCTCGGTTCGGTGTATGTAGTAGGGTTCTAGAAGAATATCGGGCCTCTCATCGCTGTTAAGGTCGATAAATGCGCTCAGGCAATATTTGCCCGGAGGAACGTCCTCCATATGGAACCGGCCGGGCTTTCTCAGAGCTATGAACTTGACGCACTTCCCGGAAGATATTTCGTCGAGGCTTGTCCCAAGGCCGACGTATATAACCGAATCAGATGATTTCTTCGCGCGTACCTCGCCCGAGATTGTTCCGGATCCGGCAGGCTCATTCGCTTGGCGAATGTCCTGGTTACAACAGCAGATCACAAGAATAAACATTAGCGGAATGAAGCGCTTACTCACGACGCATTTCTCCTCACTCTCACGGAGCGTGACCGGCACTATTTATCAACCTTCAAGAGCGCATGCAAACCAGGGATGGTCCGGCGCTGTCTGCCGGTTCAGCCGCTTCCAAAGGTCAACACTGTGGTTGGGATAAGAGGGCCGTATCGCTGGGAGATAAGACGGGACAATAAGGGGAGATACTTGAACTCTTACATGGGGTGGACATTTATATTATACCACACTTTTGCCAAAAAGCGCGCGAAAAACGCAGGACCTAACAGGGTGTGCGACGTTAATAGTGGTTCAGGCGGCACGGCGAGATTCCCAATAGTCACCTAACACCTGACCTTGATACTTTTGCTCGCTTTGGTTATCATGGGATAACTTGCGAGTTTCTTTATCGTTCTCAATGAGGATCTGTTTCCGTAGGGGCGACCCGGCGGGTCGCCCTCACAAAAAGAAATCATGACAAGAATTCACGACCTGTTTATTCGCGAAATTCGTATAATTCGTGACATCCGTGATCCAAATCTTCTTTTCTATTCGTATCATTCGTCTCGCGCCTTGCGCGATTAGTGGCATTCGTGTTCCCCAAGCTTCTTTTGTCATCTGTACGAAATCTGCGGATAGAAAGAGAGTCTGAAATGCCCGACATCGGCTTCGGAATTATCGGCTGCGGAATCATCTGCAATCAGCATGTTGACGCCATCAATGAAACTCCCGGCGCATTCGTCGCAGCTTTCTGCGACACATCCGAAGAAAAAGCGAGGGACTTCGCCGAAACGTATAAGGTCCCCTATTATTCAAGCGTTGACACAATGCTGACTAACAAAAACGTGAGCGTCGTTTGCATCTGCACCCCCAGTTCACTTCATGCCGATATTGCAGTCGCGGCCGCGCGCGCGGGCAAACACGTCCTCACCGAAAAACCAATGGCCATCACCAATGCCGATATGGACAGGATGATCGCCGAGTGCAAGAAAGCCGGAGTCAAGCTCGGCGTTGTCTTTCAGCGGCGCGCAATCCCGAAATTCAAGCTCGTGCAAGAGATTGCCAGAAGCGGCCAACTCGGCAAGATCGTTCTTGCAAGCGTCTACATGAAATACTTCCGCGACCAGGACTACTACGACAGCGCACCCTCACGCGGCACGTGGAAATTCGATGGAGGCGGCTGTCTCATGATTCAAGGCATTCACATGATTGACTTGTTGTTGTGGTTCATGGGATCGGTGAAATCTGTACACGGGAGAATAGCCACACTCGCTAGAAAGATGGAGGCCGAGGACACCGCGACTGCGATCCTCGAATTCGACTCGGGCGCGCTCGGAGTAATCGAGGCGACTACGGCCGCCTATCCACCCGAAATGCCGCATCGGCTCGAGATTCATGGCGACCGCGGCTCGATATTGATCGAGGAAGAACGAGTCGTCCGCTGGCAAGTCCGGAACGACGACGGCAGCCTCATCGACAAGCTCCAAACCGCCTCGCCCGAGGAAAAGGCTATCCTTGAACAGGAAGAAGGCTGGAACGACGGCCATCGCGCGCTCGTCGCCGATCTTGTCGCCGCCATAACCGACAATCGTTCCCCCTTCATCCCCGGCGAAGAAGGTCGCAAAGCCGTTGACCTGATTCTCGAAATCTATGAATCATCAAAACGAATCCGCTGATTACGCTGATTTGCACAGATTCAATCGGCGAAAATCTGCGCAATCTGCGGATAACAAAATCCGTGAGAATCCATGATTTCATTCAGCGTTTTGTTCAATCCAAAATCCGCAATCCAAAATCCAAAATCGATTGATTCGTGTTCCAAGGAGCCTCTTTTATGAAACGCAGCATCACAATCTACAGCCTCGACAGAGCCTTCCGGAACGAATCAATGGACGTCCGTGGTTTTCTCAACTTCTCCGCTGAGGCCGGCGTCGAAGCCGTCGATGTCGGCTATTACTGGAAAGACGAATCCGAAGAGCTTCTACTGCTCCCCAACTGGGCAAAAGAATACAATCTGCAACTCGGCGCATACATCTGCCGAAACGATTTCAATTCGTCCGATCCCGCCGACATCGCATTCCAATGCGGCCTCATCGAACACGCAATCGACAACGCCGCCCTCCTTGGAATCAAATTCGTCAGAATCTTCATCACTTGGTTCCTTTTCGATCAGACATATTGGGACATCAAGAGCTGGCTCATTCCCGTCCTCAAGAACTTGGTCGCATACGCCCAACAAGAGAACGTGATTCTCGTAATCGAAAACCACGGCTACATCGGCAACGCATCGGTGGAACTCCTGGATATTCTGAACGAAGTCGGTTCGGATCACCTCCGAATCCTCCTCGACATCGGCAACTTCCTCCTCGTCGGCGAGAATCCCCTCGACGGCATCCGCGCCCTCGCTCCGTTCACCGTCCACGTCCACATCAAAGACTTTCGCATTGTCGCCGAATCCGATTCCGAAGACGCTCTGACTACCAAGGACGGCAGAATAATCGTTCCCACAATCGTCGGCCAGGGCGACCTCGACCTCGAGGGCTCTCTCACCATCCTCCACCAATCCGGCTGCGCCGGCTACCTCTCCATCGAGTGCGAAGCCCCCGGCGACGCCCGCGCCAACACCATCGCCAGCCTCCATGCGCTGGATAGAACCCTCAAGAAGCTCGGCCTGCGATGAACAATTGCCACTCCTTCCAAATCCGTGTTCATCTGTATTGCTCATGTTCGAAATTGTATACTTTTGTCGCGATTTCTCGCAGGCGCGGTTCGCGGACCGCCCGTCATTACTCATCCATTACTCATCATTCACAGCCGACTCCGTATCTCGCGAGATGCATCGTCTACCGCCTTTCCAACTATTTGGATGGAGCGACGACCGAATTCCCCCTTTGGCAAAAGGGGTCAGCGGGATTTTCCCGTTATCCAGGATTAATCCTGTCTCTTCCACAATCAACCGCGCCCCGTCGTGGCAGAGTGCTCCTTGACAAGAACTGATTCGTTTTGGTACTGTCACTCAGAAGCGCCTTATCAGGGCGGGCTGTGGTCAATTGTGGAACAAAGGTGCGGCCCCTCTGTGCCAAGATAGTTGAGACAGCCTCCTCTAATGAATTAGAGTAGAAGTTGCAGGGCGAGGAGGCAAGAGATGAGTAATGTCATTCTGAGCGAAACGAAGAATCTCTCCTTTACTTCTTTGAACCTTAAACCTTAAACCTGCATGATATGAAACAATACCTAACAAAATCGCTTCTTGCCTTCGCTATTCTCGCCCTCGCGATTATCTTATATGACAGACATACGATCGTCGAAATCAAGCCGCCTCCGCCAAACCTGAACTGGAATTCGGGTCTCGTGGCGCATCTGCTCCCGACCGTCAGTCACAACCGGATTCTTATAAAAGCCTCATTCACAAGACCACTCTCCGAACCGCCCTACCTGCGCGTCGCCGAAAGCTCCTTTCCGGGCCTGCGAACGGACACGGAGGGGCGCTTCTGGTGTTTCGACGCCCCCAATCTTCAACCGCAAACGACCTACCAACTAACCCTCAAAAGCGCGGCGGGCGAGAGCCTCTGCGACCACTGGCCGCTATCAACCTTCCCTGCACCCGACGCGCGGCCTGAACGCTTGCGGCTGCTGATTTACACGGGAGCGGGCGGACACGATGCCCACATCACATGGCGCAAGACGGGGCCGTTGCCCTTGGATGTGCGAAGAAGGCTCTTGGGGAAAGCTCTTTCGCTCAAACCCGACGCGGTCATTTCGAGTGGCGACCAGATTTATTATGATTTGACGTTCGGAAGAAGTCCAAAATACATGGGGAATTCGCCCGAGTCCATTGCATATGCCGGAAAATTCGACCGCTCGCTGCCTCCTCTAGGGTCACCGAATGAGGAAACGCTCAAGAAGGCGTCCGACCCGCAAATCGCATATCTCTACAGCGTCTATTGCCGTTCGATTCCGACGTTCTTTCTCCTGGACGACCACGATTACTTCGAGAACGACGAGGCTCGTGCGAAGGATGATTATAACCTGAAGGACCTCTTCTTGGGATGGCGCTCGCCGATCATCAAGGCGGGGGTTTCTTTCCCGCCAGACAAGTTCGACCTCGAGCTCGGACGCACCGTGCAGAAGCTCTATCTGCCCGAGTTCCTGCCGGATGACTCGAGACCGTCTGATTTGCCCGGTTCCGGCGCCCCGGACAGACCCGAGGGAACATCGGAATGCTATGGGACTCTGCGCTACGGCAATCTCGTGGAGGCTCTCCTCTTCGAGAGCAGACGCTATGTCACGCTCACCGGCACGGACGCCGTTTTCATTCCGCCAGCGGCAGAAAAGTGGTTGATAGACCGAATGCGCGCCGAGGAAACAATCCATGTAGTCAACATACCTGCCGTCGTTTTCGGGTGGAGCGCAGGCAAATGGTTGGAATGGTATCCGGACGTCAGGGGTGAAAGCAACAAACTCACTACGCGCGAACCCAAATATCTCTGGCAGGAGGGATGGTTTGCTCAGCATAATCGCCTGCTTCAGGCCGCCTCCGGTATGAAGAAAAGCTTTCCTCTTTTCATTTGCGGGGACCTCCACAGCCAGGCGGCAGGAAGAATTCTCCGTAGCCGCCAATTGGACCTTTCAGCTAATCCGGTGAACGTCGTCGTATCCGGCTCGCTTGGAACCGGCGCGAGAGGTTTTCCATCCGGCGATCTCCGCAAAATGATCGCCCAACCACCGACCGACTTGAAGCTCACCGAGGACCTCCCCTGCGCCGAGAATAACGGCTTCGTCATCGCCGATTTCACCCCCGACAAGATCACCATCATGTTCTACGGCTGGAAACCTCCCCAACCCGTCGAGACCATCGACACCCTACAGCCCTTTCATGTTCTGGAACTGAAACGTTCCTAAGAAAGGGCAAAGACTTTTTCACCGTTGAGTGGAGAGTAGGCACGTATATGTTTAGGATGACTGCTGCAATTAAGAAGCCGTTCTTCGAAAGACCATTTGGAACCCTAATGAGGGAGTTTCCAATACTCCCACATTTGACATCTTCGCATTTGAACCTTTGGTCTTGCGCCATGAAAACCTTCGCCCCCCATCATCCCGCTGTGCTGCCGCAAACTTGATGCTTCGTGACTATGAAGAATCCTGTAAATCATGTTCAAGATGAACAATCGTGGTCCAACCCTTCCTTTTTCCTCATACGATTCATTCGTGTCCCGCTTCCTCTTTCCCTTTTCCCCGTCACTCCTGTTCCTTTTCCAATATCTGCGCTCGCCCCCTTGACGGAAAGCCTCCCCAATGGTATAATTAGACATATTGTCTAATAAAACGACTTAATGTCTAATGTTGCTCTCAGCGCCCTTTGCGCCTCTGCGGTGAGAAGATCTGTTTTTGACAACACTGATCTAACATGCTGAAAACGACCACACACAAATACTCCCGGCGCGACCGTGAAAGACTGGCCCGAATCGAACTCATCCTCGACGCCGCCGAAAAGCTCTTCCTCCAGAAAGGCTTCGGAGCGACAACAATGAACGACATCGGTGAGGCAGCCGAGTTCTGCCGCGCCTCGCTCTACAACTACTTCCCGGCCAAGGAAATGATCTACGTCTCCATACTCGAACGCGCAATGGACTCTCTGGTAGCAGAGGCGCGTAAGGCAACCTCTCAAGCTTCCACCGCTTCCGCCAAGATCGAGGCGCTCAAAGATACTCTCCTCTCTTTTGTTCGGCGTCGCCAGGCTTTCTTTCATCTGTATTTCATAACACGTTCCGAAGCTGGCCCGTACCTCGGAGACGATCTCGCGAACCGGCTCGAGTCCAAAACGAAGGAACTCGACAATATCTTTCATGACGTGTTCCGCGAAGGAGTCGCGAAGGGAGAATTCGATCCGCGCGACCGGATGGCAATGGGAGATATCTTCTTCGCGCAAATCATCGGACTCGTGATGCTGAACAAGACAGAAACACTGAACCCGCCACTCGAGGCCAACGTCAACCAAGCCACCAGCTTTTTCCTGGATAGCATCCGGAAAAAGCAGGGGAAAGCCAACGCAAAGTAGGGAGGACCCGACCACGCCTTTGACATAGTTAATTCTGGGAGAAAGAGCCTCAGGTTTTCTTGCTTTTGACTTTTTACTTTCATAAGAGCTTCTGCCCACGGCGGACGTGGTCAATTGCAGAAGAAACAGGCCTAAGCCTTGATAGTGGAAAATCCCCCCTTCTTCGCTTCTGTAAAGAGGGAACAGGAGAAGGGTGATTGTCGGACCGTGGACTGTAAACCGTGAACCGTAGACCTAGTTTCTTAGGAGAAGGGCCCATCAATGAGCCACGCTTCTGCTTGTCAATTCCCACCGCGCCTGACCGGTTTGCCCGATGACCCGATCTTCCAGATGCTCTGCGATACTTCCCGCGCCGAACAAGTGGAACAACTCAAGCCGGCGCAGATGGAGCTTGAGTTGACCACAAAATGCGCGGCCTCATGCCGGTTCTGCTGCGCCTCATCTACCTCCGCGCGCACCGAGGAAATGCCGTTGGAGAGTGTCAAACGCGTGATCGAAGAGGCGCACGATCTCGGCGTAAAAGCGGTGACCTGGATGGGCGGTGACCCACAACTGTACCCTCACATACGGGACCTGTTCGAACTCGCCACAAACCTCGGCATCGTCATGCAGATGCCCACAAGCGGACTGTTCTCGAAAAAACACATCGAGCTATTCAATGAATATCAAGACAACCTCTTCCTTGGCGTTCATCTCGACACGATAGACCCCGGCGCCTACGCTGAATTACACCGCAAGCCGCACACGCGGCGCGGGCGCATGGACGGCTTCAAACGGTTGCTCGACAGCGGATACCCTCCGTACAAGACTTGGGGACTCATCACGATGACGGCCCCTTCTCTCCGAACCATCGAGCAAACACTCGACTGGTTCTACGACGAGATGCGCGCCATCTTCGTCTGCCTGATGGTCTTTAAGGGAGAAGGGTTCGGCAAGGAGACGGCGCATCTGGAGCCTTCAACGACCGACGTCGCGCGCGCTATAAAATATCGCGCAAGCAAGATGGGAGAACATTGGCTCCGGCTGGGCGCCAGCGAGGCCTCTATCTATTATTGCAGGACCACATTCTGTGTCGACGTGAACGGCCGCGCCCATCCGTGCCTTGCGATACGCGACTACCTGAAGACTGAGAGCGTATTCGAGCAAGGCTTGAAACACGTTGTCGAGAAACATCGTGACAAGCTGTTTTTCAACTTCACTCCGAAGGGCATGTGCGGCGATTGCGCCAATAACGATCTCTGCTTTGGTTGCCGCGCGAGCGCTCTCTATTACACCGGCGACATCACCGCCTCTGACCCAAAATGCTGGCTTAACCCGGAGGCAGTCGAATACTATAGAAAGTGACAACCTGAAGGAGGCTGACCCCCTCTGCGCGGGATTGATTGGGCCGGAAACGCGCCATAATTCGGGGACATGATGCCTCATCGTGTCCCCAAATTATGGAAACAATAGCACGGTTTGTTAGGGTCAACCATGAACCGCATGCTGTGAACCGTGAACCTACTTTACGTACACACTATGCGGCCGCAAATCTGATGCTTCATGGCGTGCTTCGCATGCTTATACATGGCGTCAAAAGTCATTGCGTATGACGGAAAGCCCTGACTAGCCGCCATTCCCGCGAAAGCGGGAATCCATAATAATTGCGGTGAGAAACATGCGCAATTATTCATGGCGTTCTGTATAGAATGGATGGACGGATGTCTCCATTCGCGCAATTCGCCTGATTCGTGCCATTCGCGATCCAACTCCTCTTTTTCTCCATTCGTGATTCGTCACGATTCGCCTGATTCGTCTTCCATCTCTTCTTGTCCTCTTCTTTATTCATCGTTCATCGTTCATCATTCAGAAACTGTTCCCTTTTCCTTTCTTTTACCAGAAACCAAGAACCCCGCGCCTTGCGCGGTCAGTCTTCATCCGCAATTCGATTCCCGTTCTTTGCCTCAATTCAGAATCGGAGACGGAACCGATGTGGTATAATCTGCCCCGGCAAGGTCCTTGGTTCACTGGTTCTTTTCATCCGTGCAATCCGTCTGATTCGTGATATCCGTGATTCAAGTTTCTTTGTTTGTTTGATTCGCCAAATTCGTCCCTTTTTATTCGTGATATTCGTGTTCCAGGCTTCTTCTTTTTCAAAAGGAGATTTATGACCATTGAAACCGGCGTTCTCAATCTCATCCGTCAGACCGTAAGCGGAATGGAGTCCGAAATAATCGACTTCCTCTCGCAGCTTGTTCGCGCGAAATCCATAAATCCGCCCGGAGACACAATCACAGCCTCAGCGGTCATCCAGGAGAAACTGAAGGAATTCAAAAACCCGTACGAGATTCACTCGTTCGACGACGACAAACCAAACATCATCCTTCGGGCGGGCAATCGCAAAGGCAAAAGTGTCTGTTTCAATTCGCATATGGATACGGTTCCCGTGGGCGATATCAGCAAGTGGAAGCACGACCCGTTCGGCGCGGAGATTGTCAACGGCAAACTATACGGCCGCGGCAGCGCCGACGCGAAAGGCTGCGCAGCCGCCATGCTGATGGCTGCGCGTGTACTTGAGAAAGCGGGCATTCAACTCAACGGCGGCCTCGATGTAGCTATTGTCAGCGACGAAGAGACCGCAGGCTCCATCGGCACGCAATATGTCCTCGACGCCGGACTCCTTAAACCGGACCTTGTGGTCACCGGCGAAATCACCTCGAACCGGATCGCAATAGCCGAAAAAGGCCTCCTCATTCTCAGCTTGACCACTCACGGCCGCACCGCGCACGCCAGCACTCCGTGGGAAGGCGTCAGCGCAATCAGCAAAATGGCGAAGCTTATCAATGAAATTGAAAACACTCTCGGCGAATCATTCAAACACAAACGCCACTCCCTTACTCCCCCGCCCTCTTTCAACTTCGGACTCATCGAGGGTGGAGTGGCCGTTAACGTCGTGCCGGATGAATGCCGTCTCACAATGGACAGGCGAACCATCCCCGGCGAATCGCTCGACGAAGCCGAACAGGAAATCGCGGGAATTATCGAACGCGTTAAGAAAACTGACCCGACATTCGATGCGGAGTTCTCTGTTGTTTACCGCGCAAACGCATTCGAGACTCACGCGGACAGCCCGCTCGTGAACTCCGCCGCCAATGTCTGCAGACTCATGGAACTGAATCCGCAGCCGGTCGGCTATCAGCAGGTCAGCGACGGCCGCTTTTTCGCAGATAAGGGAATTCCCACGATCATCATCGGCCCAGGCGTCGCCGAACTTGCGCACACTCCCGACGAATATGTATCGGTCGCAGCAGTTATCGAGGCGACGAAACTGTATACGCTTCTGGCAGTGGAACTATTGGAATCCGCGGATTGCGCAGATTCTCTCTGATTTGGAAAGGATTCCCATCTATGAAGACGAATATGACGAACGTGCGATGCGCCATACTCCTCCTCAACGGCCGCGTCTACTACAGAACCGGCGCTCCGTGGTTCCGTTCAGATATTGGAATTACCGGCGACACAATTGCCGCAATAGTCGCCCTGAAGAACACCACCGCCGCGCTTGTCATTGACTGCTCCAACCTGGCCATCTCCCCCGACTTCATTGACAGTCACAGCCACTCCGACCTCATGGTCTTTGACGACCCGCCCCAGCATCCAAAAGGGATTCATCACGTATTCGTCAACGGACAACATGTCGTGAGAGAGGGCCGCCTGCTCTCGGCGGGAACAGGTCGCGTCTTGAGAAATAGTCGTCAGGGAACCCCTAAAGCAGGCTCATCGTGAGCAATCAACTCCACACTAGTTTCTTTGGCCGCCAGCCACAGCAGGACGCGACTTGCGCAATACCCTGCTTTCAGATGTCCCCACGCATTACATAGCGCCTGATACCCCGAATGTTCCGGGCGGAGTCCATCATAGACTCCAGAATCAAAAGCACAGCCATCTGCGTCAGGCGGTCGTGCACCGTCGGTATCCCCAACGGCCTCATCTTGCCATTGGCCTTCGCTATGTACACGCATTGCGCCGCGGTAGGCTTCTGGGGCTTCTCGCGGATTTCGCTAGATTTCCCTGAGAAACGCATTTACTTCTCCCTCACCCCGCTCGATGCTCTCAAGAGTTACTCTGCCCACTCCTGGCGCGCCTTTGTTGGCATACACCCTCGCCCATGCCGCCCGAAACACGCCTCATGTTGAGCGCTGAAAACTAGAATGCGCGCATAGAGATTGCCAGTGTCCGACTGATGCAGCGCATCTGAGCGGAAGCACTGAGTATCATCTGGTCAGGCTTCCGGTAAATCTTGCTTGAGGATACCTTTATTGAGCAACAAGTCAAGAAGTCGCAAAACAAGGCTGAGAGATCATATCTGAACTGAGCGTTCCTCATCTGCGGGCTTTATCTGAAAAAATAGTGCTTGACATTGCCATAGAGATATGATAAATTAGTTTTTTCGATATTTGACTAAACAGTATTGTCTTTGCATAAACCAAAACGTCACCGGGCAGGAGGAGGATCATATGCGGCGACTCAACGTGCTATCCATGGTCTGCATAGTGGCAGCGACGTTTCTAGCATTGTCATTGATTCCTGCAGGCAGTTCTGCGCAAACACAATCCGGGTCTATCGGCCCGGACGGCGGTGACCGTTTCGACTTGAGAATAGACCCGGATAACAACCAGATACTATATGTGTACGGGCTCCAAGGCATCCACAAATGGACCAATTCTGACCAAGAATGGACACGAATATTTGCGACGGACTGCTTGGTGTCATCATTGGTATTTACTAATGACAGTCCGCGGGCGATATTTGTGGGAACGGAAAAACATGGAATATGGAAAAGCATTAATGGCGGCCAGGAATGGGTATGTTGCAGCAACGGCTTGCCGGCAGTTTCCGAAAACGAATATGTGAAGATTGCCTCCCTAGAAATCAGGTCGGACGGGGTTCTGTACGCTGGCATCACCGAAACTGACATTACTCCTGCTCCCGCCTGGATATACTCAAGCAACAACGGAGGAGCAACGTGGCAGCCCGCTGCCGACGGGCTAGGTTTCACTGTCCCCCAACAACCGTGCCAACCAGTGAGCGTCTTCCTCTCAAAAGGTGAGGGGAACCAACTGTGGGCGATGGTTTACGGAGGCGGCGTGTTCCGGCTCGATCAAGGCGGTTGGGCCTCGCACAACGGCAATCTCCCGCAGGAGGCATTGCGCGCAACCTTTCTTGCCCATGACCCGATGGACGCCGATCATCTCTTCCTGGGCACGGAATCGTCGTGGGTTTATGAAAGCACGAATTCCGGCGTAAGTTGGACCCAGATTCAGCCGCCACAGCAACTGCAAAACATGCTATATCTGTGTGGATCTTCAGCCTTTCCTTTGGTTTACTTTATAGGAGTGGATCCCCACAACCCGGGTTTGATCACTATAAGGGCAAATGACATATCAAACTCGCCAGAACAGCCATTTTTCCAACCCTTGGTCCAACAGGCGTGCGGCGCCGGGCTATACACCACCTTCAACGGCGGCGCTAATTGGGTGTGGGATTTTACTCCTATCTTCAGACAGACATTCGATTCTTCTGAAAGCACCAGTGATCCCATCCCTGGATTAGGTGCAATTACACGGTCGAAGTTCTCTTACATAACCAGCGGTGGCGCTAGTTGTGTCGAAAAAAGCATCGATGGTCAAATAAATGACCAGTTGCACTTGCAATTTGATCCGATCATCAATGGCATCCATTCTTTGCTCGTAAATGCCGTTTATGCTCTTCCAAATTCGCCCAATGACCGCACTGTCATCTATGCTGGCGCCGAGGCCGGAATATTTCGAAATGAGGATGGCGATTCTACCGAATGGGAAAAACAAAAAGCGGCCGCAAGTGGTCTCTACACATGGTCTTTTGCGCAGGACTTCAACAACCCGACTCAAGTTTTCTATAGCACCGGGAACCCAGCATGGGGTGAGAATGGCAGTACCAATCGTGGCATATATCGGACCGACGTGGGCAGCCAACCCGAGCAGGAATGTGGTAACTGGTGTTGCCCAGGCGAGCAGATTCTCCTGGACAAAGGTGTGTGGAGGGTGGTAACAAGCCCCGCGGCTCCATCCAAGATATACGCCGCGTGTCAAGAAGATGGAATCCTAGTCATGTGCGATGACGGTGAGACGTGGACGCCGCTTAATACGGGCCTGTCCCCGATTGAGATTTATACAGACCCGCCACTCTCGCTTACTGATGTCATCAGCATAACCGATCTTGTTCTGGAAGCAAACGGTGAGCCGCTTTTTGCTGCACAACGCACATCCTGCGGCAAATCATGGATATGGCCCGACGAAACAGAAATAGTACCCCGGCCTGTCAAGAATTGGGTGCCCAGAGCCGAAGAAAAAGGCGGGGTCTACAAATTCACTGCCGGACAAGGATGGGACAAACTCGAGATTCCATCTGGAATCGATAATCTTCCCGACGAAATCGATCCAGCCGTCATGGCGCTAGACTATGATAGTGCCAACGATATCCTCTATGCCGCAACAGTCAGAGGGATCTTTGTCTATGAAGTAGATGAGGAGAATCCGCCTCACCCGCATATTTGGAAGTCATTTCAGCCCGTCGATGTCAACTTCGACTATGTCATCTTCACAGATATTCTTATTGACCCGTTCGTAAGCAGGATAGTCTTTGCAGGCAGCATCAACGGGCTGTACGAGTCGACTGACAGAGGAGGCACGTGGACCCACAGAGAGGACGGCCTACCCATACCGGAAATCATTCAAATAACCTCTGACCCCTATTGGCGCGAGCGCCTCTATGTTGCCACCGCCGGTGGGAGCGTTCATTGGGTTCCTAAATATCATGGGGCAAAATATGTGCCCTCCGATTATACTGCCATTAAAGAGGCAATTGCAGCCTGCGGCAACGGCGACATAATAATCGTCCATGACAGCGCCGAAAATGAACCTTACACTGGCCCGTTCAATACGAACATTGACAATTTCGGAGGAAAAAGCATAGCGCTCCTCTCGGAACACGGGCCTAAGAAGTGCGTCATCGATTGCCAGAACACTGCAAACTGCAGAGGATTCAAATTCAATAACGGCGAAACGCAAGATACGGTCGTGGATGGATTCACGATTACGAATGGTTCCTATGCCACTGGAGCTGGTATACGTATCGCGTCTCCAGCAGAAATCACGTCTCCAACATCACCAACAATTAGTAATTGTGTCATCACAGGGAACACGGCCACCAACAACGGCGGTGGTATTTATATCCTGAGCTCATCTTCAACCCAAATCGCCTCTCCAACAATCAGTACTTGTGTCATCACTGATAATGGTACCACTAACAATGGCGGGGGGATATATGCTCAAAGTACGTCCTCAACAATCACCAATTGTGTTATCACTGATAACACGGCCACACTTGGAGGCGGAATCTACTGCGTGAATACGCCTTCTCCAACCATCATCAACTGCGCCATCAGCCAAAACTCCACAACTGGCGGCAGTGGAGCGGGTGGCGGCATATTTAGCCAGGTCGCATCTCCAGCAATCAGTAACTGTGTCGTTACCGGAAACGAGGCTACGTATGCCGGCGGTATTTACTGTTGCGGGACTCCTGCGCCGAATATCAGCAACTGCACCGTCAGTGACAACTCCGCATCCGTTGCCGGGGGTGGCGGTGAAGTATATGCAGGGTCTCCCACAATCACAAAATGCACTTTCAGTAGAAACTATTCCGGATACGTTGGCGGTGGACTTTACTACTCGTACACACCGCCTTCGTCTCTGACCAACTGCGATATCAGCGGAAATGTGGCTACATATGGTGGGGGACTGTATTACTCCTACTCCAACACAGCACCTGCCACCCCTTCACTTCTAAACAGCACCATCGTCGGAAACTTGGCCACGGGCCATGGCGGCGGAATAACGTGCTTCTCTTCGCAGATAAACGAAAAAAACTGCATCATGTGGAGCAATATTGCGGCCTATGGGCCTTCAATGTCAATAGTGGGAGCACAATCATCTGCCGCGATCAGCTACAGCGATTTCGAGTACGGGAGCAGTTCAATATTCAAGGATCCGGCTTGCACAACCTGCTCATACACTTACGATTCGACTAACCTATCCAACGTGAATCCGTCTTTCGTCCAGCCGGGCTTTTGGGCAGGGGCGACATGGACCGAGGGAGACTACCATTTAGATGTCTTCTCTTCATGTATCGACATGGGAACGCTCGTAGGAGCCCCGGACGATGACGTAGACGGCGATCCGAGGCCCGTGGCAGTGTGGCAACTGCTACCGGATATCGGATCGGACGAATACGTTGACTGCGAGTCCTCTGGAAATTAATATCGGAACTCTCACGCAAACTGCGGGTCCTCCGGAACTTGAAAAGCACAGGGGGCAGGTCTTACTGCTGTTCACTTAATGGGAAATCTGCCAGCTTTTCTGTATAGGACTACACCGCACGGTCCAAAAACGGCCAAAGAGAGCGGCAGGCCAGCAAGGACGGCGATGGTTAAGTGAACAGCATTAAGACCTGCCTCCTTGTCGTTTTAGCAATGATGGCATGGACCTCATGGTTCTGCTATTCATCTGGTTCCAGCCGTTTGCCTAGACTCACGACGTCATCGGTATTAAACCCAATGCGTTTGTAGAATTCAATCACCGCAGCATTCGTGCTGCGCACCTGCAAGTTGATTTTCGGGCAGCCTGCTGCCCGAAGATGGCCCTCGGCTTCATCCATCATTTGCTTGGCAATCCCAGCGCGTTGGTGATGTGGATGAACCGCAAGATAGTTGATCCAACCACGGTGGCCATCGTATCCAGCCATGACGCTCGCTATGACCTTCCCGCCCAAACATCCGACCAGGAATATGTCCGCCTGCACCTTGAGTTTCCGCTGGATATCACGATGGGGATTATTCCACGGCACAACGAGCCCGCAGACAGTCCACAGTTGGACTACTGCCTCCTCATCACGCAGGTCAAACGGTCTAATTTCCATATTCGCCATCTCTGAGCAAACAATGCTCGTCTTGTTCCGGTTCAAGAAATCCTTTTCTCACCTTCGCCTTCCACCCGCTTTTTCCGCTTGACCCGTGGGTCTGAGAATAGGAACTCGGTCCCGAGGAGCCCATGATGAACATGAGTGTTTCGAGGAAGGTGGATTTGCCGTTCGCGCCGGTCCCATGGGACGCAGTCCCGAGAAGGAGGAAGAGTTTTTGCTCCGTAACGAGTCCGGTGATCGCGTATCCGCAGGCGCGTTGGACGAAATTGATGAGGTTTTCATTGCCGCCGAATATTTCGTTGAGGAATTGCAGCCAGCGCTCGGGCGCAGGCGAGGCCGGATTGAATTTGACGGGCGCGAGCTTCGTGATGAGGTCTTGCGGGCGATGCTCGCGGAGTTTGCCGGTTTGCAGGTCGATTG
The DNA here is from genome assembly GCA_016215705.1 of Candidatus Poribacteria bacterium. Taxonomy (GTDB): domain Bacteria; phylum Abyssobacteria; class SURF-5; order SURF-5; family SURF-5; genus JACRIR01. The sequence goes on along the minus strand of JACRIR010000214.1, from coordinate 36,207 downwards.
TGCCGTTGTTGACGTTGAAGAGCCAGGGGTCGCGGTCGAAGTGGTCGGGTGTGACCATGATCTCGGGCTGCGTCCGGAGTTGTTTGAGAGTTTGTTGGACGCTGGCGCCTGATTGGGCGCGAGTGATCCATTTGTTAAGGCGCACGCGTTCATTGTTGGCGGCTTTGGAGAAATCGGCGTTGTATGCATGCGCGGCGGTCTGGATGGTCCATCTCCAGAGATGTCCCTCTTCGTCGGGTGTCCAGTGCCGGCCGTTCCAGATGAAGAATCCTCCGAGCTTGGGGCAGTGGCGAATGTGCTGCCCGTGGAACTCGACGAGTTTGCGGGCGTGATAGAGGTCGTTAAATGAGAAAGCTCCTGTTGTGGTGGGAGTTTTTCTTGTGACAAGGTTTTCGATTTGTTGTTGTTGAGCGGCTTGATTATTTGCAGTCATATTTTGCCTCCTTAAGAGAGTAGGTTTGTCAGTTTGACAGTTTGAAGGTTTGACAAGGACAACTGCGCATGTCAATCCACATTCTGAGGCTATGGTACATGGTGAGGAAAAGTCGAGCAAGGAACTTTTTGTTAATTTTTAGGGCGAATTTTGGAACACGAATGATACGCATGGGTTATGAATTTAAGGAAATCACAAAAAAGAGGCTTTATTAACCGCAGATGAACGCAGATGGACGCGGATAAAGAAGAAGCATCTCACCACCAAGGGAACGAAATGATGTTCTAATCATGGGTTCATGGGTTGTCTTGAGGGGTAAGGATGGCTCCGAAAGCTTCAAGGACGGATTGGCTTTGTGAATGTGTAGGTCTGACCCCTATGCTGTTCCGGCAAATTGGGTCTCTTGACAAGTTTTGAGGACAGAACCTATAATAAGCTGAATTTTGACTGACTGGCCAAAATAAGAAAGGCGCATATCAAGAGGCTTCGCTGACACGAGTGGTTTGTCGTGTCGGGTTTGTGTCTGTTGTGGTCAGAGTCAAACACGGCCTGCCGAGATTCAACGTGAAACAGCGAGGGGTCGCCTATGACGACTATTGTCTACTCTGACAAATACTTCGCCAACATAGGACCCCACGTCTTCCCGGCTCAGAAATACAGGCTTGTTTACGATGAGATCGGGAAGGACGGCTACCTGCAATCTCCGTCAGTGCAGATTCTTCAGCCGAGGATGCCGACACGTGACGAGTTGAGGTTTGTCCACGAAGACAAATACCTGGACGACGTTCTCGGTTTTAGGATTACGCCTTCCACGTTCAGCTCCGAGCTACCTATGAGGAGAGAGGTGGTCGAGGCTTTTCTGTTGAGCAGCGGCGGCACGCTGGTCGCGGCTGAAAGCGCGGTAACGACCAAGAAGAGCGTCAATCTCGGGGGTGGGTTCCACCATGCTTTTCCTGATCATGCTGAAGGTTTCTGTTTCTTCAATGACGTGGCGATGGCCTGCCGAATGCTTCTCAAGGAAAAGAAAGCCACGCGGATCGCGATAGTCGATTGCGATCTTCACCAGGGAAACGGGACCGCTTACATCTTCAGAGACGAGCCGAATGTCTTCACATTCTCCATTCATCAGGAAAACAACTATCCGATTAAGCAGACGAGCGACCTCGACATCGGGCTCGATGATGGGGTTGGCGACGATGAATACCTCAAGAGGCTTGGCGGCGCCATCGAGCAGATTCAGAAGGAATTCAGGCCTGATTATGTGTTCTATCTTGCAGGAGCAGACCCGTTCGAGGATGACCAACTCGGCTCGCTCGAACTGACGCACGAAGGCTTCAAGCGCCGGGACGAGATGGTCGTTGGGACATTCTGTGGCGCCGATATTCCCCTGTGTGTCGTGCTTGCGGGCGGATATTCTCGGGACGTGCGGGATACCGTGAGGATACATTACAATACTTGCCTGCGCTTGTTCGCGGACGACAAAGATCTAAAGGGCGAATAGACGAATTGCCATCGTGTCTGTTCAAAAGGAATACGGATGACACCAGGCAGTTTATGCTCGCGCCGATCCTTTTTTCTGCTGGTCTGGCTCCTTTTCATCGTGAAGTCGATCACATATATCGCGCTCACACCGATATGGGAAGGATTCGACGAGCTCTTTCATTTTGCGTATATCCATTCCCTGGTTTCCACACGCTCGCTGCCGGTATGGGGACGGACATTCATTGATTCCGAAATAGCACAATCTACCGCCTACACTCCCTTAGCAGGACTAATGCCCCAGCTTGCTCCCGGCTTTGAAAAACTGTCCTACCGTGATTATTGGCGGTTGGAAAAGCCCAGGCGGGAAATGTTTCATATTGAGCTTCGCCGCTTGCAGGCGAGCTCAAACCGATTCTCGCCGTCTTCGGTACAATTGTATCAGGTCCAACATCCCCCTCTATATTATGCCCTATGCGCGCCTCTTTATTGTGCGCTCGATGGGAGAAGCATCGTGGAGAAGGTCTATGCGACCCGCTTTTTCTCGGCGTTCCTTGCCTCTTTGTGCATTGTAGCGGCTGCCCTTATCAGCGGGAGCGGTTCGCAAGCCGCCCCAACGAGGGGGTCATGCCTGCAGAGGTCCGTCCCCCCAAGCGTCGGCCGAGATTTGCGGACGTATTCGTCTTTTGCTGCTTATCTGGGCGGAATTGTCGCCCTTTGGCCATGCCTATATATCGATATTGCGAGAGTTGGCAATGACTGCCTGGGTGTCGCTGTTTACTCGTTCATCTTCTTGTTCATGGTGCGTTTCGGCGCCAGAACGGCTATGAGGGATGCGGTCGCTCTGGGGGTTTTGCTGGGGTTCGGACTTCTCACAAAGGCCTACTTCTTGCCCGCCATACCGGCCCTTATGTTGTTCGCTGCATTTCTCGCGATCAGGAAAAAGGATCGATGGAGGCAGATTCTCCTTGAGATTTGTCTTGCGCTGTCGTGTGGGGCAGTTATCGGAGGTTGGTGGTATCTGCGCAATTACCGGCTCTACGGCTCTTTTGCAGGGTTGCAGGAAACGATGTACTTCCCGTCCGTGGGCGTTACAGAGCGAATTCAAGCAGCCATGATCGTTCCATGGGGGCTCATCGCGAAGAATCTTTTTGTTACTTTTTCATGGGTCAGCGGCTGGAGTTTTCTCCACCTGCCCAAGCCTGCATACGTGGTCTTTGCCGCCGCGTTCGCCGTCGCCGTTTTTGGATTGCTCAGAGGACTTTCCTCGCGAAGCCAACAACCAGCGTTCGGTGAAACGGGTTTTGGGTTGATCCCCGCTGTATGCTTGATCGGCTTCTTTGTCCTTGGCGTTGCGTATCACGCGGTCAATACGTATGCGACTGTGCGCTTCATTGGTGGGCCGGGAGGGTGGTACTTCTATGCGCTCGTTGTTCCCATAAGCTATGCCGTCGCCCTCGGCATCAGACAGGCATCTGTTCGGGTCGCCCGTTTTTATTTTGCCGCACTCTATCTCGGGATTATGGCGGTTGAGGCCCATGGATTCCTGATGGTGCTCGGGCCTTATTACATGGGCCTGGCTCTTCCATCACCCGACGGATGGGGCACAATTTACCCTGAAAGTCGAACCCTGGCTTCTATGGCCGAGGTTTTCAACCGTTTGACTTCCGGCGAACTCATACCTGTGTCCGCTGGTCTCCTTGTCTTGCTCGCGGCATCGTATTTCGTCCTTCACATCACTGTGCTGCTAAAGGTTCTCGCCGCCAAAGACATGCTTTCTGGTTCCTGACAGAGCGGGTTTCTGGTTCCAACCTGCCGAGGAATCGGCAAGAGGCGCTCAAGAAGTCATCAATCAGAGCATATTCCCCAAAAGCTGTAGGGTCACGGCGCGCTGCAGGACGTGATCTATGGAATCACAAATTTCGACGAAACATATCCCGCAAAAGTTGTAGGGGCACGGCGCGCCGTGCCCCTACGTGCAAATATTAAATCGAAACGAGATTTACCGGAAAAACCGGATCAGCCCATCTTTTCTTTCACGCGCTTGAAGGCTGCGTCGGTGGCATCAAGCGTTTTCTTGATGTCCTCCTCGGTGTGAGCGGACGAGATGAACCAGTTGTGGAACGGATGGAAGAACACTCCTCGCTGGTAGCACTCTTCACAGAAAACCTTCGCTTTGTCCCAACCGTCCTCGCCGGCAAAGGTCATGAAGGGGATTGTCTCGGGGCCGGTGTAATTCACCTGCTGACCGTAGGTGTCAGCCTGGTCGAGCATGCCGTCCTTAAGCATCTCACCGTTTTTGTACATTATCTCGATTGCGCCTGTGGCCTCCATTTCATCGAGCGTGGCAAGCGCCGCCGCCATGGGCACGCCGCTCGTGAAGAACGAGCCGGTGAAAAACACCTGGGAGGCCGCACTTCTCAAAGACTCTTTTCCCACACACGCAGATATGGGGTGGCCATTGCCGAGCGCCTTCGAGAAGCAGATAAGGTCAGGTTTGACGCCGAACTTTTCAAGTGAGCCCCCCATGTGCATGCGGAACCCAGCGCGAACGTCGTCCACGATGAACACCCCTCCGATGTCGTCGCAGGTTTTGCGGACAGTTTCGAGAAAGCCCGGCGCAGGCATCTCGGAATCATGGAGAGCTTCATGACGGAATGGCGTGAGAATCACTCCGGCGACATCATCTTTGTTCTCCGCCACAATGCGTTTGAATTGTTCGATGTCGTTGTAATTGAACGTCAGCATATCGGCTGTCTCGCCGGCGGTAATTCCGGCACTGATGGGAGTACACCAGGCGCCTATTCCATGGTAGCAGCCATCAATCATGATAATCTTGTTGCGCCCCGTCTGATAGCGGGCAACCCGGCATGCATACGTCGTCACATCGGAGCCGTTCTTGCCGAAAATGGCCCAGTCAGCGATGGGCACTATTCCAACCAGCCTCTCGGCCAGTTCGACATACCGCTCAGTGGGCAAGTTCCCGGTATCTGTCTTCTTGCCCTGTGCGCGCGCAGCCGCCTCGACTTTTGGATGGTTGTAGCCGAGCACCATCGGTCCATAGGCGCACATGTAGTCGATGTATTCGTTTCCATCGACGTCCCAGAAGCGCGCTCCCTCCGCACGCTCGATGAAACAGGGCGACGCGCCGAACACCAAAAGCATCGGGCTCTGGTGACCGGGTATCCCCCCGGGGATGACTTTTGAAGCGCGGTCGAAGAGATGGTAGGACTTGTCGAATTTTGCCATGATTTGAAGTCTCCTCTTTTGGATGATTCCGTAGGGCCGGGGTTTACTTGGCCCAATCACGCAAGTGAGATTGCGGCCATAATGCGAGATGATACTACTTTCCCGGATGCTTTGCAAGTGCTCTCTTCCTTCAGCTTCCCGGAGTGAAGGTGATGTAAAAACATATATCGGTGTTACGGGTAAGGGCCAGGAGGACTACAACTCGAAAGGGAGTGTGGCAGCGACGCCGGTTAAAGGCGAGAAAAACCGGCGTCGCCGGCCACATTTAGGGAGAAGGCATGCATCGGGAGGAAGCATGCACTGGGCGCGAGATTGAGATCGAATTCATGTAAGGCAAAGCCCCGACGCGTGGGTCCACGCCTGAAATGTTCATTGTGCGGACGCAAGTTCCGGTCTCTGTTGGAAAAGCTGACATCTCTCATGAATCACGCTGGTGCACATGTTCTCTACTGTTTCGTCGGATGGTATATGTATTCCGCTTCTCTTGGCGTAGCAAGAGGGCACCGGCCAAAGGCGCATGTACGGGCACATGGGCGCTCGCAACTTCGCAGTATCATTCATGGTGTTACCGTCATTCCCTTGCTTTGAATCCGGAGATTCCATAGAAAATCAATTGTTTCCTGCACTTCCTTAAGAGTGAATGTGTATCGTTGTGGGGACAAGCGAACCGATGGCATGTTCTGCAATGTACTCTTGACAATGCCGAAGGAAGCCCATCGCAGTTTCCCAGTCGCCTTCGACTACCGTCGCCGAAGGACAATTCTCGATAAGATCGACTCCGCTTTCCGGAGCCAGGGACTCCACGTAGCTGGAAAATCCATTTCCATTCTTAACATACGGGAAAATGAACTCAAAAACCATTTACCTGTCCCTCCTGAGTCGATACAAACCTTTCACGAATTGTTGAGAGTGAAACATTGGCAAGTGCTTTCTTGGTTAAGCAATTCATGGGCCAGTTGGGAATGATGATTCCGGCCTGAGTCGTAACTCAATATCCATGAAGGAGTTATGTGTTGAGAAGTAGAAACGGATTGGGGGGAAAAGCTTTTCGCAACGGCGACAAGAATGACGCCAGAATTCTGAAAAGACGAGTTAACTATTGGAGTGGCAATGACTTAAAAGAAGGTGGTCCTCTGTCGGCGACGACAAGAATGACGCGCGTGATTACTCATTTATCAAATTGTGAGGACTGACTCTTAAAATCCTCTGGTTTTATTCCGAGTTCTTTCAGTTTTCTTTGGAGTGTTCTGAGACCGAGCCCCGCCATTTCCGCCGCAAGTGGAGTATTGCCGCCGATCCTGTTCAGGAGTTCAAAGAGATACTTTCTCTCTAGTTCCGCAGTCCTTTGTGAGAGGGGGATATCGATGAGCGACTGATTCGCGAGGGGGTCCTGGTTCCTGGCTTCTCCGAGTTCAGGCAGATCGATTTCGTCGATGCAATTCCCTGTTATTGTGGCTACAGTGCGTTCAATGATGTTTTCGAGCTCACGCACATTACCTGGCCAGGCATATGTCATAAGTTTCTTGACGGCGGCGTGAGTAATCTCGTTTACATTCTTGCCCATGCGGTCGCGATAGATTTTGAGGAAGTGACGGGCGAGCAGAGGAATATCTTCCAGCCGTTCTCGGAGCGGTGGAATCTCGAGTGGTATGACTTTCAGTCGGTAGTAGAGGTCTTCCCTGAATCTGCCCTGGCGGACAAGCGTGAGCAAATCTATATTGGTCGCGGCGATGAGTCGGATGTCAACGGCGACGGGGTCATTGCTGCCGATTCGCTGAAACAGTCTTTCCTCGAGGGCTCTCAATATTTTCACTTGCATGGCGGAGGACATGTTGCCGACCTCGTCCAGGAACAATGTCCCCCCGTTGGCGTATTCGAGTTTTCCGACTCTGCGGCTTACGGCGCCTGTGAATGCGCCTTTCTCATGACCGAACAGTTCGGCCTCGAGCAGCGTGTCAGGCAACGCGCCGCAATCGACCGGTACAAAGCGTTTCTCCTTCCGGGGGCTGTTGAAGTGGATCGCTTTTGCTATGAGCTCTTTTCCGGTTCCCGTCTCTCCTTGTATCAATACCGTGCTGTCGGTCGGCGCTATGGAGACGACGGTGCTGAATATTTTGCGCATTCGGTGATTCTTGCTTATGATGTTTCCGAAGCTGAACTGCGACTCGAGCTGTTCCCTGAGCAGGACGTTTTGAGCAAGCAGGTTACGCTTTTCAAAAATTCTCTCGACGACCAGCTTCAACTCCTCGCTGCCAAACGGCTTTGCCAGGTAGTCTTCCACCCCTATCTTCATCGCCTGAATGGCCGAATCCACGGTTGCATGGGCAGTAATAAGCAGGAGCGAGGTATGGGGAAAAGCAACTTTGATTTTTTTCACCAGATCAAGACCCGATATACCCGGCATTTTCAAATCGGATATGACCAGGTCAAACCGCTGAGTTGCGAGGAGCGTCAGCGCTTCTTCGCCGGAACGCGCCTCGAAAATCGCCCTCTCGTCGCCGGATAAAACCCGCACCAACTGTCTTCGCTGTATGTCCTCGTCTTCGACGATCATTATTTGGTGCGTTGTCATTTCTATCTTATGCCTTTAGCGACTCAGAATTGGATCTGAAATCGGGACTGAGTCTTTCTCGTGTCGCAAATGCGACCGAGTGGGCGACCACCCGATCACAGCGCAGTCTCTCAATGATGCGAAAATATCCCGAGATGAATGGACGTATTTGCAGGGCAATTTTGCATTTCTCGAAATTACGTTTGGATAGAACAGCGCTTGGATTTAGCAGAAGTATAACATCATCTCAGTCGGAATTCAATTGGTTTGAAATCAGAAGAGGGAAAGCTGGTCGGCGCCGAGAGGGGGAATCACAACGGGACGTGGCTCCTTCTTTGGAGCGCGGGTGGGAGAAGCGCAGAGCGAGCGAATGAAGTGGCGCTTCATCTCAGCTATCGCCGCTGCTATGGTCGAGGGCGAATGGAGACGCGCCTGCAGCACAATGCCCTCGAGACAGCCGATGATTCCGACCGCGATTGACTCGGCGTCGGCGTCCTTTCTTATTTCGCCATCCTCCTGCCCTGCCCTTATTGTCCCGGCTAGAGACTCAACATAGCCCGCGTATGCGCTTCTGATGGCGTTTTCGAAGTCGCCCATCTCCGGCTGAGCGCCCGCCGACACAAGGAACAAATGCATGGAATACGGGTTCGTAGTAGAGGCTACCATCTCGGAGCTGGCGTCAAAAAGCCTTTCCAGTTTTTCGACAGCGCCTTGCGAGGCGTCAACCTTGCTCAAGATGCTATTCTGCCATCTGTCCTTGATGTAATCCAGGACTGTGAGAAACAGGTCTTCTTTTCCCTTGAAATACCAATAAAGGGCGCCCTTCGTAAGACCTGTCGCTTCGGCGATTTGCGCAACTGAGGTGCCATGGTAGCCACGTTTTGCAAAAAGACGCATGGAAGCTTCTATTATGGCTTCTCGGGTATTTTGATCGCGTTTCTCATTCATCACGGGCGCCTTCCCAGTTGTATCCAAGAGTAAAAATAGCAAACAACCGACGCCTTGTCAAGTGGGGGGCGTCCATAACCCGGTATTGCAGGACAGGGACAGCCTCGAAGCATGGGTTCGACCTTGCGATGTTGTTAGTCGACAAGTTTCCTCCCACGCACGCCTCTTAACTTCATGGCGCGTTTGAGCCGATTGATGATTGCGCGCTCCACCGATGTTTTTTGCTTCTCAGACTGGGATTCCAGTTTTATCCGGCCGGCTGACATACTGCCGTGTCCGCCTGAAGGACCCATCTTTCCGACGACACGCTGCACGAGTTTTCCGGCGTTGATTTCGGAGTCTTTGGTTCGCACGGATATAAATATCTGGCCGTCGTAGTATCCCCCCACAAGCGCACAATGCGCGCCTTCGAGCCGCACGAGCGTGTCCGCCATCTCGGCCACTATGTCCGGATTGTTGATGTCTCCGATGAAGCTGACGACAACACCGTCGAAACTCATCGCGTTATCTATGGCCTTGTTGTGTATTTGGAAGTATTCCGCAGGCACTTCCGCATACTCGATTCTTGAGATAAGTTTCAGATTCGCGCGAGGATAGAGATAGAGATATGCTTCGAGGTCATACTTGCTCGTCTCCCGGCCCAAATCACGCGTGTCCGATTTGATGCCGTACAAGAGCGCGGTTGCGACGCGGGGCTCCATATCGATGCCTTCCGCCATATAGTATTGGGTGATTATTGTCGAAGTCGCCCCGATGCGCGATTGGATGTCATGAAATCCGACCCTTCGTGATTCGGGATGAAGCGGATGATGATCAATTACGACGTCAGGCTTGACGGCATAGGGCAAACCGAGCCGCCCTGAATGCGGCTGACTGTCAACCAGCACCGTCGCTTCGAATTGCGAAAGGTCCAAATCATCGAGCCTCTTCAGGGGGATGCCGAGGTGCTGAATCATGGCCCTGTTTTCCGCCCTTCCTACGATTCCGGTGAATCCGATGGTGACATCTGCGTCGAGCTTCTTCAGGACAAGGTCGCGAAGCGCAAGCGCGCTTGCCAGTGTATCCGGGTCGGGGTTGTCATGTGAGACAACCAGGATTTTTTTCTTTCCGGAGAGGAACTGGAGGAGCTTCTCCACCTTCCGCGCGGTTGCGCGTGTTTTCCTCCTATCCATTCCAGCCTCCTTCAGTCAGCTTTGCCGAGCCTGTTGCTCCGCTCCTCGATGACGGACTCTCCCCGCGCAATATCCAACCCCATCTGCCGGGCTCGCGCAAGCGCTGAAGGATGGGTCGCCACTGCGCCCTTCGAGTCTATTCGATTCAGTAGCAGTCTTTCCGAGAATTTGTAGTCAAGCGTGGCGAAGAAGGCCGTGATGGTCATCAAGCCGCCCTCGAACACGTTCTCACGTTTCATTCCGCCGACCTGGATGAAAAGCGCGCGTCTCCTCTCGATATTCGCCATGCGCTGTTTGAGCACGTATTTGCGAACCCAAATGGCCTGGCACCTGTCGACCATCGCCTTCAACTGGGCGGGCAGTCCCATGAAAAAGACGGGCGAAGAAACAATCAATATCTCCGACTCCGAGAATTTCTTGTGGAGCGCTTGCATATCGTCGTTTATGACGCAGACGCCCGTCGCCTCACATCCCCCGCAGTTCAGGCACGGAGATATCTTCAATTCGCAGACGCGAATCTTCTCGAAGGTGATTCCTGCTTCAGCCACTCCCTCGAGGCAGGCGTCGAGCAGAATCTCAGAATTTCCCTTTTTGCGCGGGCTTGATGCAATCGCCAGCACACCGGACACTTGTCTATCCCCTTTCAAATACAATTATACACCGCATTGCGCGGCGGGAGCAACGGAAGGAGCAGGCGCATGCGCAAACACACCCCTTACCCGACCGGCCTGTCCCCTTTTGTTCCCCGGCGTTTTCCGTAGGTTTTCTCGAGGTAATCGCAAATCACCTCGGACTCATTGATTACCTTATCGCCGTCCACAAGCACGGGAACCATCGCTTTCCCGGTCAGCCGTTCCACTTCGAGCCATCTTCGGGGATGGAATCCCACCCACCGCCTTTCATGTCTGACGCCGAGTTGTTTGAGCTTTCGTCGCACACGCCGACAGTAGGGACATGCCCACAGGTGGTACAGCTTCATTGTCAACCTCCCTAATCCGTGACCTCGACGACCTGCGAGTCATAAGAAAGCGCAACGTGAGGAGGCAGACCGGAATTCACCTGTTCGTGGTCGAACTCATGACTTAAGTGCGTCAGCAGAGCCCGTTCCGGACGTATCTCCTCGATCGCCTTCAGGGCGCCTTCGAGATTGAAGTGAGTCGGATGTTCTTTGTAGCGAAGCGCGTCAATTATGAGCAGTTTGAGGCCCTTTAACCGCTCGACCGATTCGGGTGGTATCGCGCTGCAATCCGTTAGATAGGCCGCGTCGTTGAAACGGAAGCCGAGTATCTGCGCTTTTCCATGATGCAAGTTCACCGGCGTAATGCGCACTTCTTCCAACCAAAGCTCCGGCGGCATTGGCTTCAGCGTTATGTGCGGAATTGCGCCCCATGAGTAATCGTGGTCAAATGCGTAGAAGAAGACTCGTTGGATTCTTTCAATCGTCGCCTCATCCGCGTAGCATGGTATGGTTCCCCGGGAACTCTGATTGAATTTTCTCACATCATCCAGCCCATGAATATGGTCGGCATGGTAGTGGGTGAACAAAATCATCTCAACCGATGATACGTCATTTCGGACGGCTTGCAGGCGCAGTTCGGTTGCCGTGTCAACGAGCACGTTCTTGCCCGAAGCTGTCTGAACGCAGATCGAGGCGCGCGTTCTCTTGTTTTTCGGATTGCACGAGACGCATACCTTGCATTTGCAGCCTATGACGGGAACCCCGAGCGAGGTTCCGGTTCCCATAAAGATTATTTTCATGAGTCTTCCACCAAGAACCTTAATGAACCGTTTCCTGTCAATTATAGCATTGGTCGGCATGTATTTGACAGGACGGCCTGTTGCCCAAATGGTAATAGCCGTTTGTCATTCTTCGTCGCTTCGCTCCTCAGAATGACAATCCCGACAACACTATGAAGCGCAACTTCATTTGGGCAACAGGCCGCAGGAGATTTGACACCGCCCGATGGGAAAAACCCTGGCCAGTTGCCACTTGGGCAATCACGATATATAATAATAGCAAAAAGGAGTGATGCCGATGAGTGAAAAGCAGTCGATACTTCTTGTTGATGACGATCAAGAGTTTCGCAAGGCGATGAAGAAGATGTTCGAGAAGTCCGGCTACGACGTTACCGTAGCCGCTGACGGGCGTGAGGCCCTGGAAACTCTCTCGAAAAGTGTATTCGACCTCATCATCTCTGACTTGAGAATGCCGAACCTTAACGGAATGGAATTGATGGAAGCAATCAAGAAGGAGAAACTGGATGTCCCAGTAATATTCATCACGGCTTACGGTGAGGTGGAATCCTACATGGATTTGATGAACCTGGGCGCATTCGAGTACATAAATAAGCCGGTGAAGGGGCAGGAGATTCTCAACGTCGCCAGGAGAGCTCTTGAAACGCGCGGCAGTTCCCGCCGGATATCGCGTTCGTGAATCTTTTCACGGCGCAGCCGCAACCAAGCAGCGTACATTGGGCGCGATGAATCGTGCCCCCGCAGGATTTTTTGTTTTGTGTCTGTAGGGGTGGAAATGATTGTGCCCTTGCAGTTACGAACTTATTCGCATTGTTTCTGCGCAATTATCGCAAAGAAACTGCGGCGAGAATTCACGCTCTTGGGCGTTAGCAGGATGGAGAACATCTCGTGCCGAGCGTGAATTCGACAGTCCAGATGGGTCCGCAATTTACGAACCTGCAATTCGCTTCCGCCTGCGCGGCGAGGCTTCTGACTCTTCGGGCCGTATAGAGATACAGTTTTGCCCTCTTCCCTACAAACCATAGTTTCCTCAGAGGCGTTTGAGGAGTGAACAGCTTCGGCATTGTCGCTATGACGCTGTGTTTTGTCAACGACATCAGTCGCTCGAGGTATTCGGGCTGGCGCCAGGGCGGAATGTAGTCGAACACGCCTATTGCGAGGACGCAATCAAACCTCTCACCAAAACTGTGCTGCATGAGATCGGCCCTGAGAATTTGGGCAAGCTCGACGCCTGCCGCCCTGGCATTTGCGCGAGTGCGATCGAGCATTCCTTCCGAGATATCAATGGCGCAGACCGACGCCCCCAGCCGTGAAAGATAAATCGCGTACACGCCGGTCCCGCAGCCTGCGTCCAGAATATGTTTGCCCTTGACATGGCCGAGCAACTCAATCGTTGCGTCGAACCGCCGCTTCATTCCGGGCTCGCGTAAGAGACTGTGAACCAGTCTGTCAAAGATGCTTGCGTTCCTGTCGGCATAATAGTCGTCGAAACGGCCCGCCATCTCGTCAAAGTATTTTTCAATCTCGTTCAATGCCGAGCACCTCGTCGATACGAGCGCAATGGAACCTGTCCAAGAGCATCTCGAGTTTTGTGAAGGCCTTTCGGATTCCGTAGTACGTCACAAATCGCGGGAACGCTGCGAGAGGAACGCGCGGAGTGAGAGGATCGCACTCCCAGGGGTGAACATATATCATGGCGGGTCTCTTCGACTCGACTGCGCGCAGAAGTCTCAGCCACAGTCTTGTGGGCAGCAGCCGGAAATAAGAGCCCCCGGCGACGGGAATCCTTGCAGGTCCCACCTGTAATACCGCAGGTGGAAATTCAATGAGTCTTCCCGCTTCATCGTGTCGGCGGAGGTCGGCAGTCAAGGGCCTGTATATTCCCAGGGGAGCGCCACGCACTCCGTAGAGCCTGTTTTTCATCGGAAAGACACTTGAATCGTATACGTATCCATTGTCAGCAAGCACATCGAGCGCCCACGCGGTCGAGAAATCAAGCGAAAAGGTGGGGGCGCGGAACCCTCTTATGGGAACGTTCTTCACAATACTGTGGATCACGTTTTCAAATCGCCCCAGTTCTTTGGCAAAACTTTGAGCGTCGTGCCGCCATAGAGGCTTATGCGACATTCCGTGGCTGGCGATCTCGTGTCCGTCGGCGAGTATCCGTTTCACCAATTCAGGGTGTCGTTCGGCCACTTCGCCCAAAACAAAGAAGGTGGCTGTTCGACTCTTCCTTCGGAGTAATGAGAGAATGTTACCGGTCGATTGCTCGATGCGTGGGGTCGGCTCGGCGACTCCGCCCGCCCGGACAACGAGCTCAGGATGATACCAATCCTCGAGATCGATCGAAAGCGCGGTCAATCGACGCACTGCAAGTCCCCCGTTCGGCCAGTGTCTCTCTCGTAGAACGCATTCTACCGCAGTATCGGCAGCACTGTCAAACGGTTCTAACCAGAATTGACAGAACCAACTGAAGAGGATATACTTAAGATTGAGTGTGTCCCCAGGTAAGGCCCAATGAAGTGGTATAAATCCCTTGTATTCAAGATAATTTTTTGTTGTGTCGTGCTTGTCCTTTGCCTGGTCGGGAGCGTGTTCGGCGTACTCTTCCGTTATCAGCAGAGTATTCTTTCGGAAATGGAAGAGAAGAGCTCCGAAATATTGCGCGGGATTGTCGTCAAACTCACTGACCTCGAGGTGGAACAAGCGCCGAAGGAAGTTCTCGAGAGCCGGCTCTCGGACCTTAAGACTCAGCACAGAGTTGACGGAATAATCCTGTACGATTCCGAGCGAAAAGTCATCTCGAGTGTCCAATCGGAAAACCTGCCGCTTCTGGAGTTTGGCACGCCCAACAAAGCGCGTATTGTTGAGATGATGCCGGCGGGAGGGAAGAAGAGGGTTTTATATTACCAGGTGTTTCCTCTGACGGTGGGCTCCAAGCCTGTCGGTTCTGTCCAGATTCTCCTTGCGCTTGAGCCACAGACTCACCTGGTCAAGGCTCTCCGGAGCAAAGTCCTTGTTGCGCTGGTGCTCCTGTTTCTGGGCACGATTGTGGCTTTGTGTTTCTTCATCTTCAAGCTGCTCAGGCCGTTGCACGCAATGGCGGAGACTTGTCACGAGATCAGCGAGGGCAATCTGCACCAGATCGATATCAAGCCCAACGCAAGTGAGGTACTGGTTCTGGAGATGAAATTCAACGAGATGGTCGAGGCCCTCAAGACCAAGGCCCAAATGGAGCAGAAGCTCGTGCAGGCGGAGCGGCTTTCCGCCCTGGGCAACCTGGCCGCAGGCGTAGCCCACGAGATCGGCAACCCGCTCAACGGAATCAAGCTCACCATCTCGCATCTGAAGGATTTATTCTCGCAACGCGAGCTTGACGAGCCATCTTTCAACCGGTATGCGGACACGGTTATCAGTGAGGTGAATCGGCTCGACACTATCGTGAAGGATTTTCTCACACTCGCCAAAGAACGCGAGCTTTCCTTGCGGCGATACAGTATGGAAAGACTCCTGAAAGAGGCAATACGCCTGATCGAAAAGGACGCCCAGCGAAGAGAGGTGAGTATCCAGGCGCATATCCAACGGTTCACCGAGGATGCAATGATTGATCCCCGGCTTCTTAAAAGCGCCATCCTCAACATCCTGATAAACGCCATGGAAGCCTCGGGGGAAGGAAGCGCCATCGACGTAACTGCGGAGAAGTTGGATGGGCAGTTCGTAATACGCATCGAGGACGAAGGAGAGGGAATTCCGGCGGATGTGATCGACCGGGTCTTTGACCCGTATTTTTCGACGAAATCCTCCGGAACCGGGCTCGGACTCTCGCTCACAAAAACGATCGTTGAAAAACATGGCGGTGAAATAGCGATTGAAAGTCGGCAAGGACAAGGCACTTTGGTGACCGTCACTTTGCCAGCGGAAAACATATGAGAACATTGGCAAAAATACTGGTTGTGGATGACGGCGACACACAGCGTCAGATTATATCGGACGTTCTCACGAGGGCGAAATATGGGGTTGCTCAAGCTTCGTCCACCGCCGAGGCCATCGAGGAAGTGACCCAAAACCACCTCGACCTGATAATAACCGACCTCAAAATGGAGGACGGCAACGGAATTGACGTCTTAAGAGAAGCCAAGCGTCTTTCTCCCGAGACTGAAGTGATCGTGATGACGGCATATGGCTCCATCGAGAGCGCAGTCGAGGCTATGCGAGAGGGCGCTCACGACTACATAACCAAGCCGTTCGACAAGGACGTGCTCCTCGTTTCGGTGCAAAGAGCGCTCGAGCACAAACGGCTTCGCGAGGAAAACATCGAACTTCGAGAGTTGGTGGAAACGCGTTTCACGCTCGGCGGCATTGTCGGCGCCTCCCCGAAGATACAGAAGCTTTTCAGACTCGTCGAGAGATCCATTCCGGTGAACAGTACTGTATTGATTCAGGGTGAAAGCGGCACGGGTAAAGAACTCGTGGCGCGCAGTATTCATTATAATGGCCCCCGCAAGACAAACCCTTTCATCGCCGTAAACTGCGCCGCTGTCCCGGAGAACCTTATCGAGAGTGAACTCTTCGGTCACGAGAAGGGGGCTTTTACGGGGGCAATTCAGACCAAGAAAGGGAAGTTCGAGCTCGCCGACGGGGGAACGATCTTTCTTGATGAAATCGGCGACATGTCACTCGACCTGCAGGCCAAACTGCTTCGCGTATTACAGGAGATGCAAATCGAGCGGGTCGGCGGCACCGAACTGATTCCCATCGACGTTCGAGTGATCGCCGCCACTAATAAGAACCTGGAGCAGGAAGTCGCCAAGGAACAGTTTCGCGAAGACTTATTTTTCCGCTTGAACGTAATATTGATCGAGATTCCGCCCTTGCGCGAACGGCTGGAGGACATACCGCCGCTCATCGACCACTTCCAGAAGAAGCTTTCGGCAAAATTCCAGCGGAAATACCCGGCCATGGACCCTGTTGTCGTCGACAAACTTATGGAATACTATTGGCCCGGTAACGTTCGGGAATTGGAGAACACCCTTGAACGGCTGCTCGTGCTCACTGACAAGGAGAGAATCGAGGTATCGGACCTGCCTCGTAATGTGCTGATGCCTCAGATCGCCACTCAGCAACTCGAGGGAATGCGCCTGCCGGAAGAAGGCCTCTCGATAGAGGACGTGGAAAAGAAGCTTATTTGCGACGCCCTCGCTCGCACGGGCGGACATATCCTGAAGGCGTCGAAACTTCTCGGGATGACGTACAAAACGCTTCAGTACCGCATCAAGAAGTACGACATCCGGTTATAATCACGCGCAAAATCCGGTTTACATTTTCCCGCCGATCTGGTAAACTAAAATGTTGTTTCCCGAAGGTTTCTTATGGTCATGTGGAGCCCTGAAATGGACTTTGACAAGTCCCTGATATCGACTCTTGAAGAGCGCGCAAGAACAATCAGATACGACGTCATAAGAATGTTGACCATGGCCAGGTCGGGCCATCCGGGTGGTAGCTTGTCGTGCGCCGACATCGTGGCTGCTCTTTACTTCCACGTGATGCGACACGATCCGCGGGTTCCCACGTGGCCTGACCGAGACCGATTCCTCATGTCAAAGGGTCACTGCGCGCCGACGTGGTATGCGGCGCTTGCGAGAGCCGGCTATTTCCCGGCGCAATGGCTGGATTCGCTTCGGAAAATTGACAGTCCGCTCCAGGGGCATCCGGACATGCTGAAGACCCCGGGTGTTGAAATGTCCAGCGGCTCCCTCGGTCAGGGATTGTCAATCGCGAACGGCATGGCTCTTGCCGCCAGACTCGACGGCCGGGATTCCCGGGTGTACGTGCTGCTCGGCGACGGGGAGATACAGGAGGGCCAGGTGTGGGAAGCGGCAATGACGTCGGCCCACCGCAAGCTGGACAACCTGTGCGCCGTGGTCGACAATAACGGCCTACAGATCGACGGCCGGGTAGACGAGATTAAGTCGCTTGGCTCGATACCGACAAAATGGGAAAGCTTTGGGTGGAACGCTATAGAGATTGATGGACACAGCATGCGCGAAATCCTTGGCGCATTTGAACGAGCTCGATCGATCAAAGGCAGGCCCACAGTAGTGATAGCGCGAACGATAAAGGGAAAAGGCGTATCTTTCATGGAGAACGTGGTCGATTATCATGGAGTGGCGCCAACGGATAAGGAATGCGTAAACGCGCTGGCGGAGCTCGATCGAGCGTAGAGCAGAAGGAAAAACGACCTACATGGCTAGGAAAATCGCGACGCGCGACGCTTACGGCGATGCGCTGGTCCGGCTCGGGGAGCGGAATGCCGACATCGTCGTTCTCGACGCCGATCTGGCGAAATCAACCAAAACCATAAAATTCAAGGAACGATTCCCTGAAAGATTTTTCGATATGGGCATCGCCGAAGCTGATATGATGGGAACTGCCGTGGGACTTGCCGCCTCGGGGAAGATCGCCTTTGCGAGCACGTTTGCGATTTTTGCGACCGGACGCGCATGGGAACAGATAAGAAATTCCATTTGCTACACGAACTTGAACGTGAAGATTGCCGCGTCACACGCGGGTATCGCCGTCGGACCCGACGGTTCCTCACACCAGTCAATCGAGGATATTGCGCTCATGCGGGTCATCCCTAATATGAAAGTCATCGTACCCGCCGACGGCGTCGAGACTGCAAAAGCGGTCACCGCCCTTGTCGAGACTTCGGGCCCGGCATACCTGCGATTGGGACGCTCGGCTGTTCCCGCCATTTACGATGAGGGATTCGAGTTCCGTATCGGCAGGGCATCGGTTCTGCGCGAAGGGTCCGACGTCAGCATAATTGCGACCGGGACCATGGTGCACGTTGCGCTCAGCGCAGCAGAGGCGCTGGCCGGTGACGGAATCAATGCGCGCGTGCTGAATATGAGCACGATTAAACCCATTGACGCCGGCGCGATAACGGCCGCGGCCGTCGAAACAGGCGCTATCGTTACCGCCGAGGAACACAACGTTATCGGAGGTCTAGGTAGCGCGGTAGCGGAGATAGTCTGTGAGACCTCACCCGCGCCGGTTGTAAGAGTCGGCATAAGAGACTGCTTTGGCCGGTCGGGCGAGGCGGACGAATTGATGGCCGTCTATGGCCTCACAAGGGAAAGCATTGTGGATGCAGCCCGCGAGGTCCTGTCGAGAAAGGCTGTGACGAAGTGATCATCACGCTTGACCTGTGCCTGCGAACCGGAGACCACGAGTTGATCGACGGCCTGAATCTGCACATCGAAAAAGGTGAGTTTGTTTTCGTGTGCGGGCAGGCAGGGTCAGGGAAGACCTCCTTGCTTCGGATTCTCTCCCTTCAGCAGTCCCCGGCCGGCGGACGTGTAATAGTAGATGGAATCGATGTTACGAGGATTTCACGCCATAGAGTGCCTGAGTATTTGCGCCGACTTGGAGTGATATTTCCGGATGACGCGCTTCTGCCGCGCCGGACCCTTGCCGAGAATATCGCCTTTTCACTCGAACTTGCGGGCTGGCGCTCGGCGGACGCCAAAAAGGAAACAATAGTTTATCTGAGGGAACTCGGCCTTCCCGGCAAGGCGAGTTTGTTCCCGAACAGCGTTTCTGAGAATGAGAGGCAAATGCTCAAAATCTGCCGGGCTCTGGCGCGCAGGCCCGCAATCGTGCTTGCAGATGAGCCGTATGAAGGGCTTGACCGGCAATCCATCGAGAAAGCGATGGAATTGTTCAAGAACGCGAACCTGCGCGGCTCCACTGTAGTAATTGCAACGCACCACGCTGAATTCGCGCGGCAATCGGGCAAGCGGGTCATTGCGCTGGACAGGAGCTCGCTTGGCCGCATGACGAAGACTACCGCCGCGTGAGTCCCGCCCAAGGATGCATACTGGTTCATGGAAAGCTACCGGCTGGCAATAAAGGAAGGTCTCCGAAATTCCTGGCGCGAGCGCACTCTCAGCCTGGCCATGACGGGATGTGTTGCGGTCTCCGTCTTTGCCGTCGGCGTGTTCGGGCTCCTCAAGCACAACATCAGCTCACTGTTGGAGCGATGGGAACGGAGGGTCGAGCTTGTCGCCTTCCTCTCGCACAATCTCAAAGAGAGCGAAGCGCAGCAGACGATCGAGAAGGTTCGGGCTATCCCCGAAGTGAGCGACGCCAGACTGGTGAGCGCTCGCATGTCATGGGAAGAGCTTTTCTCCGATGTGGGAGATTCGCTGGATTTGCAGGA
Organism: Candidatus Poribacteria bacterium; assembly: GCA_016215705.1. Taxonomy (GTDB): domain Bacteria; phylum Abyssobacteria; class SURF-5; order SURF-5; family SURF-5; genus JACRIR01. The sequence goes on along the minus strand of JACRIR010000214.1, from coordinate 16,396 downwards.
AACGCCCCTCGACGAAGTGCTGCCGGCGTCGATTATCATCAAGTTATCCCCGGATAAGCGCGACCTCGCAGTGGCTAAACAAGTGGCCTCGCAAGTGGCGTCAATCAACGGAGTGGACGAAGTCAAGTTCGAGGAAATGCTGCTCAAGAGATACCTCCGATTCCGAAGCCACGTCGCCAGCTTCACGGTCGCGACAAGCATCTTCTGGGTTTTGGTTTTTGGAGTGATCACGGTTAATATAGCAGGCCTCGCCGCCACCGCTCGCAAGAACGAAGTCAGGACGCTTAGAACGCTGGGCGCCAGCACAACATTTCTAAGAAGAATGCTTACCGCCGAAAGCGTGGCGCAAGGACTGACCGGGTCAACCGTGGGCGTGGCATCGTTAGTGGCCGCGGTCGCCCTCGTTTCGATGAAGACGGGCGGTACTATTGAATCGCCGCTTCGCGTGTTTGCGCTCGCATTTGCGGTTGGCCCCGCGGTAGCGATTCTTGCAGCCTGGTTTTCATTCAGAGCCGCGCTGGCCGTCACCGCAGCCGCCGCCGCGCTCTTCATTATCGTTTCGGGGAGCGTCTTGGCGCAGACGGAACCCTCTCTCGATGCGGAGGTCGCCCGGTATCAGCAAAAGCTGAGAGAACTCGAACTCGAGCTGGAACAGAGTCGCGCGGGGAGGGAAAAAATCGGGATGCAGGAACGAGCGCTCGTCGACGAACTCGAGGCGACGGACAGAAAACTCGATTCTCTTTCGCGCGAAATCAGGTCAGGCGAAACCAGCGTCGCATTGAACAAGGCGGCAACTGCGAGGATACAGACTGAGCTCGGACGGCATGAGTCCGCATATGCGCAATCCAGGCAAGAATTGGAAAGGTGGCTGAGGCTTCTCTGCAACTACCGTGAGCCAACGCTCATAGAGGTCATTCTCTGCGATATCCCCCAGTCGGACCTGACGCGGCGGCGTGAAATGGTTTCAAGGCTTGCGAAGAAGGAGACCGATGCCTTCGAGCAGGCCAGGGGGCTTCGCGCGGCGGTCCTGCGGGAGCAGCAGAATTTGAATAAACGCATCGAATTAGATACAATTTATACAGAGGCGGCGCGGCTTCGCGCTGAGCAGTCAAAGGAAAAGAGGAAGCAGCGCGAGGCGCTGCTGGCAGGACTCAGCGAAAAGAAGACCCTCTACGTCGCCGCCATTAGTGACCTAGAGGCCTCGGCTCACAAGCTGCAGGACTTAATAGAGGCGCAACGCGGAGTTCAGCGGCCTCTTCTCGCAGGTTCTGCGCCCTTCAGGGAAATGAAAGGGCTTTTGCCGTGGCCGGTGAAGGGTGAGGTTTCTGCTCCATTCGGCAGGATGAAGAATTCGGACTCGCCCACGTTCACGCGGCATCTCGGAATTGATATCACGGCTCCGGCAGGCACGGAAATTCGTGCGATTCATGACGCCGTAGTGGTCTACAGCGATTGGTTCAAGGGTTACGGCAAACTGGTAATCATGGATCACGGCGACGGTTACAGCAGCGTATATGCGCACTGTTCCGAAATCATGGTCCGCAGAGGCGCCACGGCGCGGGCAGGCCAGGCCATAGCGCTCATCGGAGAAACCGGGTCGCTGAAAGGGCCTTTTCTGTATTTTGAGATACGGGAGAACGGGACGCCCGTTGACCCAATTGATTGGCTTCAAAGGAGGAGCATAAATGCGACGCAATCGGAATGAGTTTCTTTTCTTCTTTCTTTCGGTTTTGTTCCTGGGCCTTATAATCGGCAACGGCCTTTCGGGATACGTGGCGGCTCAAACAGGTTCGCCTTACAAGGACCTTGAGGTCTTTTCCGACGCCCTGAGCATAGTGCAAAGCGAATACGTACAAGAAGTCCCGACTCAGACGCTGATATACGGCGCACTCAAGGGTATGCTCGACAAGCTTGACCCGCACAGCCAGTTCATGCAGCCGGAGACTTACAAGGAGTTGAAAGTTGAAACGGAAGGCCATTTCGGAGGACTGGGGATCGTCATAAGCCTCGACGAGAATAAGGTTCTCACGGTCGTCTCGCCGATCGAGGATACACCTGCGTTCAAGGCCGGCGTACAAGCCGGTGACAAGATAATGAAGATCGACGGCGCGAGCACGGAGGGGCTGGTGCTTGAAGAAGCTGTTAAGAAGTTGCGCGGCCCGAAGGGCTCTCAGGTAAAGGTCAGCGTAATCAGACTTCATGAAACCGACGGCAAAGTTCCGGAAGAACTTGAATTCACCCTGACTCGCGACGACATTAAAATACCCAGTGTAAAATCGAGAATGCTCGAGAGCAATATCGGTTATATCCGGCTCGTCGAGTTCAGCGAGCGAACCGCCAGTGAATTGCACAAGGCGATCATCGACCTCAAGTCTCAGGGAATGCGCTCGTTGGTGCTCGACATGCGCAACAATCCGGGTGGTTTGCTTAATGTCTCCGCCGACGTTTCGGAAGAGTTCCTCGATAAAGGTAAACTGATAGTTTACACCGAATCGCGCAACACCGAGCAGAACCTGCGCTTTAAATCGAAAAAGAATCCGTCGGTAGACCCCAGCACGCCCATGGTAGTGCTTGTGAACCAGGGCAGCGCCAGCGCCTCCGAGATTGTTGCGGGCGCCCTCAAGGATTGGCACCGGGCCGTCGTCCTCGGGGAAAAGACTTTCGGCAAGGGCTCGGTTCAGAGCATAATTCCGCTCTCTGACGGCTCCGCCTTGCGCTTGACGACAGCCAAATACCTCACGCCGGGCGGACACTCGATAGACGGCGTGGGCATTATTCCCGACATCGAAGTAAAGATCAGCAAAGAGCAGTTTGTTCATCTGCTCGGCGGTCTTGATATGACAGCGCCACTCGTTATCAAGGGCCAGACCAAGACCGACGGAGAAACCGAATCCAAGCCCGACCAAGAAAGCAAAGAAAAACCCGTCATGACTGACGTGCAACTGCAAAGGGCCGTTGAATTGTTGCAGGGGTACGACATCTTCAAGACACTCGAGCAGAACGTGAAGATGGCAAAGGGACAAGAGGAGCCTCCTTCAGAAGAAGGACCCGACGAGAAATCGCAGAAACCTGCCGCGGGTGAAGAGAGCGAAAAAGCTCTTCCTGAAGAGGCAGCGCCGAGTGGCAAATGATTTGAGAAAAGGTCTTCGTGCGGCGAAAACGAAAGACGGATGAAATGCGTCAAGTTGTGAAACTGCTGATTGCGACAAGCAATCCCGGCAAAGTCCGCGAGATCACAAAGATTCTTGAAGGATTGCCGTTTGAAATCGTCAGTCTCAAGAATATGAAGGGCGTCAAGTCTGCCCGCGAAACAGGGAAATCCTTTGCAGAAAACGCTCGTTTGAAAGCGACGACATATTTCCGGCAGACGCGCCTGCTGACGCTCTCAGAGGATTCCGGTCTGCAGGTCGACTGTCTGGGAGGACAACCCGGCTATCTGTCAGCCAGGTTCGCAGCAGAGAACGCCTCGGACTCTGAAAACGTGAAGAAACTGTTGAGCCTCATGCGCGGCGTAAGGGCTGATAATCGTAACGCGCGCTTCGTCTGCGCCATTGCCATAGCCGACGGCAGGAGCATGTGGCTCGCAACGGGGAAGTGCGAAGGGAGAATAGCGCTACGCTCGGCGGGACATAGCGGCTTTGGTTATGACCCTGTGTTCATTCCCGAGGGCCACAGCAGAACCTTTGCCCGTCTGGGCGCCCCGGTCAAGAATCAGATCAGCCACCGGGCGCAAGCGCTGAAGAAAGCCCGACGCATACTTGAGCGACTGCTCGAGATAAAACCGGCAAAAGATGAAAATATTCGGGGTCGATCCGGGACAACCAGAGCTTGATCTGATCAGTGAGATCGCCTCGCTCCTCCGGAAGGGAGCGATAATTGCATACCCGACCGATACGTTCTACGCCCTGGGAGGCGACGGGTTCAATCCGGAATCGACCCATAAGATAAGAATACTGAAGGGACGCGGGGGCGCCAAGCCGTTCCCGTACATTATTGACAATCCGCAACGGCTTGCGCAATGGGGTATTAGCCTCGGCCCGCCTGCGGCGGCCCTCGCGGACGTGTTCTGGCCGGGTCCCGTGTCACTCGTGGTTAGCGGCCCCACAATCCTTCCGGCCAACGCGTTGGACTCACGGAAGACGCTGTGTGTCAGAGTGCCTGACAACAGGATCGCTCGAGCCCTGGCCGGCAGTATCAGCGGACTTGTCATCGCAACGAGCGCCAACCCGTCGGGATGCGCGCCGGCGCGCACGGCCCATGAGGCCCTGGAACATTTCAGAGGCGAGATCGACGCGATCGTAGACGGCGGCCCAAGCGCGTCCGAGGCGCCTTCGACAATAGTAGACGTCACGGGGCAGAACGCAATAATACTGAGAGAGGGCGCCGTCCCTTCCGACAGAATCAAGGCAGTAATCGCCCGGGCCGAAAGAAAAGAGAACTTCTAAGAGAGATACGCTCATTGGGGAACGCCGTGCGGCATGACGTTCCCGGATGAGCGCCCGTGAGGAGATTGACTGCTTATGACGAAAGGAACACGATGAAGCTGGGGATAGCCTCTGACCATGCCGGTTTCGAGATGAAAGAAGAGCTTAAGCGGCATCTTGAATCTGAAGGACACAGTGTGGAAGATTTCGGATGCTACGAGACGGAGTCCTGTGACTACCCGGACTATGCGCAGAAGCTGTGCAAGGCGCTGCTTGCGAATACCGTTGAGCGCGGCGTGCTGGTCTGTGGCACTGGTCTCGGCATGAGCTACGCGGCCAACCGACATAAGGGAATCCGGGCCGCGTTGTGTCTCAACACGTACATGGCTGAGATGTCGAGGGCGCACAACGACGCGAACGTACTTGTGCTCGGCTCCAGGATAACCGATTCCGACACGGCCCGCGACATACTCCTCGTGTGGATGAAGACTTCGTTCGAAGGCGGAAGACATCTCAGAAGAATACGCAAGATTGACGGTGAATCGTAAGACCGGTAAAAGAGAAAGGAATGCGATTTTGGGATTGCCAGATGAGAGATCCGATGTCCTCGAGAGAGTTGACCCCGATGTCGCGCGAGCGATAAGCTGCGAACACGAGCGGCAGCGCGGCCGATTGCAGTTGATTCCATCGGAAAACTTCACGAGCGCCGCCGTGCTCAAGGCCCAGGGATGCGTAATGACCAATAAGTACGCGGAAGGGTACCCGGGCCACCGTTACTACGGAGGCTGCGAGTATGTCGATCAGGTCGAGACTCTCGCCATCGAGCGAGCCAAACAACTGTTTGGCGCCGAGCATGCAAATGTGCAACCACACTCGGGCACGCAAGCGAACATGGCCGTGTATTTCAGCGTGTTGCAGCGTGGAGACACCATAATGGGGATGGAACTCTCTCATGGAGGACATCTGACTCACGGCGCTCCCGCGAGCTTTTCGGGCCAATTCTTCAAGATCGTTTCCTACGGCGTCGATCGCAGGACGGAGACACTCGATTTTGCCGCTCTTCGAGAGCGGGCTTTGGAATGCAGGCCGAAGATGATTATCGTCGGCGCCAGCGCCTATCCGCGCGAGATCGACTTTGCGAAATTCGGTGAAATCGCTCGCGAAGTCGGAGCGTATCTGATGGCGGATATAGCGCACATAGCCGGACTTATCGCCGGGGGCGTTCACCCACAGCCCTTTCCGCATGCCGATTTCGTGACGGTTACCACCCACAAGACACTGAGGGGGCCGCGGGGCGGCATGGTGCTATGCAAGAAGGAATACGCCCACAAAGTTGATCACACGGTTTTTCCCGGAATTCAGGGAGGACCACTCATGCACGTAATCGCCGCCAAGGCGGTCTGCCTCAAAGAAGCGATGACAAAAGAGTTTGCAGATTATCAGCGCCGAATCGTCCGGAACGCGGCTCGCCTCGCCGATGAATTCAAGGAGCGAGGCTTCAGACTCGTCGCAGGCGGCACGGATACCCACTTGATGCTGATTGACCTCACCAGCAAGGGGTTCACCGGCAAAGAGGCGGTGGAGATTCTGGATGAGGCGGGCATAACCGTAAACAAGAATACTGTGCCATTCGACAAGAGAAGTCCTTCCGTCGCCAGCGGCATCAGACCGGGCACCCCGGCCGTGACGACGCGCGGCATGGGCGAAGAGGAAATGGCGTTAATAGCCCGGCTTGTTGACGACGCCTTGGTCGCACGGTCAGACAAAGCGCGTCTTTCGCACATCCGAGCGAAAGTGAGGGAACTCTGTGACAGATTCCCGATGCCGGACGACGTCTGCTGAGAGCCCCCCTCAACAACTGATGGAGCCAAGATTTGACACGGCCAACATGGGATGAATATTTTCTCGAAATCGCAAGGCTCGTCTCAAGCCGATCCACATGCCTGAGAAGAGCGGTAGGCGCCGTCTTCGTGAGAGAAAAGCGAGTGCTTTCGACCGGTTATAACGGCGCCCCCAGCGGCTTGAAGCACTGCGAGGAGGTCGGCTGTATCCGCGAACGCGAGAGAATACCGTCCGGCGAGAGGCACGAGCTTTGTCGCGGCATCCATGCCGAACAGAATGCGATTCTGCAGGCCGCCCAGTTCGGCATTAGCCTCCGCGGCTCGATTCTGTATTGCACTAACCAGCCCTGTGTTCTCTGCGCAAAGATGCTCATTAATGCCGGGGTTGAGCGCATCGTCGTGCTCGGCGGGTATCCGGATAGACTATCCCGGGAAATGCTTGAGGAAGCAGCCATTCAGATAGTCGTCAAGGATACGCAAAGGGCGTGAAAGAATCTATCCGGCAACTGCTTGAACAGAGGCGCCGCGCGCCCCTGCGGCCAATGTTGCGCCACAACAGGAATTGTCAGGCACATTCATGAAAGAGCTCATACCAAAGGAAATAGTGGCCGAACTCGACAAATATATCATTGGCCAGCATCAGGCGAAGAAAATGGTGGCTATCGCCATGCGCAACCGGTGGCGCCGCCAGCATCTACCTGAGGACCTGCGGGACGAGGTAGCCCCGAAGAACATCATCATGATCGGCCCCACGGGTGTCGGCAAAACGGAGATCGCGCGTCGCCTCTCTAAACTCTCCGACGCGCCCTTTCTGAAAGTGGAGGCTTCCAAGTTCACCGAGGTTGGCTACGTGGGCCGCGATGTCGAGTCGATGATTCGCGAACTCACAGAGATCGCGGTCAATATGGTCAAATCCCAGCGGACTGCCGCCGTCAGGAAAGTCGCCGAAAAGCTGGCGGAGGAACGGCTGATGGACATAATCCTTCCTCCGCAGCATCGCCCTGCGGGGGCCGAGGCCGAATCGTTTGCGGGCCACGGACCCGCCGACACAATAAAGGCCCCGAGCACAACCAGAGACAGACTTCTGGAGAAGCTGCGTAGCGGCGAAATGGACGAGCGGTATGTCGAGGTGGAGGTACAGGAACAAGCGTCTCTGCCCTTGCAGATTTTCTCAGGTTCCGGTCTCGAGGAGATGGACGTAGGGTTGAAGGGCTTTCTGGGCAAGCTCATTCCTTCGCAACAAAAGAAGAAGAAAGTTAAGATAAAGGACGCGGCAAAAATCCTCGCGCAGGAGGAGGCCCAAAAACTCATCGACATGGAAGAAGTCGTCTCCACCGCCCTGAACAAGACGCAGAACGCCGGCATCATATTCCTCGATGAAATAGACAAGATCGCCAGCCGCGGCCAACCCGGCTACGGGCCGGACGTGTCGCGTGAAGGCGTTCAGCGTGACCTTCTTCCTCTGGTCGAAGGCAGCACCGTCGTAACGAAGTACGGACCGGTCGATACACGCCATATTCTTTTTATTGCGGCAGGCGCGTTCCACATGACGAAACCTTCAGACCTGATCCCCGAGCTTCAGGGTCGCTTCCCTCTGCGCGTCGAGTTGTCGAGCCTGACGGCGGATGACTTTGAGAGGATTCTGCGCGAACCGCTAAACGCACTCGTGAAGCAATACGTCGGACTCATGAAAACGGAAGGGGTCACCCTCGTATTCAGCGATGACGCTGTGAGAGAGATAGCCGGAAGCGCTGAGTCGGTTAATGAACAAACGGAGAATATCGGCGCACGGCGCCTTCATACGATCATGGAGCGTGTGATCGAGGACATCTCATTCGACGCGCCCGCGCACACGGGCGCCACGATCACGATCGACGCCGACTACGTGAAACGTTGCTTAAAGGATCTCCTCAAGGACCAGGACCTCAGCAGATATATACTTTGATATTGCTGCGGGCCATGCGAGAAAGGAATTATCGAAAGAATTGTCGGCACGTGGTACAAGTCTCGTTCGACGCGCATTTCCGGAAGAACCTCCCTTTGACAGGATTATCGCAGCCTTCACGACGCGCCGCCCGAACGATACCAGGGCGCCTTTCGGAAGCTCGAATACCGGTCTGCACACCGGCGATGACCCGATCAGCGTCCTTGAGAATCGAAGAGTCATCTTTGCTGAACTGGGACTTGACCCGGACTCCCTGACAGCGGCAAAGCAAGTGCATGGCGAGAACATCGCACGCGTAACTACCAGCCAGCGTGGGATGGGAGCGCTTTGTTATGACAACGCCATACCGGCAACTGACGCTCTCATCACGGATGTCCCGAACATTCCCTTGGGCATCTTTACTGCAGATTGTGTCCCCGTCTTTCTTTACGATCCCGCGAAGACCGCGGTAGGCGTTATCCACGCCGGCTGGCGGAGTACGGTTCGTGAAATCACATTCAAAACAGTGCAAAGAATGACGCAGGAATTCGGCGCAAACCCCCGGGATATATGGGCGGCAATCGGGCCATCCATCGGCCCTTGCTGTTATGAAGTGGGCGAGGACGTTCTGAGCGCGTTTGGCGCGAGTTTCCAATACGCCTCGTCGCTGTTTCAGAAGACGGCCACACAAAAATGGCATCTGGACCTTTGGCTTGCCAACTTTCTTCAGCTCCGGGACTGTGGATTGCAAGAGACAAGAATCATTCGACTCGGAATCTGCTCGGCCTGCAACTGCCATGAATATTTCTCCGCGCGAAAACAGGGCTCCCGAACAGGACGCACTCTGTCGCTAATCGCTATCAAGCAGTAATCTGCGCATAATCCCACCCATAGTGGAATGAACGACTTAGAAGGGCAAGTATGGGGTCCCCCTGCCAAGTCGAAGACGGAACTGCCCTATGCCCTGCCGCATGCTTGACTTGAACAATACTGAATGGTATACTGAAAGTATTCGGGCAGAAGGTCTTCCGGACTGAAAGATGGGGGGTAGAAAATGCCGATTTTCTCCTATCAAGCCACTGATAAGAAGGGACAAGAAGTCACAGGGATGGTTGAGGCAGATAGCCTTGCTCTCGCCATCAACCAGGTGCGCAGCCTGGGATATTTTCCGACCAAAGTCAAAGAAGATGCGGGAAAGCTTGCCCGACGTCAGAAAGGCAAGGGCAAGGGGTTCAGCATATCACTTGGAGGGTCCGTAAAGAAGAAGCAAATCACCTTGATGACCAGGCAGTTGGCGACTTTGATCGATGCCGGCCTTCCGCTCCTTCGAAGCCTTTCCATTCTCTATGACCAGCAGAAACCCGGAAAGCTCAAAAACGTACTGGACGAGATGGTGAACGACGTCCAAAGCGGTACAACTTTCTCCGAAGCGTTGGCTAAACATCCAAAGGCATTTGATAAACTGTATGTGAACATGGTCCGCGCGGGAGAAGTCGGCGGTATGTTGGAAGTCGTTCTGAACAGGCTGGCCGACTTTGCGGAACGCAGAGAGGCCCTTGCAAGAAAGGTAAAGGGCGCCATGATTTATCCGATCATGGTTATGCTGGTCGCCGGCGGCGTCGTCACGTTCCTGCTCATCAGAGTGGTTCCCACTTTTGCAGAGATATTCTCCGACCTCGGCGGCGCTCTACCGGCCCCGACTCAGTTCCTGGTCAACGTCAGCAACGCGCTCAAGCATTCCTTCCTCAAGCTGGTAGGAGGCATTGTCGGCACCATCTTTGCCATAAGAATGATATTCAAGATCGAGCTTGTGCAGGCAATCAAAGACAGAGTAGTGTTGAAGCTGCCCATCTTTGGCCAGCTCACGCGAAAAATCGGCGTTGCGCGCTTCTCCCGAACATTGGGCACATTGATTACCAGCGGCGTCCCTATCCTCCAGTCGCTTAGTATTGTGAAGGAAACAATAGCTAACCGAGTGATTGCTAATGCGGTCGGCGAAGTGCATGACAGTATTCGTGAGGGTGAGACAATTGCCGGCCCCCTCGAGGAATCAGGCGCTTTCCCCCCGATGGCCGTGAACATGATCGACGTGGGTGAAGAAACCGGTAACCTCGACTCGATGCTCTTGAAGGTCGCTGATATTTACGATGCGGAGGTGGAAGTCGCCATCGGCGGTATGCTTCAGATGCTCGAGCCGGCGATGATGGTCATCCTGGGCGGAATCGTCGGGTTCATCGTCATCTCGATGTATCTGCCTATATTCAGCATGGGCGACCTGATCTGAGCTTTCGGATCGCATCGGCGCCCCGGTTTGCTCCTGTTTGAAAAGGGAGAATCACAGCCGAAGGGAAGACGCGGCTGCTTTTGAGAATGAAAGGGTGAAGCCATTCCTTGGCTTCGCCCTTTTTTCTTATTTCGTGATCTTCATGAGAACCAAAGGCAATCATCAAGAATTTTGTTATTGACGACATGAAGTTTTTTTGGTAACATAACGCGCTGTGACTGGAAATTGGGAGGTGGTCAAGTGACGGAAAAACACAACGAATTTGTCTTGAATAACCCTGTCGAATCGATCCGGATTGATGCCGACTCCGACATAAGCGGTATGTTATGGCGAATGGGGAACACGGCCTTTCAAGGAAAGAACCTGGCGCTGTCCGTCGATGTGTGGACGGAAATGCTGCGGAGCAATGTGACTATATTCCTGGGACTGGCAGGCGCAATGGTCCCGGCCGGCATGAGAGAAATCGTCGTTTACCTCATCAAGAACAGACTCATTGATTGCCTCGTCAGCACTGGCGCCAACCTGTTTCACGACTGCCATGAAACCCTGGGCGGCTTTCACTATCAGGGCTCTCCTCACGTTGACGATGTTCAGCTCAGAGAAGAGGGAATAGATAGGATATATGACGTGTTCGCAAGCGAGCGCGCCTTTCAGGGAGTAGACAGGTATGTGGCCGATTTTGCCGTTTCGGTCGGCGCCCGAAAGCTGAGCACGCGTGAATTCCTCTACCTTCTCGGAGGAAAACTGTCCAAGGAAGGCAAAACGACCGGTATCCTCAGCGCAGCCTACGATTCCAGAACGCCCGTATACTGCCCCGCCATAAGCGATTCATCGATAGGAATAGCGCTCGCGATCGCCGCAAACGAAGGGAAGCAAATTCCGAGCCTGGACGTTATAGCTGACGTTGTCGAGTCGGCCAACCTCGTGGCCGAGGCCGAATCTACGGGTGTAATATATGTTGCGGGAGGCACGCCGAAGAACTTCATACAGCAGACTGAGGTGACGGCGGGACTCATGGGGCGACCGGTCTCCGGACATTCCTATGCAATCCAATTCTCCGTAGACCCTCCTCACTGGGGGGGGCTCAGCGGATGCACCTTCGAGGAAGCGCAATCATGGGGGAAGATAGCCGAGAAGGCGAAAAGGGTAACGGTTTATTGCGACGCAACCATTGCGCTCCCGGTCGTCCTGCACGCGCTTGCGCAGCGGAGCGCGGACCTCATAGCTTCACGCAAGGCGCCCGGCCTGCGGCTCGAGTGGCCACAGAAATGAACGATACGATAAGAAACTCCGGCTCGATGCCTGAAGAGTGGTTCTACCCTTCCAGCAATTTCGGGGCGCTTCCGCCGGAACTTTGCGACGAGAAAACGAGCAGGATCATCGTTTTGCCTGTTCCCTATGAGGCCACAACCACCTACAGCGCCGGTTGCCGGAGGGGGCCCGCCGCCATCATAGAGGCGTCCACCAACATGGAGCTCTACGACGAAGAGCTGCGGCGCGAACCCTGTGAAGTGGGCATTCACACGTCGAAGCCTCTGGCTGTCGTTGACGATGCAGAAGAAATGGTAAAGCGTATCGACTCCGTGGCCGGCGCATATCTTGCAAAAGGCAAATTCGTTACACTGCTGGGAGGGGAACATTCTGTCACTCTCGGGATGGTGCGAGCCTTGAGCCGATTCTACTCGGACCTCAGCGTCCTGGTTCTCGACGCCCATGCAGACTTCCGCGAGAGTTATCATGGCAACAAATACAACCATGCATGTGTCGCACGGCGGGCCGCAGAAGTGTGTCCGCTTGTGCAGGCCGGTATCAGAAGCCTGAGCGCGGAAGAGGCGTTTGCGCTTGACAAGGAAAACGTGACCACCCTGTGGGCGCAAGACTTTCGCCAATCGCGGGGCGCCGCAGACCAAAGCGAACTTATCCGGCGCCTCCTCAAGAATCTGACGGCGCATGTGTACGTCAGTATCGACGCGGACGCTTTCGACCCATCCATTATGCCGGCGGTCGGCACGCCCGAGCCGGGCGGCCTGCTATGGGATGAGGTCTTGAATGTGCTGCGCTCGGTAGTCAATGAGCGAAAAGTCGTCGGGCTTGACCTCGTTGAGCTTGCGCCCATACCGGGACTTATCCATCCCGAGTTCATGGGGGCTCGTCTTCTCTATAAGACTTGGGGGTATGCGCTCAAGCCCGAGTAAGCGGGTCAGCACATTAGGTTTACCGGATAGGAGAAACACCGATGGAACTGGTTCCCAAGAAAATGTTCTTCACGAAAGGTCACGGAACTCACAAAGAAGAACTGCGTTCGTTTGAGCTTGCCCTCCGTGACGCCGACATACAAATGTGCAATCTGGTGTCTGTCTCCAGCATTCTCCCTCCCAACTGCAAGATAATAAGTCGTAGAGAAGGGGTGAAGCTTCTCAAGCCGGGGATGCTGACGTTTTGCGTTATGGCACGCTGCGCAAGTAACGAGCCCCGCCGGCTGATCGCATCATCGGTTGGCTGCGCCGTTCCGCAAGATCGTTCAATGTACGGCTACCTGAGCGAGCATCATGCATATGGTCAGACTGACACAGTCGCGGGCGAGTATGCCGAGGACCTTGCGGCAGCCATGCTCGCCTCGACACTCGGAATAGAGTTCGACGAAGACGTAAGCTGGGACCAGAAGAAAGAAGTCTTCCGCATCAGCAATAAGATAGTCAGAACCACGAATGTGACTCAGTCGGCAGTGATCAAGGGAAGCGATTACACAACAGTCCTTGCCGCAGCCGTCTTCCTTTTCTGATCGCGCCCTTTTCCGCAGCCGCCTCAAATCGAAAACTTTCCTTTTCTTGATGTCCGGTTGCACCTCGCTTAATATATTGTCCTCTCGTGATCGGCATGCACGTCCATGTCTTCACCGTCGATGACCATTGGCACAGGACTTGCACAAACTACAACCCTGAGAACATAGGATCACGTGGAACTTCAAAGAGCGCTCACTTGTCATTATCTTTTTGGCGCATAGCGTATAGATACTTGAATGAGGTTGGGGTGAGACCTGCCCAATTTGTCCGACAGAGCACGAAAATGGGCAATCTCTTCGCAAAATCGAGGCTGTTTTAAATAGCCGCGGTGTCACGGAGCTTTGTTCCTTTAGTGGAAGAGAATCGCATGAAGTCGGTCGCCTTGTTGCCGGCTTCCCAAAATAGTCCCGGCGTCGGAGGTAACGTGGTCATGCAAGTTCGATTGGGTGACCTGCTCGTCAGCAATAACCTTATCACGGAGAAAGAGCTGAAAGTAGCGCTTGAGACACAACGGCTGTCGACAAAGAAGCGTCTCGGCGAGATTCTTGTGGAGAGTGACCGTGTCTCCAAGACGGACCTCCTCAAGATGCTTGCGCTTCAGTTGGAGATTCCTTTCTTGGACCTTGACGAGACCGAGATCGATATGGAATCAGTCAGTCTGTTCCCTGAGAAACTGGCGCTCAAGTATGGGTGTCTGCCCATCCGGCAGGAGGCCGGAGGATTGATCGTTGCGATGGCCGATCCGCTGAACCTTCAGGCAATCGACGATTTGAATCTGATCACGAAGCGTGAGATAAAGCCCTCTGTGGCAGATATTGAACAAATAGAGAAAGCCATCAAGAAATGCAACAGCAGCGAAACCATTACGGACTTATCCGATTCCTTCTCGGAACTCGGTGGGCTCATCCACGTGATGAAACTCTCCGATCCGGAAAACGACCAGTCGGAAAACGCGACTGATCTGAAGATTCAGAGCCAGCAGGCCCCTGTCATAAAAATAGTCAATATCGTCATTCATGAGGCCATCCAGGAGCGGGCCAGCGACATACATGTCGAGCCTCAAGCGGACTCATTGATTGTTCGCGACAGAATCGACGGCCTGCTTTATGAAATGCACCAACTGCCGCGCTGGATACACGGGCCGGTTGTGTCCCGAATCAAGATCATGGCGGACATGGACATAGCGGAAAAGAGAGTGCCCCAGGACGGCAAAGTACGCATTTCGGTAGGCTCGCGCTATTATGATCTCCGCATATCCACACTCCCTTCGATATTCGGAGAGAAGGTCGTCATACGGGTTCTCGACAGGAAAGAAAGCGACGTGAAGCTGGATGATCTTGGCTTCAATTCGTCGCAATTGGACCAGATGCGCAATTTCAATTCCCGCAAGCAGGGTATGGTATTGGTAACCGGCCCCACGGGCTCAGGAAAAAGCACAACTCTCAACGCCATACTACACGAGATAAGAACCCCCGCCGTCAACATAGTCACGGTGGAGGACCCCGTTGAATATGATCTGGCCAAAATAACTCAGGTCCAAGTCAATACAAAGACCGGCCTTACATTTCCCACGGCGCTGCGCTCCATTCTCAGGCAAGACCCTGACGTTATCATGGTAGGTGAGATACGGGACCCGGAAACCGCCGAAATTGCTCTGCGCGCCGCAATGACCGGCCATCTTGTGCTTAGTACTCTTCACACAAACGATGCCCCCTCTGCAGTCACTCGCCTTGTCAACCTGGGAATGCCGCCATTCCTCATTGGCTCCACGCTCCTCTATGTTCTCGCACAGCGACTCATACGAAAACTCTGTAGGAACTGCCTGATTCCCCTAGAACCCTCACCCAGCCAGATTCGCCAGGTAGAACGCATTTTCCCGGAAGCGCGGAGACTTCCGTGGCAGATCGGCAAGGGATGTCCACAGTGCAATCAAAGAGGTTTTTCCGGCCGAATCGCCGTGGCCGAATTGTTCGCGATCACTGAAGAAGCGAAAAAAGCCATTGAAATGCGGGAAGGCGAATCTGTTTTACGCAGATTGGCGCTCGTGAGCGGAATGAAGCCGCTGTTGACCGATTTCGCCGAAAAAGTCTCATCCGGCGTGACAGCGTTGACTGAAATCTGGAGCGTCGTTGTTGGAGAAGAGATTTCCTCGGGAATCTGCCCGAACTGCGGTGAGAGAACCGAGCAGTCGTACATGGCTTGCCCATCATGTGGTTTTGCGCTAAAAGACAAATGCCCGTCTTGTGGCCAAAAAATCGAAAAGAACTGGCGATTCTGCCCGTATTGTCAGCAGGATCGACAGCCCGCCGAGAAGACCGTGTTATAGGCATTCCCCCGGTGCAAGCGACTCACCAGCGGCTCCGAAAAGGCGCGCACTCCGGCGGAACATATGCAACAGGAGATTCTTCGCTTCGCTCAGAATGACGCAAGGTCCTCGCAAAGCGTGTGTTGCGGCGGAACAGATGCGACGCGTCCTGAATCAAATAAGAAAAGAGGGGGAAGACATTTTGTCTTCCCCCTCCGGTGAAGCGCATGGGGAAATAGAACTATACGATTACGGAATTACGGGCAATACGGAACCGCCTTGTCGTTGACGCCGCCATTGATAGCTGCATACAGAGGCGACACCGGGAACTTTGTCGAGGCTCTGTCATAACGATAGAACTCGACGTGTCCGTCCATGAACAGCACGTTCTGGCCAGCGGGAACATGGCTGAACTCGCTGATGTTCGTTGAAATCTGATCCCACATGACCGGTATCACGCTCGAGCCGGACTCTGAGCCGGTCAGAATCGTGTTGATATCGGTGACGAGGAACCTGTCAACGCTCGTGGACAACCTGTTCACGGTGCTGCTTCTTGCGTTGCCCGAACCGGTGAACCCGAAGGACGCCAGGTTCACGTTCCGGTCACGCCAGCCGTCGGTGTTCGCAGCGCTGATCGCCAACGCAGCATCAACGAGCTTATACGTGGCAAGGCCACCTGCCAGTTCGCTGTTGTTCATGAGCATGTAGCTGGCATACACATAGCTCAG
Organism: Candidatus Poribacteria bacterium; assembly: GCA_016215705.1. Lineage (GTDB taxonomy): Bacteria > Abyssobacteria > SURF-5 > SURF-5 > SURF-5 > JACRIR01. The sequence goes on along the minus strand of JACRIR010000214.1, from coordinate 107 downwards.
CGTCCCGATGCAATCAGGATGCACGGTGCCTTTGCCGAACGCCGCGGTCACGGCGCTCCACGAGTTGTCGCTCAAGCTCGTGTTCACGGTCAGACGGAAGTTCGTCT
>JACRIR010000213.1 GCA_016215705.1 Candidatus Poribacteria bacterium | reverse complement strand
TGCGCTCTTTGCGCCTTTGCGGTTAATAGAGATTCTTCGCTTCGCTCAGAATGACGGTGGAGGACTCAGAGCCCCTACAGGTATGAATCAAAAACTTTGTAGGGGCGCGATTCATCGCGCCCGATATGTGCTGTTTTGTTGCGGCTATGCCGCGCTGAGAAATCTGTGGATTAGGATAGGGAGCGGGAAATGAAAGTCGACTTCAGCGGAGCAGAAATCAGGATATTCGACTTCGACGAGCTTGAGGCTTACAGGATCGCGCGCAAGATCGAGGAGGACGGCATCTATTACTATTCGCGCATGAAAGAGGAAATGCTCAAGCCCGAGATTAGAAACGTAATCGAGATGCTGCTCAAGGATGAGCGAAACCATCTTGATTTGTTCGAGAGAAGAATCGAGGAGTTGGCAGCAAAACATGATGTTGTTGACGAAGGCGAAACGCTTGCTGATATAGTGGATTCGAAGGTGATGGACGTTCTAAGTGATTCCGAACGCGTGGCTGACATATTGTGCAATCCGCAGGAAGCAATCAGGCTGGGAATGTCCGTCGAGAAACGCTCGATCGCGTTCTATGGTCAAATCCTTCAAAGCACGCAGGACAAGACGGGCAAGGCGACGATAGAGGAACTCATAGAACAGGAGAAGGAGCACTTGAGGAAGCTGGAGGGGTTCTTAAGAAGATAGGGGTTTATGGTTCAGGTGGCGTGCTTCGTTAGGTCGTGTGCGAATACTACTAAAATTCTTGGGGAGTTCCCGGTCGTTATGCTGAACGAAGCGAAGCATCTCATTCTTGGTATGAGGCATCGAGTCAACAGAGATTCTTCGCTTCGCTCAGAATGACGGTGAAGAGATCAGAATGACGGCGAAGGGCTCAGAATGACAAACTGTTGCTTTGTTAACGAGGAGAGAAGAAAACCATGAAGCTCACTGACATCCCGCGGGTATCTTTATCCTACCTTCCGACGCCGCTCGAGCCTCTCAAAGCGCTGACGAAGTATCTCGGCGGACCGCAGATATGGATGAAACGAGACGACATGACTGGCCTCGCCATGGGCGGAAACAAGGCGCGGAAGCTCGAATTCCTGATGGCGGACGCGATCAATAACAAAGCCGATACGGCGCTTACGTTCGGGGCGGTATCGTCGAACCACTGCCGCATGACGGCAGCCGCCGCCTGCAAATTGGGCCTTAAGACTCTCCTCGTTCTGTCCGGCGAAAAACCGGACCCGCCGGACGGCAATCTTCTGCTTGATGAAATCATGGGGTGTGAATATCTGTTCTTGCCCGATTTCAACGACCCATCGAAGTTCGACGAGATGAGGCTGGCAGTCTTCAACATAGTGCAAGAGTTGACAGAAAAAGGGCGCAATGTCTACATGATTCCACCGGGTGGCTCGACACCGCTCGGCGACGTGGGCTACTACCTGGCGGCAGTCGAGTTATTCGAGCAGGCGCGAGCATTAGACCTCAAAATCGACGCCATTTTTGTGGCTATGGGAACGGGAGGAACGCATGCGGGCCTGCTCGCAGGCGTCAAGTGCCTTAAGGCGCCCACGAAAGTTGTCGGAATCGCCGTGAACAAGCAAGGCTCCCTCGAGGAACTCGGGCTGCCGCCCGTCGAGGTGATCGTCAACGAGATCGGCGATCTTATCGGCGAGAAGCCGAATGCAACGCGTGATGACGCAATTGTCGATTACAACTATTACGGCGAGGCTTATGGCAAAATAACGCCCGGCTGCATCGAGGCAATAAAACTTGTGGCGCGCCTCGAAGGCATTTTTCTCGATCCGACATATACCGGCAAGACAATGGCCGGAATGATTGACTACATAAGGAAAGGCAAATTCCACAAAAACGAAACCGTCGTGTTCATGCACACCGGCGGTTACCCCGGCCTGTTTCCTTATGGCGAATGGTTCAGTCAAGAAGCATAAGAGATTGGGAACGCGAATCGCACCTGCACCTCCTGAAATCTCAAAGAGGCATCTTCTCTCTGGTTTCCGGTCAGTATTCGCCTTCATCGACGTTTGTCTGCACTGTTCAGTGTCGAATTCTTGAACTTCCCTCGTGATTTCACGGACATGTTTGGATAACGCGCGTTCTTCTGAAATGGATTCCCGCCTATGCGATAATGGCATCGTGCAGACGGCTGCGGCTTTTATTTTGTTTTGCTTTTTGGGCAAGAATGGTATAATCCCTTTCTATGGAAAACACGGGAACTGCGCCTCAGAACAACGCGACTGTGAAGGCGATGTTCATCGTCGGCAGCGCATGGTTCGGCATGAGCGCATTCTTCGCATTCAACATGGCGTCGATCCCTCTTTTCTTCAGCGCGCGCATCGAGCAGAAATGGATAGTCGGTGTGATCTGGGGAATGATGGGCGGCTTCGGAATTATTGCGGCCCCGGTTCTCGGAATGGTGAGCGACAGGATTCGCCATCGCCTTGGCCGGCGCAGGCCGTTGATGATTCTTGGCCTTCCATTCATGCTCGTGATTCTCGTAACGACTCAATACTTGCCGACCACATGGCTCATGGCGCTCATCTGGCCGCTCGTGTATCTTTTCCATCTCATCATAGAACGCCCATGGGGCGCTCTCCTGCCCGACATATTCCCGCCGGATAAGAGGGCCACAGCCAATGGTGTGTGTCAGTTATTGGGCGGCGCCGGCAACTTGCTATACTACACTCTTGGCGGTCTTCTGTGGGCCAGAAGTGAAGAGATGACCTTCTATCTCGTTGCAGCCGTATATGCGGTTGGAGTGTTGACGGCCATATTCGGCGTAAAGGAAAAGCCAACCCATCTGGAGGTGAAGGCGAATACAACAAAAGGGGAGAAGGGGAGTTTGCTTGATTACTTCAAAGGGTTGCTCGAACACAAGGACCTCCTGAAATATACGCTTGCCTGCCTGCTCTGGAATCTCGGGCTCAATGGAGTGCTGCCATGGCTCACCTCGTTCGGCACTAAGGAAATGGGGATGAGCGTGGTAATGTCGCAATTGATGCTTGCGCTTTGCGTCGTTGTCGTAGTCATTTTCGCGATTCCGTTCGGGATGCTTGCGGACAGAATAGGCCACAAAGTAGTCACCAATATCGGGCTTGTTCTATTTGTGATCGTCAATATCCTCGTGTATTTTACCTATTCGGTCCCGCTCTTGTTTGTGTTGATGGGGTTGGTCGCATTCGGTTTCTGCATCGTCATGGTGGTCCCTTTTGCGCTCATGCTGAACCTCATTCCGGAAGACAGAATGGCCGAATTGATGGGTCTCTCGTCCACTTCAGTCTATGCTTCAGTGTTGGTGGGCCCGTTTTTCACGGGCATGTTGATTGACGCGGTTGGCAGTTATCGCCCTATCTTCCTTTTTGCCGCATTCAGTCACGCGATGGGTCTTCTGTTCCTACAAGGCGTGAAGGAGAGAAAACATAGGGAAGTGCCTGGAGCGTCCGGAGTGAGCCATACATGACGCCAATAGTTCTTGCGCATGCCGCCGGACCATTAATATTTGTCATTCCCGCGAAAGCTGGAATCCATGATAAATACGGCATGGAATATGCGCAAACATTTGTGATGCTGCATATAAGGCGTCTAAGGCGAGAGGAAGAAAAAGCGTATACGATTGGGGCCGCTGCCCCTGTTTTCTTCAATCCAAAATCTAAAATCTAAAATCCAAAATGATGGGAGGCTGATATGGCGAAGATTACGATGGTTGGGGCCGGAAACGTCGGGGCCACGGCTGTGCAACACATTGCCCAAAGAGAATTGTGTGAAGAGTTGGTGTTGATTGATGTCATCGAAGGGCTGCCACAGGGGAAAGCGCTTGACATGTGGGAGTCGGCGCCGCTCTTCGGCTCGGACACTCACGTGCGTGGCAGCAACCGCATGGCCGACATGGAAGATTCTGATTTGGTGTTGATAACGGCAGGACTCGCGCGCAAGCCGGGAATGTCCCGCTCGGACCTGCTCGACAAAAACGCGGAGATCATGCGCTCGATTGTGCAAAATGTGGTCAAGTATGCTTCCGACGCGATCATCATGGTCGTCACCAATCCGCTCGATGTCATGACCTACCTCGCATGGCGTGTCTCGGGCTTCGGCAAGGAGCGGATCATCGGGATGGCGGGCGTGCTCGATTCGGCCCGTTTGCGCAGCTTCGTGGCAATGGAGCTCGGCGTATCGGTCAAGGAAACCCAAGCGCTCGTCCTCGGCGGCCACGGCGACTCAATGGTTCCCCTGCCGCAATACACCACTGTTGCGGGCATTCCCATAACCCAACTCATGGACGCGGTAACCATTGAAAACCTCGTAGCGCGCACCCGCAAGGCAGGCGGCGAAATAGTCGAGCTTCTTAGAGCAGGAAGCGCTTACTACTCGCCGGGGGCTTCGCTCGCCGAAATGGTCGAGGCCGTAATGAAGAACAAGAAACAGATTCTCCCTTGCGCAGCGATTCTCAGCGGAGAGTATGGTCTTTCCGACATGTGCGCGGGCGTGCCGGTCGTCCTCGGCCGATGGGGTATCGAGAAGATTGTCGAGATTTCACTTGCGTCGTCAGAGCTCGAGGCCCTCAGGAAATCGGCCGAAGAAGTGCGCAAGGATATCAGCCGCCTGAATCTTCCATGAAAAGTGCCTGAAGTGAGCTGGAGTGACTAATCCCCCCCTTAAAAAAGGGGCAGGGGGATTTTGCCACATAGATATATATGAAGGACGCCCATGCAGCCGAATACTCACGCAGAACAGACACGGCTCCGCTCAACCCGTGCCATTATTGACCTCGCGGCGGTCGAACACAACATGGTTCAAATCCGCGCGCTGGTCGGTCCTCATGTCGCAATCCTTGCCGTCGTCAAGGCCGATGCCTACGGACATGGCGCCATCGAAGTGGCCCGTGCCTGTGAGCGGGCAGGCGCAGCCATGTTCGGAGTGGCGCTCGTGGAAGAGGGCATCGAGTTGAGACGCGCGGGGATTCGCCTTCCCATCCTTGTGCAATGCTGCATCGCAGTCTCGGAGATAGAACCTGCGCTGCGGAATGATCTGGATATCACCGTCACCTCCCCTGCGTTTGCCGAACGGCTTTCTCAAACGGCCTCGAAGATTGGAATCACAGCGAAGGCCCATGCCGATGTAGACACAGGGATGGGGCGAATCGGGTTCGGCTCTGCAAACGCGGCTGATGAGATTGCAAAAGTCGCGAGGCTTCCCGGCCTTCGGCTGGAGGGAGTGTACACCCATTGCGCGCAATCGGAGCTCGAGGATGACCCGTTCACACTCGGCCAATTGAACCTGTTTGACAAACTCGTGAGCGAGCTCTCATCGCGAGGAATCGAGCCGCAGAGAATCCATGCCGCCAACAGTGGCGCTGTCATAAACTATCAGTTGGCGCATCGCAACCTGGTTCGCCCCGGTCTCATCCTATACGGCGCATATCCGCACCCAAAACTCGAAGGTAAGATATCCCTCAAACCTGTGCTCCGATTCGAGTCGTCAATAGCTTTTTTGAAAAACGTGCCGGCGGGCGCATCGATCAGCTACGGCCGCACTTTCATGGCCTCGAAACCAATGCGTATCGCGACAGCCAATGTCGGCTACGCGGACGGATACCCATGGCGTCTTTCAAACAAGGCAAACGTGATCATCCGGGGGACTCGTGCGCCGGTTGTCGGGCGGGTAACAATGGACCAATTGTTGATCGACGTCAGCGCCGTTCCCCATGTTGACATCGGCGACGTTGTCACGCTCATCGGGCAGGACGGCGCGGAGATAATTCGCGCCGAGGACGTCGCCGGGTGGGCGGGAACGATCTCATATGAGGTCTTGTGTGGGATAAGCAAGCGAGTGCCGCGCGAATATGTTGGCTTATGAGAAGGGGTGAATTTATCCGGGGACACGATGCCGCATCGTTTCCCCGGATAAATGCCATGCGGCATAGTATCTCCGGTAAATTGAGAGGCTCCCAAACACGTCGGGCTTGACCTTATCGGCCTGATAGGGCAAACTATATGTGGTAAAGGCGTTCATGGCTGAGATAAGAAAGAAACGACAGAGTAAAGGGAAAAGGCAGAGGGAGAAATGCAGAGACTACGAAAACGTGTGGGTTTTCCGGTCTTTCGTTGGCTCTTTTCCCCGTTTAACCTTTTTCCCCTGTTATTGGCCAGTCCCCAAAGAGGATATTGAAAACGAAAAGATATGAGCATTAAAGAACTGGAAAGGACAACGGACTCAATACACACGCTTATGGGCAGTATTGCCTCAGTGATATACGGCAAGGAAAAGGTTATTGAGCTTGCCGTTGCCGCTCTCCTGGGGAAAGGGCATTTGCTCATAGAAGACGTTCCCGGCATCGGCAAAACAACCCTTGCGCGCGCGATTGCCAAATCGATAGATTGCACTTTCCAGCGTATCCAGTTCACGAGCGATTTGCTCCCGTCCGACATTATCGGAGTAACCATATATAATCAGCACACACATCAATTCGAATTCAAGTCCGGCGCCATTTTTGCCAACGTGATTCTCGCCGACGAGATAAACCGCACTACACCAAAAACTCAAAGCTGCCTGCTCGAGGCCATGAACGACTTGCAGGTTTCGGTCGACGGTATGACGTATCATTTGCCCGACCCGTTCCTCGTGCTCGCCACGCAGAACCCGATAGAGTTCCACGGCACGTATCCTCTGCCGGAATCACAACTCGACAGGTTCATGCTCAAGATACGCATGGGCTACCCTCCGACCGAAGATGAAAAACAGATGATCACCGGCCAGCAAGTGAAGGCGCCGGTCGAGGGAATCGAGCCGGTTGTCTGCGCCGACGACATAAGAATGATGCAGGAGATAGTCCCCGACGTAAGGGTCGAAGACGCGCTCGTCGATTACCTCATGGAAATCGTTCGCGAGACCCGGCGCTCGCCCGCGATCGAACTTGGCGTGAGTCCCCGGGGCGCAATGAGCTTTTACAGGGCTGCGCAGGCAAATGCGCTCGTAAAAGGGCGCGATTACTGCGTGCCCGATGATATCAAGAGCCTCGCGATCCCCTGCCTTTCCCACCGAATAATTCCAGCAACGAGACTTGACGTGGAAGGTCCCCGCACCGAGGTCGCTGAACGGGCCATCGCCGAAATCGTTGGCCGGATAGCCGTTCCCTTGTAAGCGCCTGAAGCGCCTGGAGTGCGCCAAAGCGCCTGAATAGAGGGACCAAGAAACGTTGGCAACGATCATCACAAAATCCACTCGCTCCCGAATGACGAAAGAGACCTTTGTCTTCTTCGGGCTGCTGGCTGCAATAGCTCTCGCGGGGTTCAACAGCGGCAACAACCTGCTCTATCTGATCTCCGGTGTCATGATTGGCAGCATCCTCATCTCATTGATTGCAGGCCGCGTGAATCTTTCGCGGCTTTCGATACGAAGGCGGATTCCGCCGTACATCTTCGCCGGACATCCATTCAGGGCAAACCTGGAGGTTCAGAACAACAAACACCTCTCGGGCTCGTACGGCGTATTCCTTGAGGGCGGCGGCGCTCAAGGGACAAGCCTGTTCTTCGTCTCGATCGAAGCGAAGGACAAGGAGACGCGCGAGATTGAGCTTCTGTTCAACCAGCGAGGGATTCACAAGTTTCCCCCCATGACGCTGAGCTGCAAGTTTCCGCTCGGCCTTTTTGATTTGAGGAAAAAAGTGGTAGATGAGCAGGAGATCATCGTCTATCCTTGTATCCACGAGGTGGACAAACTGGTTCAGGGCTCGAGCCAGATTCAAGACGAGCTCTCGAGCCATCTGAAGGGTCCCGGCAGCGGCGTGTACAGCGTGCGAGAATACTATCATGGGGAAAGCGCCACCAACATAAGTTGGAAACTTTCGGCCAAACTGGACAAATTGACGGTCAAGGAGACCGAGCGCGAAGAGAAGCGCAGAGTGTGCGTCGTTCTCGATAACGCCGTGAGAAGCGATTCGCCGGCTTCTCTCGCGGCGCTCGAGCGTGCTGTCAGCACGGCGGCGTCACTCGTGTGGCATCTCTCGAAGAACGGGTATTCCTTGAAACTCGTTACGAGGGACAAAACCGTCGGGTATGGCGTCGGGTCCGAACATACCCACAGAATGCTCATAGCGCTCGCGCTGGCCGAGGCGGCCACAGACTCCACCGGCGGCCTCCCGGCGGGGAGAGGACTGTTTGAAGGGGGCGCTGGAGTGCTTGTGACGTGCGGGGATACTCGATCAACAAATGATCCGCGGAATGCCGGCTTCGCTCTCGTGATATCCGGGAAGATTCAGGACGAAAGAAAATGAAGGCGCAGACACAACTGAAAACATGCGCGCACCTGTTGGCGCTGCTCGGTCTGTGGGCAGTCACGCTGACAGAGTATTTCTCCATCGTCTGGCCAGTGGCATCAATTGCGGTCGTCGTCGCAGGTTGGTTCTACGAGGGTCCCGGGAAGTATACCTCCGCCTACCAGCGTATCTGGATAGCGCTCAGCGTTTGTATGCTCGTGTTCTTTCCTTTCGACGTTTCCCTGCTTCGAAACCTGCTCTTGCCGGCCGTCCACGTTTCCTTCTTTGTCCAGACCTATCTTCTTTTGCACCCAAAAACATTGAAGTCGCATCGCTGGATTTTCCTGGTGAGCTTCGCCCAATTGCTCGCGGCCACTAATCTGACAACGGGACTAATGTTTGCAGTCATCCTGACAGTATACTGCGTCGTCGCAATCTACTATGTATCGCTCATACAGTTGTTCCACGGTCGACAGGTGTCGGGAGACTTCTCCAGCGTGTCCAATGACGGGGAAGTCGCGCCCATGGGATTGCTTTCTTTGTCATTCATCTGGACGTTGGCTCTCTTACCGCTGACCGTCGGGTTCTTCTACAGCGCTCCCCGCCTCCAATACGCGCTCATAGCGCGCGGCACAACCCTCGAGACGCTGAACCAGATGCGGCGAACCCGCCAACTGACCGGCTTCACAAAGACCGTTCAGTTGGGAACATTCGGCCAAATCCAGGAAGACCAGACGCTTGTCCTAAGGGTCGAAGTTCCTCCGAACTCGGCAGCCCTCCGCATGCCGTTGAAATGGCGAGGAGGAGCCCTTAACATCTATGATGGAATCCAGTGGAGTTCCAGTCGGGACTTCTTCGCCTACCATGACGGCAGGCGCAGCGCAATGGCCGACAAAAACTTCGGCATTGTCTTTCCCCGCCAACCGGAGCTTTTCATAGTGGATGAGCGGTACGCGAAGTATCGCGCCGCCGAAGAGTTCGATGCTGACCCGAGTCTGCTCAAGCAGGTGTGCTATCTCGAGGTTCCTTTCTCCGAGACCCTGTTTGGCGCCAAAGACATTGTGGCCATCCGCGGACCGTTTACATATAGCCTCGCCCGGGATTTCAATAGATCCTTCTCCATGAATAACAGACAGGCGCTGCCGGAACTCATCAGCTATACGGTCTACTCGCGTGTCGCCGCGCCCGAAGAGAATGAGCTTCGACGGGTTTCCGATGAAAAACTCGCCGAGTTGCTGGACAATGAGGACTACGGAAACTACGTGAGAACGAACTTCTTACAGTTGCCTGTCGGTTTGAATCCTGCCGTAAGGAAGCTGGCCCTCGACATCACCCGGGACGCCAATACTCCCTACGACAAGCTCAAGGCGATCCAGAGTTTCCTAGAAACGCGATTCACTTACAGTCTAGACCTTAATCGTCCTCTCACGAACGACCCGCTCTATGATTTTCTCTTTGTCAACCGTTCCGGACATTGTGAGTATTTCGCCACAGCAATGACCGTCATGGCCCGCGTTGTCGGCATTCCCTCGCGACTCGCAAAAGGTTTCCAGAGAGGACAGTGGAACAACAACGGCGGTTTCTTTGAAGTGCGCCAGCGCGACGCGCATGCCTGGGTTGAGGCTTACCTTCCGGACTACGGATGGGTGGAGTTCGATCCGTCGCCGCGCGCGGTGGCCGACCAGTACATTGAGAGACAGCGCTCGCTCATCGCGCGCATGTTCTCCCGCCGGCTTATGCTGCTTCAGATACAGTGGCGCAGACACGTAATCGGATACAACGAAACCCGCAGGCTACATCTCTTCGACGAGATCGAGAGCGCTCTGTTCCACGGTATTCCGAAAACTGTCGCCGGCCTGCTCAGCCGACTCGTCGGAATAGCCCGAAGCCTGACATTGTTCCATGCGCTTGTTGTCGGCGCAATCATCCTGGGCGCCTTCGCATTTACCATAGCGCTCAAGAAACGAGGTATGCTTGCAGCCCTTTCCTGGCGCATGAGACGCACAAAGACCGCCAAGCGAGGCACGCTCTTCTATGAACGAATGCTCACTCTGCTCGAGAAACGAAAGATTATCAAGCCGCCATCCGTTACACCGCTCGAGTTCCTCGAATTCCCACCCTTGCGCGAGCACCCCGGGTTCTCCGATGTCGAGACACTTACCTCCATCTACTATCGGGTGCGGTTCGGCGACCGCGCCCTTTCGGAAGACGAAACCGTTGCGATCAATGCGATCCTGAGGCGTCTTATTGAGTCCACTCGCCGAAGACACATACCCTCGCCGGCGACAAAGTAGCATATTCGGGGACACGATGCCACATGGTGTCCCCGAATATGCACGTCTTTCTCAGGAACGCCAATCCGGTTCTCGACTTTGACTTCGACCTTACTCTTTCTGATATCCCTCGATTACTTCCCTCGCAACCTTCAATGCCTCCAACGCGGCGGGGAACCCCCCATATATCGCCACCTGCACTATTGCTTCCCCTATTTCTTCCTTTGTCGCCCCCGCCTGAAGAGCAAACAGAATGTGACTGCGCAATTGGACCGGCCGATAAAGCACTGTCAGCGCGGCGATGGCGCACAACTGCCGCGTCTTCCACGGTATCACGCTGCGGGAATACAGTTTCCCGATGACAAAGTTACCGATGTCCGCCGCCAGTTCCGGATCAAAATAGCTCATCAGATCTTGCAGACTCCTCCCCCGGTCCTCCGTCATTCGCTCCTTCACCGTTTTAAGCGTCACATCATCAATTCGGTCTTCCACCAGCAACTCCTTTCTTGGCGCATAGGGACAAACCCGTCTTTCGGGTCTATCCCTCACTCCTGCACATTCTGAGTCTTTGAACACGGCCGACAATCATATAGGTGCGAATTCATTCGCACGGCTTCATTTGCTCACATTATACCCGATTCATTTATTCTCGAGACAGCATAATTCTCAATATAGCTTGATTCATGCTCGGGGGAGCGCAATTCATTCCACCCTCGTAGGCACGAATTCGATTCGACGGCTGGAGGAACTTGGCTTCAGCCAAGCGCGGCAACGCGGTAGCCACATAATACTCAAGAAGACCCACCCCTGAAGGGGAAGTCGGTTGTGTGGTTCCTCTGCATAAGGAGCCGGCGATCGGTACCTTGCGCGGAATTCTGAAGCAAGCAGAACTGAGTGTTGAGGAGTTCACGAAGCAATAGCCGTAAAGCCCCCAGGTAGTTTCCACGCTTGACAATGAAGAAGAATGGGTGATATGATTCGGTCGTTCCCTTAATTATCAAGTAGAGAAAGTCCCCCTCAAAGCAGTAAGATGAATGCCTTGCTTATTTGTCCTCAGCATACCCGGAAAACAATCTCGCCACGCATCGCGTTCAACGCTCTCCGGAATTGTTCAGACAACACTTCTCGACGCCGACATCCGAAATCGTCGGCGAAACCCTGCAAACAGTTCGTCAGATATGAAGATCGCTTAGTGGCAAGCGCTCGCAAACGCTTGCATAGGTGTCCCCAGGTTAAGACATAGGAGATGAAGACAATGAAGACTCCAGCCGGAAGACTCAAGAGTCAGTTTGCGATGTTTTTCATGATGATCATCGTGGTCATCTTGATTACATTCATCTGCCAACCATCGATTGCAGACCCCTTGTGCAGGAAGCCCCGTCAAGCCTTCACGACCGACTTCCGTCTGGACGCGTGCACTTTTTCCACAACGGGGAGCAACCAATATTTCATTCTGGAACCGGGATACCAACTCAAATTGGCGGGAGAAGAGGACGGCGTGCTGGTCGAGCTTTCCATTACCGTTCTCGACGAGACAGAAACAATCGGTCCCATTGAAACAAGGGTCGTAGAGGAGAAGGAATGGCACGACGGTGAGCTCATAGAAGCCTCCAGAAATTTCTTCGCACTCTGCATCGAGACCAGTAGCGTCTTTTACTTTGGCGAAGATGTGGATATATACGAAGACGGACAGATCGTAAGTCACGAGGGAGCCTGGCGCGCCTTCGAAGATGACAACCAGCCCGGCCTGATCATGTCTGGAACCATCCTGCTCGGCGCAAGGTATTTCCAGGAAATTGCGCCCGATGTCGCGATGGATCGAGCGGTGATCATACGCATGGATGCGGAACTCGAAACCACGGCCGGCGAGTTTGAGAACTGCCTTGTAACGCTCGAAACGACCCCTCTTGAGCCGTCTGCAAGGAGCTGGAAGGTCTATGCTCCCGGCGTCGGCTTGATCAAGGACGGAGATACAGAACTTGTCCAAATAGTGCGCCCATAAGGGAAGCTCCCTCACAAAGACATCAAGAAGGAGCGGGAAATCAGGGACAGACCCCTTCTCGTGTGGCCTGTCCCTGCTCCTTTCGCCTGCTCTCCCCCCCCGCGATAGAAGTCGCTTCGCCTTCCCCCATTCCGGGGCCTGCGACATAAAAGGGGGTCTTAGCTGGCGCGTTGTTCCCAGAATTCTTCGATGCGTCCCGAGAGATGACAACATCTGAGGGCGATTATTGAATTTGCTCCCCGCGCCGTCCATTCCATGCCTGACTGCTTGAGT
>JACRIR010000208.1 GCA_016215705.1 Candidatus Poribacteria bacterium | reverse complement strand
GCGGCATCGTGTCCCCGATTTTCTACTCCCCGATTTTATGAGCCAGGTATCCGGAAGACCCGTCAGCGCCGAGATAGGATTTGAAAAAGCGTTTCCGGGACACAGCTTCAATTCAGCTTCTTCAGCGCTTCGATCGCAGGCTGGAAAGCGGAATCTTCCTTCAATGCGCGCTGCCACCATTCGCGTGCGGTCTCATATTCGCCGCGCTCGTATGAAAGCGCCCCCAGGTTGTAAAGCACAATCGGGTTTTCTCCTCCATATCTGAGCGCCAGATTGTATTCCTGTTCGGCCTCACGCTTGAGGCCGCGCTCGTCATATATCCTTCCAATGTTCGCGTGCGCGCGGGCATGGCGCGCGTTCAGCACGATGGCCTTTCCGTAATGTTGCAGGGCCATCCCCTTCTCTCCCATCCGATCATATGCGAGTCCGAGGTTATATTCAGCCTCCGATGAGAAGGGCATAAGCTTCAACCCCGACTTCATGTGCTCTGCCGCGCGGGCATTCTGACCCATGACCAGATAGACGAGCCCGAGATTGAACCAATTGTGAGCCTCGCTGTCCGTCGTCGCCGAAGGAGTAATCGCATCGAGGAATGCTCGCAGGAAAATCGGTCCGCTGTCGTTCAATGTGTCGTCGGGCGCAATGAGCGGGACTTGACGCCGGCCAATGTCTATTCTATCAGAACGAATGATGACTTCGTTTTCCGGAACAGTCCGCACAAAGACGGCAGCAATCGGATCAAGGTACACAAGAGCCCAGTCGGGCGAGAAATACAGGACGGGCATAAGGTAGAGCGCGTCCTGGGACGTGTGTGCTATAACTGCGGCATTGAATCCATGTTTCAACGCGAGACGCCTGAAGGCGACGGGGTCAGCCGTCACGCGGCGATACTCAACAAGATGCTCAGCCGAGTTCACCTCAAGCCTCGCATCTATGAAGACCTTCTCCATGGGATACATCTCGTATATGAACATGCCACCGATGTCCATGTTGTTGAAAAGCGGACCATGAATCCCATTCTCCTTGATGAAAACGAATGCGCCGCGAGGGAAAAGTTGTTCCTTGAAGCCGAACCCGAATCTCTCGGCTCGCCGGTCGGAAACATAGTATCGGCCATTGACTACCCGACAAATCTGAAAAGGAATAAGTAGAATCAGCGCTGCGCAACCTGTCAATTCCAATCTCTTCACCCATAGCGCCGATTTCCCGCCTTTGGAGTCGCCTAACCGTACGACAAGATTGCCGGCATGCTCGACCGACAGGGGAAGAGTCGCGAGCACAAATAGCGGAATATTGCGCCTCGCGTTCAGCGCAAGATATCCCAGCCCGAGGAAGATGACAACGTGACTTATTTTGATATTTCTATAATCCGCAGCCACGGCGAGCGCTGAGATGACCATGAATACTCCGAACCATCTGATGCTGCCTGTGAGATTGTAACCCGAGAATGGCGGCTGAAACTCCGCAATCGACGCGGCAAATACGTTCTGCATACCGCCGACGCGCGTGAAAAGCGTCAATGGAAACGCCAACCCACTAAAACCATAAGGATTGATGAGACACGCAAAGAGCGACCCGATGAGCACAACAAGAAGAGTCCGGAATCCTTTGCTGCGCTTCTCGGACTCACGAGACTCCGGCCCGGAAACAAACCGCCTGATTCCGCGATCGAGAATATATGCAGAGATGAGGAATGGGCCGATGATGAAAAGCCCCTGCATGTTCGTCCAGAGTATCTGAAGTGGGATCAGGAGATAGACAAGACGATTAGCTCCTCCTCGTTCGTATCGGCATAGTATCGCCATGTAGGCCGCAATCATCAGAAACGTGAAAGCTTCGGGCCTGGCAAGGAAACGCCCGCTGGCGGCCATGATAGCGAGGGCGAACAGAATAATAGCCGCCAGGTAGTTTCTTTGTGGCAGGCATGCGGACCGGAGCAGCAGGAAAGAGAAAACAAAAACGGAGATGAACAAGAGCGACAGCCCGTATGATCCGAGCGCGTTGAAGGTTGCGTACACGATGACCTGGAACAACCAATGGAGGTCAATCCATCTATTTCCACCGGCCGTATATGAGTACATGTCGACGCGGGGAATAACATGATTCTCGATGATGTATCTACCCGTCCGCAGGTGCCACCAGATATCGGTATCAGCAATCTTGTTGGCAAACAGCGAGAGCGCGAGGAGGAGAATCGCAAGGCCGGCGAACCGCCTGAGAAGTTTGGGCGCCCATGAGGGGCGTTCTCTGTCCGGTGAGGTGTTATCCACGTTCGTCAACTCCGCTCAGTTGTCTGAGCGCCTGCATGGCAGGCTCAAGACCCGGCTCGAACTTGAGAGCATTCAGAAAGCATTGCGCGGCCAACCCTGTCTCGCCCTGAGACGAATGTATCTTACCTTTCTCCAACCAGGCCATTGCAAGGTTATGCCTCAAATTCTTATCGGTCGGCCATTGGCGCACACCGATTGTGTATTCCTCTATCGCGGCCTCAAAACTTCCCTTTGCGAAATAGGCGTTACCGAGTGCGGCATGCGCATAAGGGAAGCTCTCCTGGAGCCGACAAGCGATCTTGAGATGTTCGATAGCTTCGTCATATCGGCCGCGCTTGAAAAGCTCCAGGCCAAGGTTGTATTGCGACGTCGGGCCGGCCGGCGAGGCCTTCACCGACGCGGTCCACAGTGAAAGCGAGTCGCGCCAATCCCGGTTTCTGTTGAAAGTCAAAGCGCCGTAACACGAACCGATCAGAGCGAGCGCGATAATCACGCCCACGGCCGCCCTCTTTCTCGAAGCCGCCTTCGCCGCTAGCAGTGGCGCCGCAAGTATTGCGCAGAACCCTATCGATGGCAAATAAAGAAACCGCTCATTGATGACTGCCTCCATAGGAACCACATTTGACACCGGCAGAAGCGACGCAAAGAACCATGCGATCCCAAAACACACTACCGGCGCCCGTCTGTAGCTCATAACGCATGCGAGCACAAGAAACGCCAACACCAGTAAAGAAACGAGGACCGTCGGCTGCAGCGGCGACCTCGCAATCGGAATGACATACTCGACCATGAGCGGCATCGGGACAAACAGCAGGCGGACGTAGTACACGAATCCCTTCGTCATGGTCAGGAGGGTCGGCCACAGTCCGCCGCCCCAGTATCCCATCTGCCTGGTCTCGCCCAGGGCCAAATGTCGCAGTACCACGTAGCCTATCGAGAGCGCGACAAACGGGATGACCGCGACGAGATGCTTCGTGCGATCCGGGCGCGCGTCCGGCCGAGGGAGAGTCAACTCGACCACGACCAGCAAAACCGGCAGGACAACCGCCATTTCCTTTGACAGAAGCGATAATGCCGCAAACAGCAGAGCCAGTCCGTAATAAGCCCGACTACTTTCTCTCTTCCATTTCTCATAGCAGATCATTGCAAGGAAGAAGACCGTGAGGAACATCGGATTGCCGCGCCCGGCGATCCATGAGACAGCCTCGGTCTGCGCCGGATGGAGGAGAAATAGAAGCGCCACAAAAAAAGCAAAAACCGCTTCGCCAAATGTCAAGAACAAAAGCGCATACAGGGTCGCGCTTGCGGCGACGTGGAGAAGGATGTTAACCGTGTGGAACAAAGCCGGATTGTACCCGCTCAACCTGTAGTTGAGCGCAAAACTGAGGGTGGCTAGCGGACGGTATATCACATACTGTCCCTTCTCCGAAAAAGCTTCGCGGCTGGTGAAGAACCGGACTGGGTTTGAGAGCGTCCGTACCGCCGGATTCTCCAGTATGAAGGGATAATCGTCATAGACAAAACCAGCCGTGAAGTTGTTCGAGTATGCGAGCAACGCTGCGGCCACGAGTATTAGCAGGAACAATACATGGATTCGCCTCGGGCATTGCCGCAAGGTGTTGCTGTGTATGCTGTTCTCCACTGAGTTCCTCTCAGAAGCTGGGTTCCGGCCTTCGCGGGAATGATAAAACATCACCCCGTCGCATCCGGTTTTTCAAGAGGAAACCGACTCCGCCAACTTCTTCTGAATGGACAAAAGCAGTTCCGCAGCCGACGCATTCCCGGGATCAATCCGAACTGCCTGCTCGCACGCTGAGAGAGCTTGTGAAAACATCCTCTTTTCCGTATATAGCACGGCCAGCGTTGTGTGGAGAGCGCTGGAGCGCGGGTAATCGGCAAGTCCCCGTCTCAACGTCTCAAATGCCTCCCCGAAGCGGCCCTGCTTCATGAGCGCGACTGCAAACTGGTTCATCGCGGGAACATCCGCAGGAAAGCGGGCTAAATGGGATTCAAGCCTCAACACCTGTGGATCGGGTTTCGGAAACAACTCCAGAGTATCGCCCATCATCACCCGTGTATCCTGATAATACACGCGGTAATCCCTGTACGGAGTCGTTCTCAAAAGCAGCATATTGGCTTCGTATTCATCGAGCGCACGAAGAGCTTCATCGAAACGCCCCTGATCCTCGAGCACGACTGCAAGGTTAGCATATGCCTCAACAAAGTTCGGCTGAATGGCGAGAGCCGACCGGATGCTTTTCTCGGCCTCGCGTGGCATTCCTCGCGACCACTCCGACACGCCGATATTGTTGAGTAATCTCCAGCCGGCGGACGTCAAGGCAGACGCGTCCGGCGACTCGTCCGTGATCAGCGCGGGCCGTCGGGCATAAGCCCTGAGAGTATCTTCGAGCATCGACTGCTTTCTGTAGGTCTTGCTCGCTTCACTGTTCCCGCGCACCGCTGCAAGGAACGACATATTATTTCGCGCTTCCACGTAAAGCGCATGTGACATAGGAATTTTGCCGAATATTTCCTCCGCTTCGTCAAGTTTCCCGAGGCCCATTTCGCAGAGCCCCCCGAGATATAGAGCCTCCGGCAACGCAGGGCTTTCGGTCAGAAGCGACGCGGCCAGCCTCGAAGCCTCCCGGAGATGGTCGCGCTCATACTCGAACGCGCCTCGATAGTAGTTCTCGGGCAGAGCATCCGGAACAAGCACTCTGTCTTTGAGAGTCTCCTCGGTGATGTCGAAGACCAGCCAGGAATAGCCGATGTAGTCAATAGGTTTGAACCCTCGGAGCCAACCATGGATATCGTATGTCACAAAAGTGTCCTGAAGCGTCGTAGCATTGATGAGAATCCGGTCGCTGACCGGCATGATGCCGGGGTTTACGGTTATTGGGACATTCGATTTGCGAACGTAATCGCGGGCGCGCTCGAGGTCCTGGCCCCAGTCAAGGTTCGAGTCCGACAGCCATTTGTACCCGTTTTCCGGGCCGCCGACAAACGCGCTGAAATAAGCAATATGGTGCGGATGAACCATGAGCGCAGACGCCATATATAGGCAAAGCAGCGCCGCAAGCGCAAACCTCCTGAGCCCATTGCCGACGTTTTGGGCCACTGAGCCTGAGAGAATGAATAGAGGAGGCAGAGTCATAAGGACGTACCGAAAACCAGCCTGACTTCTGCTCAAGAAACTGCTTGCGGTTGTGAGCGCAGCAAATGAAAGAATTAACATAACTTTCGCGTTGCGCTGATTCTTGGCCCTCTGGGCAGCCGACCATGCCGGCGGCGTGGTTGATTGTGGAAGAAACAGCCTTAATCGGGGACACCATGCAGCATGGTGTCCCCGATTAAGGGAAACGGATGCAGGTTTATTAGGAGAGAATATGCCGACACAAGCCCATATCAGTATGGGCCAGAAAGCAGCCGGCATTTTCAGGAAAAAGCATGCGAGATAGTAGTACCACCAGCCTCTCGTCGAACGCATACCCGCAAGAAAAGTGGGATGTCCGACTTCTGAAATGGTCTTCTGCACGTCGTATCCTATCAAGAAAGGATATGGCAAGGGAATCGGAATCCGGGAGGTCAACGGATTTTCAGATAGCATGGCAAGAGAATGGCTCTGATAATGATTTGAGCCCAGGCGACTGAACGTCCCCGAGAATCCGTAGCCGATGTTTATTACAAGAATCGCCAGAAGAAAAATTGCGGCCACAGCGCCGACGGTTCCAATAACCCGCCGAAGCAAGGACTTGTCGTCGGTTTCGCCGCTTCTTGCCTCAGTTATGAGTAATGTTCCGGCAATGACGGGCAGAAGGAAGAACCAGAGGACGGCCGGGTATTTGGACAGCAGTGCGAGCCCAAGGCTTATGCCTGAAGCCACTAGCCATCTCGTCCGGTACTGCATCGTATATCGCCAATAAGAGTAAAGCAGACTGAGACTGAAGAAAGCGTAGATAACGTCAGTTGTCAGGAGTGACGAGTGCGCGATGATATTGGAGTTGAAGCAGTACATTGCGAGCGCTGTGAGACCGCCCCATGCGCCAAAGAGCTTTTTCGCCCAGACATATACGACTCCGGCCAGCGCGAGCGTGTATACGAGCATGGTTGCTCGCGCCCAGCGGAGCTTTGCCGTGTCATTCGAAAACTTGAACGGCTTCAGGATCAGTCCATGTGTATAAAAGGACAACGGCGCGTGAACGACGCTCATCTCGGTCCGCCATCCGTCTCCCGAGGCGAGACTCTCTCCGACGCGGAGAAACTTCGTTTCATCATAGGTCGGAGAATAGTCGAAAATGCAGTGAAGACAGAGCAGAAGAAAAACAAAAAAGATTCCCGGAGCGAGACAGGTGGCTCCTTTGTGATTTATGAGCGCGGATATCAGTTATGAAATCCCTTTCTGACCTCTATCCACCACCAACTGACACCCTGATTCCAGCTCGCTCGAATCGGGATTTGATGCGATTGATCTCTTCTTCGGAAAGCGCTTCCAGACCGAGCGGTTCAAGCGGAGAATTGATCCTCCCGAGTTTCGATTCGCCCATGCGGTGATACGGAAGCAAATGAACCTCTTTTCTCCCCATCTCACCAAGCAGATTGATGATGTCCGATACATTCTTCTCGGTATCGGTCATTCCCGGCACGAGCGGCGCCCGGAAGACGACCTTTTGACTCGATTCTACCAATCTTCGGGCATTCGCCAGAATCCGGCTGTTGCTGGAGCCGGTCAGACGCTTATGCTCGCTTTCGTCGATTACCTTGAGGTCAAAATAAATGAGATCAAGATAAGGAAGGAGACCCCGAAACTTCTCCCACGCAAAGGCGCCGCACGTTTCTATCACCGTGTTCAATCCGGCTTCTTTGGCCGCTTGCAGAAACCGCAGCAGAAAATCGAATTGAAGTGTGGGCTCACCGCCTGAAACCGTGACCCCGCCGCGCGACTGTTCGTAGAAGGGCCGGTCGCGCTCGACAATATCAAGCAGAGTGGAAACGTCATAAGTCTTGCCGATGACTGTCAGCGCTTCCGCGTAACAGACTTCGGCGCATTTGCCGCAACGATCACAAAGAGAGCGGTCGATGCGTTTCGGATTCTCGTAGTCAATGGCGCTCTTGGGGCACACCTTCGCACACTCGCCGCAGCCAATGCACTTGCTCGCAGAAAAAGCGATTTCGCACTCCTTGTCAATCGACTCAGGGTTCTGACACCACCTGCAGCGGAGCGGACACCCTTTGAAGAATACAAGCGTGCGTATGCCGGGGCCGTCATGGACGGAGTAGCGCTGAATATCGAAAATAGTGGCTTTATTGTTGCCCAAAACGTATTCCTTCCTAATGAGACAATCATGATAATAGCATCGGTTCGAGCAGCCTGTCAAGCGTTGTAAACGTCCTTAATATGCCGGTTTAGGACAATTTGGCGCAGGTATGTCCCGGATTCTCATTGACAAAGAGCGCCGTCAGCCATTAATATCATGCAGGTGCTCCATACCTTTGATCACAAAGAGAATTGTTTCCGATGAAGATACTGGCTATTGAAACATCGACGCTGATGGGCAGCGTTGCGGTGGTTGACGACGCCCACCTCCTCTGCGAGCTTACACTTCACGTCGAGGAGACTCACTCGGCTCAATTGATGCCCGCCGTCGACTACGTGCTGAAAACGGTCGGAGTCGCGCCCGCCAACCTCGATGGTTTTGCAGTCGCGCTCGGTCCAGGTTCGTTCACGGGCCTCCGCATCGGAATGTCCACTGCGAAGGGGCTGGCTGTGGCCGCCTCGAAACCGGTCGTGGGCATCTCGACACTCGAAGCGATGGCGTGGCGGTTTCCCTATTGCCCGAGCCTGATCTGCCCGCTCATCGATGCGCGTATGAAAGAAGTGTATGGAGCATGGTTCAGGGCGATAGATGGCAGAATAATGCGCCTGTCAGAGGATTTGGTGCTTCCCGTGTCAGATCTTCTTAAAGACCTGGGCGAGGATGCCGTGTTCTTCGGTTCCGGCTCACAGAGATACCGTGAGGAAATCGCAGGAACGGCAAAAGGCCATGCGAAGTTCGCATGGCCTGAAACCGATGGCGCCGACGCCTCGATAGTGGGCTTCCTCGCCGCCGAAAAAGTGAAACGAGGAGATATCCCCAATATCGACGAACTTGAACCGCTCTACATCCGCGAATTACAGGCTCTTACTAGAAAGCCCAAGGACATTGACCGGTAATCCGTTCCTCCAATAACCCGCAGTTTCGCAAAGCCCGCAAGCGCTACCCTCTCTTTCTTACGAGTCTAAGGGCAACAATCCATGTACCGACGATCGTAACGAACAGCGGCCAATAATAGGCCGGTTCAAACAACTTGAAAATCTCACCAAGCCAGAGTAAGCCGCCCACGATCAACGGAATCCCACAAATGATATGGCGTGCAGCCATCCAGGCGCCGAAGCCACTGAGAACGGTTGGCCAGAAATAATCTTCTTTGAACCATCCGGCAACGGTAGCAAGCCACAACATGCCCATTGCGATCAGGGAAACCCCGAATGGGAGTCCGATGTTCCTGTCTTCTCGACGCCATCCCTTGCGCCACTTCCAGAAATCAGACCGGCACATGCCGTTCTCTGTTTGTCCGGTTTCCTCGGATATGGCGGCGTCAGGCCGTTGCCCTGCCATTGCCGGAACATCGTCCTTGTTCGTAATCATATTCGTTCTCCATCCGCAGTTCAAAGCACAAATCAGAACTCAACTGCAGCAGCCGGAGCTCTGCTTCATTTTATCAGCCGGACACTCTTCCGACGATGGAGACTTCCCTGACAGCTTGCTTCCCGTCAGCACGTCAGCCGCCTCTTTCATGATGGCAGCAGGCTTGTCCTTCACGAACTGGCCGATTTCCACTGCGCGGCGCATGTCCGCCTCAGAAACCCCTGCTTCTATCAGGTCGGGGACAATCCTGTTGAGGCAGAACTCGCAGTTCGCAGCCATCGCTGACCCCGCCGCAATCAGCATCATCACTTTATAGCCCGCATCTTTTTTCATCTGATCGCCCGGACAAAGGTCCACCGCGGACTCTCCGGCCAGGCTTGTGCCCGCCAACGTGTCTGCCAATTCCTTCATAATGGCAGCCCCTCGATCTTTCACAAACTGGCCCGTTACAATCGCCCTGCGTATCTCATCATCGGTCGCTTTTGCGTCTTTGAGCTCGGGAACAATTTTCTTCAGGCAGGCTTCGCAGTTGGCTGCCATCGCCGACCCTGCCGCGACCAGGAGGGTCACTTTCCGGTCAATCAAACCCGGCCTGATGCTGTAGTTGCGAGCCTCCTTGGTCTCCGTCACTCCACACTTTTCGC
>JACRIR010000209.1 GCA_016215705.1 Candidatus Poribacteria bacterium | reverse complement strand
GATTCCCGTTCTTTCCTCGCGGAATTCCCATGAATATGGTATAATATTTTCGGCGTTTGGCAGGACATATGAGAAGGAAGCCTCTTGCAGCCATCGCGCATGCGATGGCTTTTCGTGTATTTGGCGCACGAGTATCGGCGGGAATCAATGGAACTCAAGGAAAAAGACAACCTCAAGAATTCAGTTTACGAGGGCGTGCTCGCGCACGTGTTCACCACGCTAACGACGGGAGTGTTCCTCACGGGTTTCGCCCTCTATCTGGGCATGGACGAGTTCATGATCGGACTGTTGGGCGCGATGCCTTTCATGGTTGCGGTGTTTCAAGTCCCTGCCTCGCATCTCATGGAAAAGAGAGGCGGGAGAAAGAAGGTATGGTTCTGGAGTTCTGCGATTGCGCGCGTGACGTGGCTTCCGGTGCTGATTGCGGCGCTTCTGCCGATTTCGCCGGCGTCCCTGAAGATTCTCATTGTGCTTTGCCTGATTCTGTTCTCCTGCGCCTGTAATTCCGTAAGCTCAGTGTCATGGCTTTCACTCATGTCGGACCTTGTGCCCGAAGATATACGGGGCCGGTTCTTCGGCATCCGGAACATGCTTTGCAGCGCCGCCGGGATGATGGCTTTGGTGCTTTTTGGAAACTCTCTCGACTACCTCAAGAGTCACTTTCAGGAAGGTTTGGCGTTGGGATTCAGCATCATTTTTGCTTCGGCTGTTTTCTCCGGTGTCTGGAGCCTGCGCTTTCTCAGACGTGTTGCAGAGCCACAAGGGAAGAAGACGGTGGCGAACGGGTCGTTCCGGGAAAACGCATTCCTTCCCCTCAAGGACGCCAATTTCAGGAGGTTTGTTCTTTTTGCGTTTGCATGGAATTTCTCCGTTCATTTTGCCGCTCCTTTTTTCACCCTCTTTTTTCTGAGGGACATGGGGTACAGTTACACGTTTGTGGCAGCGCTGAACATGACGGCGGCCCTGGCGGATTTGCTAGGCATGCGACTGTGGGGCGGTGTTTCCGACAAGGTCAGAAACAAACCCATAATCCGACTGGGAACGCTGGTGACCGCGTTCATTCCTCTGGCATGGATGCTGGTCACGCCTCAGAGTCGCGCGTTTCCGATCTTCATAAACACGGTTGCCGGTCTCTTCTGGGCGGGCATCAATCTTTGCATGAACAACATGCTTTTGCAGGTATCGCCGAAGGAGAACAAGGCACTGTACCTTTCGGCCTACAATACCATCGCGGGACTTGGGGTGGCGGTGAGCCCTGTTATCGCGGGGGCCGTACTGAAGTCACTTGCAGGCTCAAACACTTCGTTTCTTTCGTGGAAGCTTCTTCCGATTCATTTGATTTTCTTTGTCTCCGCAACGGGACGCTTCTTGAGCCGGAACATATTCAGGAATGTTCGGGAGACCGAGGAGTCGGAGACCGGCCAGCTTGCAAGAATCTTCGCAAGCGTTCGAGAGTTGAACATTGCGGACGGGGTCAACCATTTGTTCCATCCGTTCATTGAGTTCGCAAGAAACGGCCGAAGGAAATAAGCGAACACGAACCTGGAACACGAATCGCATGAATTCCAAACAAATGGCGCAAATGCAGAGGCTTGTCTTTTCAGTGGAAGCGAGAATCCATATCGATTCATTGAGACGCGAGGGAAAAGATACTTCTTTCGCGGCAGTGTAACTCGCATAAGGACGCGTTGCCCAACAGAGACGAGCCAGCCTAGTGGAAGTGTGGCCCCGGCCCCCTCGTTACTTCTTACTGGAAGACCCTATTCAGGTCATAACTGCTTAACGCCGTCAGGACAAGAGCCGGCGCGTAGAAGACCCATGTCAAATACGTGGCGAAAACCCGGCTGTAACCGACTGGAAGCGAACGATAGAATCCCACGCAGACGTCGCTCAAGAAAAAGAAGGTCACTCCCAAGGCGATCAGGATTGCGTTCGCGTGAGGGAAGAATCCGATCTTCAACGCAGTAAGCGCCGCCCAGAGGGAGCCTCCCATGATGAGCGCGTAGCCGGTCAGCAGAGCAAAATACGGCTTGTTGTGTTTGAGCTTGGGATAGAACACGAGAAGCATGGTTAATAAGGAACCCCCTACAATAGCGACCAGTAGCATCCACATCGCTCCCTGCGCCGGCCAGGCGGAAAGACCGAAGGCGTTTCTGCGGATCAGCAGAAAATGGGCGAGCGCAAATGAGAACACTCCCCAGATCGAGTGCACATTGAAAGAGAAGATGATGTCTCCCAGAACAATGAAGGAGTAAGAGATCGCGAGTCTCGTGGCATCCGACGCGCTGAATGCGTGTCTTCCGGCAGTCCATGTTATGAGCGCCGACAGAAAGGTGACCGAGAATTTTGCATACCTGGAATAATACTCAGGATTGTCGAGATTGGCCGTACGGAAAGCGAACAGCGTCCAATCGTGGCCCGAGAATAATCCGAAAAGAAAGATGATGACGCTCAGGATTACTAAGACGCTGACCGCGTTTCCTTCTGCAGAGATGGTAGCCATTTCTTGCGCGTAGGCGAGATTGGCCGGACATAAGAGCAAAAGCGTAACAATGGCAAAGGCCAAGAACTTGACGCATCCCATTCGTTATTTCCTCCTCAACAGGTAACCTGTTCATAATGTTCAGATGGTCGCGACAGGCAATGTCAGAAACGCGTTTATTATACAACGGATGCCACGTAAGCAGAGGGCTCATCGAGCATTCGGGTTTCAATTCTTCGTTCCACTTGTAATCCGCTTTGTCGGATTCTTGCGGAGGCTGTTGAGAATCTCGCGGTACGCAGGCTTGGGACGGTATGACCTGTCAAAGATGAGCGCCGAATCCCATCCCGGAAAGAACTCCGGTATCCATGAATAGCGGTCTGTGAATCCCCAGAATGTGAAGGATTTACAGTTATCGGCGGAGAGGCACACCTCCAGCATTTTTCGGTATATTCGCGCCTGTGCGACAAGGTCCCTCTCAGTCGCAGGATTTCTTATCTTCACGTCGATTTCAGTTATGTGCGCCTGAAGCCCGAGGTCTGCAAGCCGCTGCATGTTTGCGGCCACTTCAGCAGGAGCCGGATGCCAGTCTTGCCCCACGTGCATCTCGAGACCTACCCCGTGTATAGGTACACCTTTTTGAACAAGACCACGCGCCAGCGCATAGATTGCATCCGCCTTCGGTCCCGCGCCTTCACCTCCGTAGTCATTGTAAAACAAGAGCGCGGCGGGGTCGGCCTCATGCGCCCATTGAAAGGCCAATTCCATATAGTCAGGTCCTAGGCCTCGAAGCCAGAATGTGTCTCTGTGCGAACCATCGTCATCAATTGCTTCGCTCAAGACATCCCATGCTGCAACTCTGCCCCGATAGCGCCCAACAACCGTAGTAATATGCTCGCGGAGGATGGCGATTAACTCATCGCGTGTCCAGCGGCCTTCTATCAACCAGGAAGGCAACTGTTCATGCCACACGAGCGTATGGCCGCGCGTTTTCATGCCGTGCGATTCTGCAAAGGCGATTATGGCATCCGCATCGCTGAAGTCGTAGGTGTTGCGGTCGGGATGTACTGAATCGAACTTCAAGGCGTTTTCCGGCGTAAGCATGCTGAATTCGCGTGAGAGGATTCTGGCGTAAGCGGGATCGTTCTGCAGCAGTTCGGCGGCGACCGCCGAGCCGATTTCCATTCCGTGTGCCGCTGCGCAGGAGCGCAAGGTTGAGACGGTTGCAGGAGCGCA
The DNA here is from genome assembly GCA_016215705.1 of Candidatus Poribacteria bacterium. GTDB lineage: Bacteria > Abyssobacteria > SURF-5 > SURF-5 > SURF-5 > JACRIR01. Next base: position 82,742 of record JACRIR010000209.1, on the reverse strand, counting down.
AGAGGTTAGCAATAGGAGAAGAATCAGGGTGATGATGAGTCTTCGTGCGTTCATTAGCAGATCAGTCGGGAATATTCCTGCGGTTCGTCCCAGAATTCTGCATTTATTCAGGAATGCGTTCAGTCACTCGCTGGAGCAATGGCGCAGCATGCCGCACTTCTACGAAGAAACATCAAATCTCTCGAAAGACAGACTTACGGTGCGAGGGCAGAATGCTAATACCTTACGAACCACCAAGTCTCCCGGCTAGTCTCAATCCGGACGGGCGATACGGCTGCGTCAGCGCCTCTAACCCTCCAATAGATTATCTTGTTTTTGGGGATTCTGTTCCATGTCGAGGCCGGAACTGAGAACGAAGAAGTTGTCAATACTCGTGTCGATCTCAGGGTGCTCGCAAACGTCGGGTCAAAAGAGAAATCCACGACAAAGCGGTTGTTGCATCCGGCAGTCCAAGAAAACGTGACTGGAGTCTGCAGATTGGAGCCATCGAGAGGCCCGAGCAGATGTATGCTCCTGCAAACTGTGAATATGTCCTCGACCCATCCGCTCAGCGCATATCCCAATACATGGGCTTCGTCGCGAAACTCGACCATGCAGTCATACGCGCCTTCCGTGGCGCCGGCCGGAATTTGCCAGTGGAAATCAAAGGCTACCGGGCTGTCGGTGATTGTCGTCGGAAAATATCTGCGTATGTCTTGAGGCGGGTTGATTTGATGGCTGTCGTACACAACGGGTTCCAATCCGCCGTCATTGTCCAGACTCAAGGATAGGATAACATTCGCGCCCTGCCCATCGTTACGCGCGAGAACTCTGACTGTCACGGTCTCGCCTTCCTTGAATGTATTGTTTCCGCGAGAATTGCCGGCGCTATCCAGGAACTCCACTGACTCTATGGCGATATCAGGCAGATGGAATGAGGGGTCGAGCTTTCTCATGAAAAAATCGCCAGGGTGAGTCGGGTCGTAATTGACTGAGACGCCGTTGCTGCCGGGGTCGGCTGCCGGGTGGGGACCGTAGACGCGGACCCTTTTCAAGTCAAGCGGATCAGCATTTTGAGTTTGGCATAATCCATCCCAGGCGGAGACGGCCGTCGAGTAGCCGTATCGAGCCAGCAGTTGATGGACCTTAACATCGTCGTCTGCCGCGCCATAGGGATATGAGAAGGACGTGGTCTCGATGCCGGCTTGCGAGTACAAGTCCTGTTGCGAACCCAGGAGTTCGGATTCCAGCTCTTCGTCGGACAGCGTGGTCAAGTCGCGGTGCGTCCTTGTATGAGAGCCAAAAACCATCCCGCCTTCGGCCATTTCGATTATTTCCGGCCACGTCAAATGAGGGTTCCACTGGCCTTTGATGCCCGTGAATAAGGAACTGAATCGCCGGACAGAGGGGGAGGATTCGGTCACACTGGTCACTATATAGACCTCGCCGAACAGGCCTTCTTGCAGCATCACCGGATAGGCGTGAGTATACACATTCTCGTATCCGTCGTCGAACGTGATGACGACGGGTTTCGCAGGCAGAGCGCCTCCATGATAGTTGTAGTTGTAAATGTCTTCGGTCAAGACCGGCTGATAGCCGTAAGCAACGAGCGTCTTCATCTGAGACTCGAACTCATCCCGCAGAACCCAATATTCATCCGGCGCGATATCACCTATTCGGTGATACATTAGGATAGGAATGGAAAGATTGGGCGTCGAAATCGGACTAATCACAAGAGGATCCTCGCGGAGATCACCAAGAGGTTCAGCGCCGAGGCTTCCAGGCTGTCCCTTCCACGCACGATACCTCAACCTATAGTTTCCGGGTGAATAAGAGACCCCCGTGGCGCTCTGCCCCAGACAGTATCCAGCCGAGTACTGCAAGATTGTGCCGGGAGGCAGGGAGCTTCCCTGTCCGTACCAATATATGAGACCGAGGCTCTGTGTCTCCGGATCGACATAATCCGTGTGAGTGCCCTCAACTTTTGCGTCGGACGGGTCATAAATGCCGAGATCGAGCCACACATCTTCTATTGTTTCGTTTCCGACGTTCTGGACATGAACAGAGAATTCTATTATCTGTCTGACTATCGCTGTATCGGGTGACACTCCACCTGGATAGTCTACGCCAGATTGGGCAGCGTGTGCGATTGTCGGAATGAGAATAAGCGCACCCGCCAGTGCGAGCGCGAACGCTGCAATTACCGGCATCGCGGGCGCAGGCACGCGAAGGCGCGTCCTTTTGTGCAAGAAGCGGCCAAGGTTCATTGAATCAATATGAAACATGTTCTTTTTGGAAGTCATCCTGACCGGCCTTCGGCAAGGAAAACGCCTCCTTGAGAAGGCTTAAACAGGTTTGACTTCATTTCTCCAAATATGCTACAGGCTAATTTCGCAATTGATAAGGTGAGACAATATTGTTTTCCATGTATAACCATATTACCGCATCTGGAAGGTTTGAGTCAAGCTCAGTGATCGAATAATTCTGCTGATTCGTTTCCATTTGTTCTTCGGGTGTGCGACATAAAAGGCGGTCTTGACCAATTCTTATGTCGCACACCCTTGTTTTTCAGTCTTCTTCTATTGCTTTACGACGATGTGATATAGTGTAGTTTGTTTGTGCCTGAAAGGAGAAGAGGTTCAGAGAGGAGGTTCTCGTGTCAGACGAATCCATGGGGAAAAAACCGGTGAGCAGAAGGCGGTTATTGAAGCTTGGGGCAGTGGGCGCAGCGGCGGTCGGGCTCGGGGGGCTTGGTTTATACTGTAACTCCTCAAGAAAGAAGAATCCTGGAGCACGGTTTGCTTTCGGTCCGGATACTTATATCGATCCTCAAAGAGACGCGCTGCCGGTCGGCAACGTGATCAAAGAGGTTCAGGGATTCAGCGGCAAAAGGCCGAATATCATTGTGATTCTGACCGATGACTTGGGGTACGGCGATCTGGGGTGCTATGGCGGCAAGGTCCTCAAGACGCCGCACATCGACCAAATGTCGAATGATGGAATGCGCTTCACGGACTTTTATTCATCAAACGCTTTGTGTTCGCCTTCGCGCGCGGGACTTCTGACCGGCCGGTATCCGCACCGGACCGGCGTGACGTTCCCGATTCATCCGGGAAGGGATACATTTCTCAGAAAATTGCGGAGGGGCGCGGGAACCGCGTTTGGCTCACTGGGCGCTTTGGATTTGCAGGGAGCAGAGAGTCTTGTGAGCGGTCTTCCGGCGTCCGAGATCACGATTGCCGAAGCGCTGAAGATTGTCGGGTACCAAACCGCATGCATCGGGAAGTGGCATCTAGGAGATTTCACTGAGCGCCCGGAGTATTTGCCGAGCAAACACGGGTTCGATTACTACACCGGCTTCAATAGTGCGAACGACGAATGGCCGGTTGCTTTCTGGCGAAACGAGAAAGAAGTCGTGAAGGATGTCGGCATCGAGCAGGGGCAATACACCGGCGTTTTTACCGACGAGGCGATACAATTCATAGAGCGTTCCAAGGATAAGCCTTTCTTTCTGTATTTGTGCCATAAGGACCCGCACCAGCCTTGCATCCCGTCCGAGAGATTTCAGGACAAATCTGAGGGAGGCCGACTTGGAGACACGATTGAAGAGGTTGACTGGAGCGTCGGCGAGATCATGAATTGCCTGCAGAGAAACGGGTTGGAGGAGGACACACTTGTCCTTTTCACCAGCGACAACGGCCCGTGGTATGCCGGCAGTCCCGGCAGCTTGAGGGGAAGAAAGGGCCAGAGTTTCGAGGGAGGCTATCGGGTTCCGCTCATAGCCAGGTGGCCGGGAAGAATCGCGGCAGGGAGTACTTGCGGAGCGCCTTCAATGAATATAGATTTCTATCCGACGTTTATGTCTCTGGCCGGACTGGAACTGCCGACTGACCGCGAAATTGACGGGAAGAACATCTGGGACCTTCTTACAGGCGCCGAGACAGAGTCGCCTCATGAGGCTCTGTTCTTTTTCCATTACAACGAGCTCGAGGGTGTGAGGGCGGGGAAATGGAAGTATTTCCGATACATCAATTCGTACGTGTGGCCGGTTCCACTGGACAAACCTCACACCACATTTGGCGGCATAGCGGGCGGGTACGAGTATAGGCCAAAAGGAACGGATATTTCGGTCCCCGCGCTCGGCTCGTGGCCGTTGCTATATAATTTGGAGATGGACTCCGGAGAAAGTTATAATCTTATTAAGAAGTATCCGGACGTCGGAAGACAGATGCTGGAACTGATGAAACGGTGGGAAAACGAATTCCTCAAGAATCCGAGGGGATGGAAGACATAAGTCCGTCCTGGATTTTAGATTTTGGATTATCCAATCTCTTCGGTTGTGCAGCAACCGCGGATATGCGGGCGGGAATTCATATGCGCAATTTCGATTAAGAACTCGGTTGTCCCGGTGGACTCTGTGGCTGACACTCCTTTTCACATCATGGCGAAGCCTACGGGCGCAGTCTGCAACCTGGGATGCCAGTATTGCTTTTTCTTGAAGAAGGAGAATCTGTACCCGGGGAGCAATTTCCGGATGGGCGACGCGGTACTTGAGAGCTATATCCGCCAGGTGATAGAGGCTTGCGGCGAGCAGTCCGTCACTATTGCGTGGCAGGGTGGCGAGCCGACGTTGATGGGACTCGATTTCTTCCGCAAGTCCATCGAGTACGAAAGAAAACATCTAAAGTCCGGCGTTGCCATTCAGAACACCATTCAGACGAACGGCGTCCTTCTCGACGAGGAATGGCTTCGCTTCTTCCATGAGCACCAGTTTCTAGTCGGCCTCAGCCTCGATGGACCGAGGGAACTGCATGACGCCTACAGGATGGACAAAACAGGGAGGCCGGTATTCGACAAAGTGATGCGAGCCGTTCAGGTGATGCATCAGCACAAAGTGGAATTCAATATCCTGGCCACAGTCAATGCGGCTAATGCCGATCATTCGGTGGAAGTCTACAAGTTCTTTCGTGATGAGGTCGGCGCACGCTTTATCCAGTTCATTCCAATTGTCGAGCGAGACAATGAGACGGGATTCGTGGAGGGTAACACGGTCACGGAACGGTCGGTCGGGCCTGAGCAGTACGGCCGTTTTCTATGCGCAATCTTTGACGAATGGATCCAAAAGGACGTAGGTCGTATTTTCGTGAACCATTTTGACGCAGCGCTTGCGTCGTGGGCAGGAGCGCCGTCCGCCATATGCACAACGGCTTCGACCTGCGGGTTCGCTATGGTTTTGGAACATAACGGCGACCTTTATTCCTGCGATCATTTTGTGGAACCGAAGCATTACCTTGGCAACATCATGGAGCAGCCGCTGATTGAGCTTGCAGCTTCAGACAAGCAGCACAGGTTCGGGCTGGACAAACGAGACGCTCTCCCCCGCTGTTGCCGTGAATGTGTCGTGTTGTTTGCCTGCAATGGGGAGTGCCCGAAAAACCGGTTTTGCGAAACACCGGACGGCGCCACCGGACTCAATTACTTATGCGCCGGTTTGAAAGCATTCTTTACGCACATCGCCCGCCCGATGAAGCTCATGGCAGAACTCTTGAAGCAACGGCGCGCGCCAGCAGAAGTCATGCAAATGCTTGCAGTGGAAGATGCCCGACTGAAGGCAAAGCTCGCGAAAGCAGGCCGAAACGACCCTTGCCCATGCGGCAGCGGACTTAAGTTCAAGCGCTGTCACGGATAATAGAAGGCGAAAGACGAAAGGAAGCCGCGCGGAGCGCGCGGAGTTCATGGTTCATGGTTCATGGTTTATGGTTAGTGGTTAGTGGTTAGTGGTTAGTGGTTCATGGTTAGTCGAGAGACGGGAGAGAAACCATGGAACATCCCAAACGTCCGAACATTGTCTATTTCTTGTGCGACAACCTCGGATTCGGCGAACTGGGTTGCTACGGGGGCGGGATTTTGCGAGGAGTTGAGACACGCCGCCTCGATCAATTCGCCACCGAAGGGATCAAGCTTCTCAACTTTGCGCCAGAGGCGCAGTGCACGCCCACCCGCTCGGCGTTAATGACAGGCCGCTATTCCATTCGCTCGGGCACACATACGGTAGCACTCGCGGGCACGAGCGGAGGCATTGTTGCGTGGGAGCGAACAATGGGCGACATTTTGTCCGAGGCGGGTTACGCCACGGCGCTTTATGGCAAATGGCACATCGGCGCAGAGAAAGGGCGGTGGCCGATTGAGCATGGTTTCGACGAATGGTACGGCATACCGCGCAGCTACGACGAGTCTCTCTGGCCGGATGACCCGTGGTATGACCCGAAGCGCGACCCTATTTCATACGTTCTCGAAGGCCGCAAAGGAGAAGACATACGGGCGGTCGAGCAACTGACCATCGAGGCTCGCCGCAATATCGACGTCGAGTACATGAAGCGCGCCAAGGCCTTCCTTAAGCAGAGCGTCAACGCGGACAAACCCTTCTTTCTCTACTTCTGCCACTCGATGCTGCATTTCCCGACGGTCCCGCGCGACGAATTCAAAGGGAAGACGGGCAATGACAACTTCGCCGATTCCATGCTCGAGCTCGACTCGGATTTTGGCGTGCTGCTCGACTACCTGGATGAACTCGGAGTCGCCGACAACACGATTGTGGTGTTCTCCGGCGACAATGGTCCCGAGGAGAAAGAGCCCTGGCGAGGCACTGCCGGGTTCTTCGAGGGCTCGTATTTCACGGGGATGGAAGGCTCGCTGCGAACGCCGTGTTTGATTCGCTATCCGGGCAGGGTGCCTGCTGGCCGGCAGAGCAACGAAGTCGTTCACATCACCGATATGTTCGCGACTCTGCTCAGATGGGCGGGCTGTGAGCCGCCGACGGACCGGGTGATTGACGGGGTGGATCAGCGGGCGTTCTTTGAAGGCGGGCAGGAGAATTCCAACCGTGAGGGGTTTCTTTTTTGGAACGGCCCCACCCTCTACGGCGCGAAGTGGCGTAATTTCAAGGTGAAGCTAATGGAGCAGCGATACTATACAGATCCTGCTTTGCCGATCCCCAACCCGAATCTTGTAAACCTTATCGTAGATCCGAAGGAGAGAAAACGGCTCAATTATCCGCATCTCCATTCGTGGGTGGCGTTCCACATGGGTCTGCTTCTCATCGAATTCAATGAGAGCGTCCAAAAGGAGCCACTCATACCACCGGGCGCACCGCTGGGATACGTGCCGAAGGGTAAGGGAACCACGTGAGGATGTGGGAGGGTGTGGTTCCATTCATTGAGTTTACCTCCGCACGGTAACGGTAATCTGCGGATGGTCTGCGGGACCGCGCATGGTCAATTCCACATTCGCCTTGCCGGGAAGATTGTCAACCTTTGACAGAGCCTTGAAGAGCGACAGGTCTGCGTTTGAAGCCAGCAATCGGATGTCCACGTTCCGTTTTCCGAAAAGTTCCATTCTTCCCGAAACAGAAAAGACACCACCCGTGAGGGTGTCGACAAAAGCCAAATCCGGAAACTCGAGAACCCCTTGCGACAGGCGGATATTGCCACGCCGCCCGAGCGCGAAAGTATGGTCTGCAACGAGGGCTTCGATTTTACCAAGCGCTACTGCTCCTGTCAGAGTCTGCGGAGTTCGAGTATCCGCGGACAGAGTGACTGTTCCATCCCATCGTGAATCCAGAGTGGTCAGGAATTGCGCCGGCAACAGTCTGCTTAGTTCCAAACCTTTCAGATTCACGAAATCGGCGTTGACCGCAAGCATGGGGTTGCGATAAGAGAAGGAGCCTGATATCGAACCGTCGCCAACCTTGAGTCTTACCGGTTTCCCAACTAAATTGTTCTCACTAAACTCAATCGTCGCATGCTGAACTGCTGACGGTGATTGGAAAAATGGCAGCTTGACAGTCGAGTTTGAGGTCATGAGCCTGCCGGAAAAGATGGGCTTGCCCGCGTCGCCGCCTATGTTTATCTCGGCGTCGCCGTTGCCCTGCGCCGATTTCAGCAGTTCATGATATTTTCCCGCATAGGAGAGGGGAAACCCGACTGCTCGAGCGTGAAGGTTAAGGAGCGGTTTAGCATTAGGGATTAGTTCCACTGCGCCCGAAATATCGACCATGCCCCCAGGTGCAGCTTTTAGGTTCATTTTCTCAATTTTGATTGTGGAATCACTGATACGCGCGACGACCGCCTCACTACTGACGAACCTGGCGCCGTCGTGTTCGATCTTAAGCTTGTTCAACGTCAAGTTGAGCCTCGCGTGGCGCGGCTCATTGATGTCCAACGAGAATTTGCTGCTGCCAACGCACGAAAACGTCGCGCCATAAAAGAGGTCTTTTCCCAGAACGCGAGTGAGGTCTTTCGAGTTGATTTCCTTGAAGACGATCTTGCCGCCGACTTGACTGACGTTTTCGGGAGAGGTTTGCGCCGTAAAGCTGACCAATTCATTAAGCGCCTTCCCGGAGATGTCGATACTGTTCAGGTTGGGAGCAAAATCAACTTCGACGGGCGCGACGAGCGTTCCTCCAACGCTGACGTTTTCTGATTTGATCCAGCCATTCACAAGCGGGTGTTTGAGGTTGCCACTGATTTCGAGTCTTCCGCCCGCTGTTCCCTTGACAGACGCTGCGATTCCGGATCGCCTGCAACAATCCTCCAGTGCAAGGTCCGTCAGCGCGAGTCTGCCCTTGATTGGCTTCTCCCTTCCGAACTCAATGGTCGCTTCGCCCTGAAGCCTTCCCGAGACGGTCCGAATGTCGAGGTTTCTGAAGGTAAGATTCCCATTCTCGTACTCCATGCTGCCCTTTGCGCTGTCGCCTGCAGTTGCGGGGCCGGGCTGAGAAACGAAGGCTCCTCGAAAAATTGGTGTTGCAAGACTGCCAGATAGATTCCCATTAACAAGCCAAGCGCTCCGGGCGACGTTGATTGTTGATGTTGGATTGAGCAGAGCCAGCGGAACGGTTCTCAACTGAAGAGCAATGTTCAAACTGCGCTGATCGAGCAGATTCCCCCTGCAAGAGATTTGCAGCAAGTCATTCCGGATGGTCACGTTCTGAGCGCTGATCGTGTCGCCGACCTGGCCATCGGCAACGATCTCAAGGTTTCGCAACGCCTGATAGGAGGGAGTCTCGGGGGTCATCTTTGCCGCAAGATGCCATTTACTCTCCCGGAAGTCCAGTTTAGCAGTCGTTGTGAGGGCTGAGAAAAACGGCATCTCTCTGTTGAGGACGGCTTTAAGGAATCCGGCGTCCGTGGACGAATCGAGGATCAGTTGGCCGATGAGATTCTTGATGTCTGACATCTCTCCCGAGGCTCGAAGTCTTGCCGAGCCTGAGAAGAGTTGGAAGTTCTCGAGGACGATGCCATTTTCGGACAGCCTGGCGACGACACGCAAACCTTCCAAGGGGGAATTTGCCGAGCCCTGGTCGAAAGCCACGCGGTCAATTGTCAATTTCATGTTCGCCGAGCGACCGAGTTGTCTGTCAGCGATTAAACCGATAGGCCCGGCTACGAGCGATTCCGCCTCGAGTGCGCCAGCGGTTAAACGCCCCCGGTCAACCTTGATTTCGCGCCAAGGCAGGTTGAGGAAATTCTTGTAGAGTTCAGCAAATGATTCGTATTTCCGCCTGAATCCATCTCTTGCGATCTGCCCTTGATTGAGAGTGGAGGTCAGGCGCAGCGGAAAGGTTTTGAGGTCGTGCTGTGGGAGAATCACCTGTTTGATTAGAGCAAGACGATTCAGTTGAATTCGCACTTCATCCGCACTAAAGAGCAAGGGTTCCTTCCCCGCTGCTGTGTGCGCTTGCAGCCCTTTTGCGACAATCTTTCCGGAAAAGGTTGCGTGAATTGAGTCGGCGGTCACTCCCTCGGGCAACGAAGCCATGAGCTTATGGTTGAGCCATTCTTGAGAAAACATGCGCGAGATGAGGAGAACAATTACGAGGAAAACGACAAGGGCAGAGAAGACAATGACGCTCTTCTTTCTATTTGGACTCATAGTGCAGTATGGCCGATGTTGGAGACCACGAATAGCATCATCTTAGAATTCTCCGTGCCCGAAACAGGAGATTCTTCGTTTGGCTCAGAATGACGTTTCGGACATTGCTTGCGCGCGAATCGGTGAACATTAATAAAACCGGAGGGCCTCGACGATTTGCATTCGGGAGGCTCTCAGCGCGGGAAGAATGCCTGACATGATTCCTACGAGAGTCATCGTAAGAAACGAGATTGCCATTACAAGCGGATCAATTTCCGGCGCGGCGACGAGGCGTGGCAGCTTGAACATGCCAAGAATGAAGCAAATCGAGCATCCAATGAGGACGCCTATGGAGCCGGCGATAAAGGTGACGAACACCGACTCGACGAGGAACTGCAAAAAGACCTGCCGTTTCTTGGCGCCAACCGCCTTGATGATGCCGATCTCTCTGATGCGTTCGTTGATAGAGACAAACATGATGTTCATGACGCCGATTCCACCGATCAAAAGGGTAACGACGCTGGCAGCGCCGAGAAAAATTTGCATTCCAACGGTGACACCATAAACTCTCTCAATCATATCCGCCGTTCCGAACATATGGACGGCATCCTTGTCATCGAGAGTAAACCCGTGCCGAAAGCTGAGTGTTTGACGAACCTCTTCACGGGCTGCTTTGTCTTGCGTCAACGAATATGGCTGGAAATATATCATGTAGAAATACTTCGATCCCGTGAACAGTTTTTGGGCAGTGGTGTAGGGAATCGACACTTGTTCGTCATCGAGACTGGCGCTGGCGCGACTTAACTGATCCCCTTTTTCCGCCATCACGCCGACCACGCTAAAGCTCAATCCGGCTAATCGGATGGATTCCCCTACTGCCGGCTGGTCACCGAAAAGCTTTTTCTTGATCTTCGCGCCCAATACGCAGACTCGACGGCCAAGTTCTACGTCATCCTGACCGATAAACCTTCCATGAGCGATATCCATACTTCGAATGGTTTGCGAGTTATCGTCGACCCCAAAGACATCAGAAGGCACGGATTCGTTGCCGAGTTTGGCATCCAGATATCCGATCCCGACCTGAGGACTAACTACTTCCACGCTGGGACAGTGTTCTTTGATGGCCTTGACATCGTCGATCGTGAATCGTATCGGTCGTCCTCCTTTGATCCCGCTGAGGCCGCTGCTGGATTGACCGGCCCAGACAACGATCATTTTCTGGCCTATCTTTTGGAATTCGTGGTAGAAGAGTCTCTGCGACGATCTCCCCATGCCGACAAGGATGATCATTGAGGCGATTCCCCATATGATTCCGAACATAGTCAGTCCGGTTCGGACCTTGTGGGCCCTGAGTAGCTGCCATGCCTGGTTTATGGATTCAAGAAGGAACATACATCAATTCAATTGTGCGAATAAATTCGCACCTACAAGGGCGCAATGAATTTCGCGCCTACGAACATATTCAGGAAAATGTTCATTCGTATCGCAACGATTCGACTGGCTCCATGTTCGCAGCGCGGAGCGCGGGCACAACGCCCGCGAACAATCCGACAAAAACCATTACAATGAAACTGATGAATAGCGTAAGAAACGAGATTTCCGGCGCCGCGAGAATCTTGGGCCGTGGGACAGCGGCGAATATGAGGCTGACCGCGCATCCCAACAAGATTCCGATAATGCCGCTGGCAACTGTTATCGTCATAGCTTCCGCCAGAAACTGCGTCAGGATATGCTTTCGTTTTGCGCCGATGGCCTTGCATATCCCGATCTCGCGGGTTCTTTCAGTGACACTAATGAGCATGATATTCATGACGCCTACCGCGCCGACGAACAAAGTAATCACGCCGACCATAGTCACAAACACAGCCAGAATGAGCGACATTGTGTCCAAAGAGCTAATCAAGCCTGTGACGTCGAATATTTCAAGCGCTTCGTCGTCATCGGGCGAGAAGTTGAGTTCTTTTGCGAGCGCTGTTTTGACCTCCCGGATGCATGCCTTGCTCGCAGAAGGGTCTTTCGGCTGGAAATCAATCTGGCCTATGTCTCTGGCGCCGGCAACATATTGCAGCATGGAAGTGATCGGCACATAAGCCTTTTCATCATCGGGTCCGTACATCATGATCAATACGTCTCCTTTTTTCTTCAATGTCCCGATTACCTCGAGGGAGATGCCCATGATGTTGACTGTACGCCCTATCGCCGAGAGACCTGGAGGGAACAGAGCCTCTTTCAGATCAGCGCCAAGGACAATGACTCTTCTTTGATATTTTACGTCGTCGGGCTGAAGGAAACGGCCCTCCTCGACACTCAGGTTGTAAATATTAAATGCGTCCGCGTTGACACCACAGATTTGTCCGCTTTTCAGCCTATTCTCATACTTCGTGAGACCGAACACTCTCCTGGTTGGAGTAACATATCTCACTGAAGGGCAATGATTGCGAACGACATCAATTTCCTTCAGTTCGAAGGTAAGTTGGCGCGCCCCCTTTCGCCCGGCGGTCTCAGAACGAGCCCGTTTCGCCCAGAACACAACGTAACCGTCACCGCCTGCGCGCGTCTCGGTTTCCATCACGTTGATGAAGCCTTTACCCCATCCCAACAAGAAGACGACCGAGGCGGTACCCCATATGACTCCCAGCATGGTGAGCGCAGAGCGCAACCTGTTTGTGGCGAGACTCTGAAATGCCTGAGCAATGATGTTGTGGAGATTCATATTAGAGACGCACCTGATCCGCTCTGCAAAAAAACATGCTTTCGTGTTGCGTATTACGTATTGCGTGTTGCGTTGAATGTCCGGGATTTCGGGTTCCGGCCGGCCGTTTCAGGTTTCAAGTTTCGGGTTTCAGGTTAGGCCCATGTCGGTTATTGTTTTGGCGTGTCCGAGATAATCTGGCCGTCCTTGACGGAGACAATCCTTTTTGCCTGCTCGGCCACGGCCGGGTTATGGGTTACAATGACAATAGTGTTTCCCTTTTCGTGAAGTTCTCTGAGTATTGCTGTCACTTCAGCTTCGGACTTACTGTCAAGGTTGCCGGTGGGCTCGTCGGCCAAGATGAGAGAGGGCCGGTTGACGAGCGCCCGCGCCACGGCCACACGCTGTATTTGGCCGCCGGAGAGGGCGCTGGGCTTGTGGTGAATACGATCCGCGAGACCAACGGACTCCAGAAGTTCTCTGGCCCGCCGGACTCGTTCCTTTGAAGTAACGCCACCGTAGATGAGGGGAAGCTCGACGTTTTGAAGGGCAGTCAGTCGCGGCAACAAGTTGAACGTTTGAAAGACGAATCCTATCTTCTTGTTGCGCAACTCGGCGAGAGTGTCGTCGTCGAGATTGCTGACATTGTTGCCATCGAGATAGTATTCTCCGGAAGTGGGTCGAGACAGGCAGCCAATGATATCCATCAAAGTAGTCTTGCCGGAGCCGGACGGCCCTATGATGGAAACGAATTCACCCTTTTGAATGTCGATGGAAACACCGCGCAAGGCGTGCACCTCCACCTCGGAGGAGTTATAGACTTTTGTAATGTTCTTGAGTGAAATCAGAGAGTTGTTCATTGGCCCGATACGATGACCTCATCGCCCTCTTTCAGGCCCGAGAGCACTTCGCTGAAGTTTGTACCGGTAATCCCGAGCGCAACATCCACAGCGCGCTTGTGGGTATCCGCTTTGGAGTCGGGCACTTCCACAAAGCTTTGTTCCCGCTTGTAGCGGATGGCATTCTGCGGCAGTAACAGCACATTCTTATGTTCTTCAATGATAATCTCGGCATCTGCGGTCATGTTAGACCTGAGCGGCACGTCATTCGCCTCGATGGTTACTTCGACCTCGAAGTTCATGATTTTGTCTTTTTCGACGCCGAGAGGCGATATCGTCTTGACAGTGCCTTGAAACTTCTTGCCGGGGTATGATTCGACGGTAATCCGCGCCGGCATTCCCTCGCGAACCAGGCCGACGTCGCTTTCATCAACGTCTCCAACTAGATGCATTTCCCGGACATCGCCAAGGGTCATGAGCAACGTGCCCATGGTCGAAACTACCGATGCAACGGCTCCTCCCACGTCTACGTCGCGACTCAGAACTATGCCATCGACCGGCGAAACGATTGTCGCATAACTCAGTTCGTTTTCCGCGCGCTCGAGCGCCGCCGTGACCGCGGACAATTCCGCCTTCGCCATCGAGATAGCTGTCCGTCTTGCCTTATGGGTCTCTGTCGCAATCGTAAGAGCGGTTTCGGCATCTTCCAGTTGCTGTTCCGGCACGAGACCCTGTTCAAAAAGCCTCTTCAGGCGATCGTATCTCTTCTGAACGGAGTCCATTTCACTTGTGGAGGCTTCGATCCGGGCCTGCTCATATCTTGCTTGGGCTCTTTCGAGAGAACTTTGCGCCTCCTTGACTCTTGAGGAGAGAATATCCTTGTCAAGCTCGAGGATGATTTGTCCTTTCGATACGTGGTCGCCTTCATCAACGGCGATCGTCTTGATGATGCCGTCGACCTTCGATCTTATTTCCACTTTCGACAGGGGCTTGATCTTTCCCGTTGCAATGACACGATGTTCAATATCGCCCCGTGTCACTTTTGTCGTTTTGAACTCGAGTTCTCCTGCCCCGGGACTACGGCCGCACGCACTTATGAATAAGGCGCAAGCAACAATGAGAGGCGTGAGAGTTTTGCATGGCAAAGGCATAGACAGGTATCTCCCCTCCTTTGAGGAATAGGCGAAAGACGAAAGGAACAAGGAGAAGGGGAAACTCCGGAAAGAAGAAAACAGACTTACTTCCGGTTTCCGACTTCACCTTTCTTTCCCAACCAACCCACAAAGCGGCTGCCAGGCTCCTGGCGGTTCTGCAAAAGAAGGCTTCGAGATGTGACTATTCTAGCAGACTCGTTCTCGTTCGAGACGGATTCTGTGTTTTAGTTCCATTGCCACGGCGACGGGATCATACGCCAGCGCCACAGCCGAGGCGACAGCGACGCCGTCGGCTCCTGACCGAACCACTTCCGAGACGTTGTCTCTGTTGATTCCCCCGATGGCGACTAGGGGGACAGCGCCTATGCGAGCCTTGACCTTGGAAATCATTCCAAGTCCCACGACAGGCTCGGGCTTATCCTTGGTAGTCGTCGGGAAAACAGGGCCAACTGCAATGTAGTTGGCGCCGTCAGCAGCAGCCCTAATCGCTTGTTCGACACAGTGAGAGGACACGCCGATCATCATTCCTTTCGGCGTCAATCGTCGCGCGGCGTGACACGGGAAGTCATCCTGTCCAAGATGCACACCATCAGCCCCAATGGCAAGCGCCACATCGAGATGGTCATTGACGAAGAACGGTTTGCTCATGTGTCGAGCATGAGATAGAAGTCTGACCGCCATTTCATAGTAGCCGCGCTTGGAAAGCCGTTTTGCGCGGAATTGGATTGCGTCAGCTCCCCCCATCAGCGCTTTTTCGAGAGCGTCTTCGACACGAGTCGTCGAGAGAAGGCATTCATCGATTATTACATATAACTCAAGTGAGGGGAAAGAGTTTTGGGTATTGGAAACGGGACACACGTATAATCCTGCTGTAATGCCTTACTGTTCAAAGCGGGACTCTTTGTGCTACTGCGCAGCCGGTTCTGGGCGGGAATTCTCCACTTTCTCTTTGATGAGTTTGCCCGGCTTAAATGTGGCAACGCGCTTTTCCGGGATAGGCACTTCTTCGCCTGTTCTCGGATTACGGCCAATACGGGCGTCGCGGGTCTTAACTTCGAATACTCCGAAGTTTCTGATTTCAAGGCGTTTACCCTGGGCAAGCGATTCGGTAATTACATCGAAGGCCTCTTGGACCACCCGTCCTACGTCGTTCTGGGTGAAGCCGAGCTTCCTGGCGACCTCAATTACCAACTCCCTTTTCGTCATGAGACCGAACTCCTTTCGTTATCCCAACCGCAAAAGCGCCGTGCCCCCATACAATTTTTATTTTGGCCATATTATATTGCGTAATCACGCATTTTAGCAGGCGAGCGGCCTAATGTCCAAATCGGCATAAGTATAACATACGACTTTAAATATGTCAAATATAAAGTGACGGGGTAAGAGGCGAAAGCTGAGGGGGAAAAGGCGAAGGGGGGCGACATGCAATGATGAATGATGAATGAGAAGGAGCAGGACGAAAGGGAATTAGACAAGTCGAAGGTCGAAAGTCGGCTAAAGAGGGAGAATAGAAGAAGCAACATTAGAGGGAACGGGGAAATGACAAGGAATGATGGATGCGGAGTGAAGGCTAAGAATCTCGTTATTTGACACAATCTCAGGCCGCAATTATAATGATGTCAGTTTGTTGCATAGAATCGAAAGAAGAGGATCACATTGATAAGAGATGCAATGGCGCGAGTTTTCTTTCCATGACCCACAAGCTGGACCTCTCCGTAGTGATTCCCGCTTTCAATGAAGCTGGACGCATCGGCCCCACGATTGAAGCCATATCCGCTTACCTCAAAGAGCGCAGATTAAACTATGAGATAATTGTTGTGAGCGATGGAAGCACGGACTCAACTGATAGCGCCGTGGGCGCATACGCGGAGAAAGATGGTGGAGTAAGACTTGTCAGCTATCATCCGAATCGGGGAAAGGGTTTTGCCGTCCGCGCTGGCATGCTGAAAGCGCGGTCTGATAGCGTACTTTTGTCTGATGCGGACCTTGCCACCCCGATAGCGGAGTTGGAGACACTCGAAGAGCATGCCTCAAGGGGGCTGGATGTGGTTGTCGGCTCAAGGGCTCTGACGGAATCGGCAATCATTGGTTGGCGTCCCTGGTACAGAGAATTGAGCGGCAAGGTATTCAACCGGTTGGTCCGCCTGTTGGCGATACCGGACATTCTGGACACCCAATGCGGGTTCAAGTATTTCAAGAATGGGTCAGCGACAACCATTTTTTCGGCTGCGCGCACCAACGGCTTTGGTTTCGACGTGGAGGCTCTTTACCTTGCCAGGAAGTTCGGGTTTCGCGTTGGCGAGGTCGCAGTTAGTTGGAAGAACTCACCTCTCACAAGAGTCAGCGTCCTGCGAGACACTTTTCCGATGATCTGCGAGATCGTAAGGGTGCGCATCAATGACTGGAAGAAGCGCTATGAACTCCCACCGTCAAGTGATTGACTTCCAACCGTGCAACCTCTGCGGGTCCGGTTCAGCCCGATACGTGTATCCCAATCTCGGGCTACTCAAGTGCGATGGATGCGGACTCGTGAGAGCAGACAATATCCCCGACTCGCAGGAGATGGGGCAGCTTTACTCTGAGTCATACTTCCGGAGCGCTGATTCGGGGGCCGTGGGCTATGATGATTACATCGCCGACCGCGAAAAGATTTCGAGAACGTTCCACAGACGTCTCAAGGAAATCGAGGGATGGACCCATCGCAAGGGAAGGTTGTTGGACATCGGTTGCGCAACCGGTTTCTCACTCGAGGTAGCAAGGGAGCTCGGCTGGCGCGCGCAGGGGGTCGAGATATCGGAGTTCGCATGCGACTTTGCGCGCAAGAACCTTGGTGTGGACGTGTTCTGCGGCTTGTTGGCCAATGCCGACATGGAGCCAGCGAGCTTTGACGTTGTCACCATGTGGGACTATATCGAGCATTGCCCTGATCCGGCAGAGGAGTTCAAAAAGGCACACAGCCTTCTGAGGCCCGGTGGGCTCCTCGCGCTTACTACTCCGAACATCGCAAGTGTCCCTGCTCGAGTGTGGCGTTCAAGTTGGATGGGGATCAAACAGGGGGAACACCTGTACTATTTCACTCCCGGAACATTGAAGCGCCTGCTCGCCAAGTCCCGATTTGAGACCGTTCGCCTGGAACACGTGGGGAAATATATAGACGTGGATTTCTTCATAAAGAGAGCAGGGCTGTATAGCTCAACGGTGGAGAGAGTCGCGGGGTGGCTGACCCGCTCGCTTGGGCTGGGTGACCGCGTGGTATATATCAATCCTTTCGACATTATGCTAGTGTACGGCATAAGAATGGAGCAGGTCGAATGAATCCTGGGGAGTACGCTCAGTTGTTCCGGCTGGGCGAGAATCACTGGTGGTTTGTCGGCACACGCGATATTCTCTTTTCCAGCGCACAAACCGACTCGTTGAAAGACAGGCCGATCCTGGACATCGGATGCGGCTCCGGTCTCATGATGAAACGATTCACGGCGGCAGGACGCATCTTCGGGATGGACTGCAACATGGGCGCGCTCGCTTACTGCCGCGGCACGGGCATTTCGAGACTCTGCCGGGCCGACGCAGGGGCGCTTCCCTTCAAGTCGGGCGCATTCGGATTGCTGATTGCGGCCGACTTGCTCGAGCATTGTGAGGACGATAATGCCGTGCTCCGCGAAGTGTTCAGAGTCGCAGCGCCTAAAGGAAATCTGCTCGTGAGCGTTCCCGCGTATGAGAGTCTGTGGAGCGCTCATGACGCCGCACTCCACCACAAGCGACGATACTCGAAGAAGGAACTGCTCGGGAAAGTAGAGTCTGCGGGCTTCAGGGTAAAACGCGTCAGCTATTTCAATACTCTTCTTTTTGGGCCGGTTGCGCTTGCGAGGCTCACCTTCGGAAGACTCAGGAAGGCTTCGGCAAACTATCGAATAAAATATCATGAAGACCTGCGATTGCTGAACCAGCTTCTGTTGGGAGCGATGCGAATGGAGCGCTGGCTGCTGGGACGCTGTGACTTGCCATTCGGGCTTTCGTTGCTTTTGCTTGCGACAAAAGAGCATTAGGAGCCCTAACCCGATGCACGGGTTTGTCTATTGCGAGACACACGGCTATCCTTGTTTTGGGACATGATGCGGCATAGTGTCCCCAATTAAGGAACAAACAGCAGTTCTCTGAGAGGGCGCGCGTGGGACTGAAAAAAGCCGTCTTCCTTTTCCTGCTTTTCACTTTAGTCTTCATTCTTTTAGGTGGGACGATAAAGCATGGGTTCAATTCCGATGATTACAACGTGATCTATCATGCGCTCCATCAAGAAAGTGTCGGCTGGCGGGAAGGGCTTTCGGAATTTCTGAGGCCGTCGTGGGGCCTCTACTATCGGCCAGGAATCAAAGTCTTCTTCGAGTTATTAGGAAGAGTGTTTCATTTGTGGTCGGGTGGCTACCACATGATGAGCCTCATTTGTTTTGCTGTTCTGTGTTTTGAGGTTTACGTTTTGGGATTGCGTATCACGGGCAGATGGCTGTTGGGCCTCGTCTCGGCAGTCATATTCCTGACCTCGAGCGTGCACGCCGAAGCTATTTTCTGGATATCGAGCATTAATGGGGCTGTTGAAAATATTCTCACGTTGGCATCGCTCATATGTTTCATTCGATGGCGGCAGGATCGTTCTACGCCCTCATATGCGTGCTCACTGGTCTTATTCGCATGCGCGTTGCTGACAAAGGAATCAGCTATTTCTCTCCCGATAATTGTCTTTATCTATGACATGCTCCTGGGAGCGAGCAACCCTGTCAGAGATGGGGCAATAGCCGGAGGGAATACACAAGTCATTCGAGAACATCGAGGTCATCCCTGCCAGAGCGAGAGTCCTGGTCCGACGACAGCGGACGTGTATTCCCGCTTGCTAAACGCAATAATGAGAAGCGCGACAAGCTGTCTGCCATTTATTGCGCTTGGCGTCCTTTTTGTGGCCGTCCGACACGTGGTAATGCGGCAGGTACACTTGCCGCCCGCGCTGACCGCCTTCGACTGGAGAATTCTGATAGTCGGATTGTGGTACTCACTCATTATGACCCTGTCCCCAATCGACTGGGCTTTAGCGCTAAACTGGTTCGACAGGCTTGCAGGAAATGGAGTGGTTTTTCCGGTAGTCGGAGGAGTCACCATCCTGGCAGTTGTAGTCGTTCCGTTGATCCTGAAGAGATTCAGGGCAACGTTCCTTTTATGGTGGATTATGGTGAGCGCCGCGCCGGTCCTCTGCCTGGGACTGGTGCCATCGGAGAGACACATGGTTCTAGGATCGAGTGCGGCGGCGATATTGATTTCGGTCGCTTTGTTCGGGCTTTCTGAGTCGGCGGCCCCGAGATCGAGGAGATATTCAATTGTTCTCGGATGCGTCCTAGCGATCGCTTTTGCCGGCACAAGCTGCTATTATCTCAAACAAAGACAGACCATATGGAAGCATGCTTCCGACATTGCGGGTGACGTCGTTGAGCAGACGACGCAAATCTACCCGGCCCCGGGATCCGGAACGACGTTTTTCTTCCTTAATGTTCCCGATTCCGTTGAGGGTGCGCTCGTTTTCAGGTTTGACAATCTCAAGTACGCTCTGCGCCTGTTCTATGGCGACGAGTCGCTCGACGCCGTCCGAATCGTAACCGTCGAGATGATACCCTATGGGGCGCTGTCCTATGGGAAATCAGCATACTTCAAGATTGGCGCACTGGGCGGGCATATTTACTTTCCGGAGCGCTCGTTGCAGGATCAGGTTTGCGCCGAGCGCTGGCGGAGGGTGAAGCAACTTGGGATAGTCGGGAAGGACAGTCGATATCAGAGGGATTGGGAGAGATATGTTGGTTCCCCGTTTCTCGTTTATGAGGGCGGCGAAGTATCGCCGCGTCGGCCGGAAGCGCTGAAAGAGGCGCTAGAGAACTTATACTCCTTACACTAGTTCATATATCCGAGAGATTTCAGCTTGTTCTCCCAATCCTTGTCCTGCCCGGCTTTTGCCCGTTGAGTGGAAATCGTGGTTCCTTTCAGCAGAGAATTGATTTCTCCGATCAGTTTTTTCGCATGCTTCGGCTGCTGAGTGAATATGTTGTTCATCTCGAGCGGATCGCGGGCGAGGTCATACATTTCGTTCTTATATTGCGCTTCGGCGTGATAGATCAGCTTCATGTCGCCGTCAATCATCGAATACATAGGCGAGCCGCCGCTTCTGAGTTTTGAATACAAAGTTTCGCTGTATGCCGTGACTTCAGCGGGTTTTTCGCGACCTGTGTTTTCCCAGAAAGTTCGCAGGCTCCTGCCGTCAAAGTTGAGGGGAATCTTATCATCCGGATAGCCGAGGATATCAAGCACGGTGGGAAGGATGTCCGTCGACCTGGCGAGAGCATCCACTTTCACGCCGACGGGTATCGGTTTGCCGGCAAGGATCAAGGGAATATGGATTTGTTCCTGGTAGAGAGCGCGAGTATGGTACTCGTAGTTGTGGTTGTCAAGCCCCTGCCCGTGGTCGGAAGTCAGAACAATCAAGGTGTTTTGTCCCAATCCCATTTTGAAGAGCTCGCTGGTCAAAGTATTAAGTATCAAGTCCACGAACCTTATCTCGACATCATACATTTGCAGATGAACAGGAGTCAGTGGGCCCTTGACCGAATACTCGAAGAGACCGGGAATGATTGGAGGCACGAGGACAGTCTCATGAGGATCAAAGTAGTGGACCCACAGGAAGAACGGGCGCTTGTCAATCCGGCGCAACCAGTCCACGGCAAGAGACGCGGTCAGGTCGGCCCTTCTCTGCACCGGGTTCTGTTGGCGCTGAGAATTAACCCTTTGTTTTTCCTGGTCGAAGTGTTCGGCGTCTTGCTCCTCGCAGAAACTCTGGTCATAAACATCGAACCCGTTGTCCA
Source organism: Candidatus Poribacteria bacterium (assembly GCA_016215705.1). Lineage (GTDB taxonomy): Bacteria > Abyssobacteria > SURF-5 > SURF-5 > SURF-5 > JACRIR01. The sequence goes on along the minus strand of JACRIR010000209.1, from coordinate 61,273 downwards.
GCCCATATTTTTGTTTCTCAAGAGAGTATGCGCTGACGAAGGCAGCGGTTTGATAGCCGGCATTCTTCAGAAGGGTCGCCAGAGTGGGAGTATCTCGCTTGAGTCTTTTGCTGAGGAACTCACGCACGCCGTGACGGTAGGGATCCTGACCAGTGAGTATGGAAGCGTGCGACGTAGGGGTCATGGGGCATTGGCTTATGCAGTTGCTGAATAGAACTCCCCTATGGGCCAAGGCGTCAATAGAGGGCGAAACGTGCTGAGTGTAGCCGTAGCAGCCGAGATGGTCGGCGCGAAGAGTATCGATTGTAATAAGGAGAACATTCATCTCGTTCTTGACTGAAACTTGTGGCCTGTCAGCACATTGCAGGAGGGTTGCAGACAGCGCGAGAAGAAGGAATATCTTGAAACGGGGGATTTTACGCATCAGAATAGTTTGTGCAAGTTCTTGAAATCCGAGGTTTTTGTTGCGTGATAGCGGCTGGTTGCAACTACGGCAAACACAAACGCCTGTTTTTGAAATTATAGTCGAACCATGTTGGCCTGTCAAACTCGGGGCAGACTCAGCACCTCTTATTTGGCGCACTTATCCCTTAATCCGGCATTGACATGGCTTTTCTTGCGCGTGTATACTGCAAATGTTTCGTGATTGATTTGCTCGATTGTGCAGTTGGGGGGGCCGATTTCAGGCTGCGCTTATGCTCAGAAAGACCAGCGAATCTCTCCGTTGGATTGCCGCAAAACTGATCAAATATACATTGCCTGAGAATGCAAGGCTTGAAGCCCGCCGCGACCGACTCGGGCTTCCTTCAGAAGATCCCGGCATTGAAAAGGCGATCGAACTCGGAGCGAATTGGCTCAGGTTTGCTCAAGACTGTTCCACTTCGCATGACGGCGGGGTTTCTGCGCGTTACAGCCTCATCGAAGGCTGGGCGGCATCGTATCCTGAGACAACCGGCTACATCGTGCCGACCATGTTGGCGTACGCCGGACTCAGTGGCAACACGTGGGCGCGCCAGCGGGCTCAACGCATGCTTGACTGGCTCGTCTCAATTCAATTTCCTGACGGGTGCTTCCAAGCAGGACTCATCGGGGCGACGCCGCCTCTCCCTGCGACGTTTGACACCGGCCAAATCCTGCTCGGTCTGGCGAGCGGTGTCCGCGAATTCGGAGACATATATCGCGAGCCAATGATTCGAGCGGCCGATTGGCTGGTCAAGACACAAGATAAAGATGGGGCCTGGCGCAGGAACCAGCCCGGGGTTCGCTTTAGGGGTGAGAAAGCGTACGACACGCACGTCGCATGGGCAATATTGGAGGCAGCGCGTTTAGAGCAGGACAAACCTTACGCTGATTCCGCGACTGCAAACGTAAAGTGGGCGCTGAAGTTGCAAAGAGACAATGGCTGGTTTGAAAGGTGTTGCACCGGCGATCCCACAAGACCGTTGACACATACGTTGGGTTACGCGCTGAGGGGTATTCTTGAGCTTTACAGGTTCAACCGGGACGCTGTCCTGTTAGAGTCATCCCGCAAAACGGCCGATGGTGTTCTCAGCGCTGTGCGAGAGGATGGCTTCCTGCCAGGCAGGCTTTATCCTGATTGGAGAAGCGCGGCGAACTGGGCTTGCCTGACGGGAAGCGTACAAATCGCCATCTGCTTTCTGATGCTATTCGATTTTGTGGGAGATGAACGATACCGGGATGCCGCATACGCCTTGACCCGTTATGTCCGGCGAAGCATGATATGTGAAGGCTCGTCCGAGAAGCGGGGCGCAATAAAGGGGTCGTTTCCTGTGGACGGCGGTTATTTGAAGTATGAGTTTCCCAATTGGGCCTGCAAGTTCTTTGTAGACGCAAACATGTTGGAGAAAGCGGTAAGGGAAAGAGAAGGGGTTTGAGGAAATGCTCTGGGCACTGCGGGTGCGCCTCAAGGAAGCAAAGGATAGGCTTATACAGCCCATCCGACGCCGTCAGATCAAGAATTCTCAGCCGGCTATCTCCAAACGACGGCTCATCGATGATTTGCACGCATTGGGAATCGTGAAGGACAACGTTGTCCTGGTGCACTCGTCGCTGAAAAGTCTCGGATACGTTGATGGTGGAGCGCAAACGGTTCTGGAGGCGCTCTTCGAGACCGTGACACCGAGCGGGACGCTCGTCATTCCAACCTACCACATGTTGGAGCATAGCTGCTACAACACTTGTCTCGCAGCCGACAAATACATGTTTGACCCGCGCCGTCACGGGACATATCTTGGCGCCATACCGTCAGCCTTTCTTAAGTTTCCCAATATACAACGGAGCATTCATCCTACACACTCTGTTTCGGCCGTAGGCCATCATGCAAAATACGTGACGGAATCTCACCATCTTGCCCCTTCCACTTTCGGCCCTGACTCTCCTTGGGACCGGATACTGAAACTGAACGGCAAGGTTCTGGGTCTCGGGGTATCATTGGCGCCGGTGGCCTACTATCATGCTCTTGAAGATACGATGAAAGATGAGTTCCCGTTGCCGGTCAGAGTGCAGGCCACGTACGACTTGAGATGCCGCGACTGGAGCGGAAATCTGGTGGTGGTACGCGTCAGGCCGTTAGACCCACACTACGTCAAGCAACGAATAGACCAGAAGGAACGCGAGGACTTGCGCGCTTACTTCTGGCAGGAATTCAGAGCGGCGGGCCTGCTGACGACCGGCAAGATCGGATCGGCATCCTCGTGGCAAACCCAGGCGCGCGGATTCTTCGATCACCTTGTCAGGCTTATGCGGGAGGGGATAACAATATACTCGACGCCGGAGGAGTTGAGTCGCCGGCCGTTGTCAGGAAGGAACTGAGAATCTGTCCGATAATTGCTGTAGGGGCACGGCGCGCCGTGCCCCTACGGAGGACATCGTGTTGAAGTGGAGAATCGGGGACGAGATGCCGTACCGAGAGGATTTGGAGGACGGTACGGCATGGAGAAAAGCCGCAAGACGGTACGGGATTAAGAAAAATCGGGGACACGATGCGGCATCGTGTCCCCGATTTTTCTCAGTGTCGCATCGCGTTCTCTACCTTTCCTAATGTCGCATCATTTTTCCGATTTTCTTAATTTGACATTGGCATTGAACGCCGCAAATCCCCGGTTTTGACCCCCAGAGCTTCAAGTCGCTGAAAGTCCATCTCAGCCTCTTCACGCCGACCTTGCCGAACAAGCAAATCCGCCCTGTCGATGAGAGCGGGTATCAGGTCTGGTTTTATGCTCAAGGCCAGGTTCAGTTCCTTAAGGGCTGTTTGCATGTCGCCGAGTTCAGAGTAGATGCGACCGAGGTCGCCGTGGGAGGCGGCGTTTACGGGGGAAAGCCGAAGAACTTCCTTGTGCTCCGCGATGGCTTGTTCATAGCGCCTTTGCTCATGATAGGCCACAGCGAGGTTGAACCGCGTTGGCAGAAAATCCGGGTTTGACTCACGCGATTCCTCGAGGGCCTTGACGGCCAAAAGATTCAGACCCTCCTTCTGATACGATATGCTGAGGTTATAGAGAACGCGATAATCACCCGGCTCTATTTCAAGCGCATCACGATACATCTTGATGGCGGAGTCATAATCGCCAGACTTGGCGCTCATTGCCCCGAGAGTGAGACGGGCCTGGACGCTCCTGGGGTTCATGCGAAGAGTACGGGTGAATAGAGCCGTTGTGTCACGCCAGTCGGCATTACGGCGAATCGTGAGAACGGAGAACAGCAATACGATGATGACGGCGGGCATGATCGTGATCATCCTGATCGTCGATATCCGATTCTTAGACATCCCTATCGCCGGGTACGACAAGGCCATTGCAAGCAGCGTTGCGAACCCAACGGACGGAATGTGCATGTAGCGGTCGTTCATCATTGAAGCCGTTGGAAAGATGTTGGACGTCGGCAGAAAGGTAATGACAAACCAGCCAATACCGAAGGCCTGTGCTCTTCGGCCCCTGATGAAGCAAAGAGCGCCGAACACAATCATTGCGGCGAGCGCTAGAATGGGAATGAAAGCCCGCAAGTCAGAGATTTGCGATATCTGAGCCACATCATAGTGAGTGACCAAACCATAAGGCAAGATAAGGAGGCCGATATATCGGCAGACGACGAGCGGCATGCTCAGCCTTATGTCGTGCGTTAATGCGCCGGACGTTCCCTCAAGACCCGCGAGCGCATCGCCGTGTGATGATGCGACTCCGAAGCGCATGAAGTTCAATATGACTACGGCGCATGCCAGCAGAATGTGCGGCGCAAGGCGGACGACTTTTCGAGCGAATCCGCCGACCTTCGGCCAGCCGTCGCGGCAGATTTCGAGCAGCAAAATGCAAAGAGGCAGGGATAGCGCCGTCAATTTCGAGAGGAGCGCCAGGCCGGTAAAGAGAATCGAGGCCAGGTACAAGGGAAGGGAAGCGGTCCGAGAATCGTTGATTCCGTTCGCCGGGGAACGGCGAGCCATGTCCCTGCGGGGTCGTTTCATATCTTGCAACGGTTGCGTGGCGTATTCGCAACCTTGTTTGTCTTGTGATTTCTCGTAGGCGAGGATTGCAAGCAGGAAAAAAGCCAGCGAAAGCACGTCTTTGCGCGCCGACATCCACGTCACGCTCTCGACATGAATGGGATGAACCGCGAAAATCAATGCGGCAAGAAAGGGAAGGGGTTCCGGCATCAAATGGCGAATCAGCAACCACACTCCAACGACCGTCACGACATGGAGAAGCAGATTTGCAAGGTGAAATCCGAAGGGGCGCGCACCCCAAACAGCGTAGTCGACCGCATAGGAGAGCGTACGGATCGGTTGGTAATTGCCTCGCGTGCGCGGGACAAACATATGGGCGACGTTTTCCGGCGTGAGGCTATGAATTTCCCTATTATTCTGAATCAGATTCTGATCATCGTATCCGACAAAATCGTTCTTGAAGATGTTGAGATAAGGGAATATGCTCGCAAGCAGGATTAGGGCCACAATGGCAGTTTGCAGGCTGTGACGCGGGCCGGACTTGGGTTTACTGCTTGCCGGCACGCTCGACGGTTGCGGAAAACTTCTTCTTTTCTTGGGTTTATTTGCCAATTGAAGCGCCTTTACAAAGATCTGTAGACGTCCAGGAGAGTGTTTGCGGCCGTCTGCCAATTGTACTTTGTGGCCACGAATCTCTGGCCGTTTTTCCCAAAAGCCGTTGCACGCGATAAGTCGCTGCACTCGATAAGCGCTTGAGCACATGATTTCGGATCGTCCGGCTGGAATATGCGACCGCAATCAGTTTCAGTTATTATTCGCCGCAGTGGTTTGAGATCAGACGCGACGACAGGTTTTCCCAAGGCCATGTAGTCGAACAATTTGTTTGGGATAGTTGAATCCGTATGCGGATTCTTTCGATGTGGTATGACGCCGACGCTGCTTTCTTGTATGTGTCCGTACATTGTTGGAATATCGGCCCACCCGAGAAATTCAACATAGTCGTTGAGATGGAGTTGCTCTGTCAGTCTTTCTAATTCCGGTTTGGTGTTGCCGTCACCGACCACTTTCAATCTTGCCGAAGGAACAGATTTGCGAACCAGGGGCATCGCCGAAATGACAGTATCAAGTCCTCTGTGACGATTCAACATGCCGGTATAAACGGCGACAAAACCCTGCAACGGTTTCGGCGTAGTTTTGGACACGTTGGCATGAAGGAATGACAGATCAACGGTATTCATGATAATACGTGTTTTATCGCCTGCTCCAAAGGAGACCATGCGATCCCATTGTTCGTCACTTACCACAATAATGCGGTCGGCCAGTCTTATGCAGATTCTTTCGGCCAGCCTGGCGAGCCAGACGTTGCTCACAAGAAGATGCCAGGGTCGCCGCTTCTTCCAGTAGAGGATACCGACCGGATAGTTTTCACGCATGTCGAAAACAAGCGGGAGACCGTATTTCTTCGCGGCTCGAGCCGCTGTAAGGACGGTCGGCAGGTCGTGCGCATGAAGCGCATGAATGTTTTCAGAATCTATGATTTCGCAAAGTCTTTGGAACCGACGCGGATTGTAGTACAAAGTTTGAAAGAACAGCAGATCACCTCGCAGGGGGTATTCGTCCACTCGATATATGCGCAGGCCGTCAACCGTCTCATAAGGTGGTTCGGATTTCCTGCGCTGGCAAATGAGAAATACCTTATGGCCCGCTCCGATAAGTGTGCGCGCTTCCTTTTCAATGCGGAAGTCAGACGGATAATATTCCTGGAACAACATGCAGATGTTCATGACATCGCTCGTATGATCGCCATTGCGAGTTTGCGCATTCCCGGGCTGCTCCCGGCGCTGCTTACCTGACCAATTTCTCATAGAGTGGGAGGTATGCCTTTACGACCTTGCGCCAATCTTTTCTTTCGACGACATGCAGGCGCGCGTTTTCACCGAGCTTCTGTCGATATCCCCGGTCCGCGATGAGCATATTGAGCTTTTCAGCGAGGTCGCTGCTGTCTTCCGGTTTGAAGAAGACTGCCGTCTCGTCTCCATTTGCCAACTCTCTCAGCCCTCCGACGTCGCTCATGACGACGCATTTGCCCATAGCCATTGCCTCGAGCGGTTTCAGGGGAGTGACAATATGGCATGATTTTACATTGATTCGCGGAACAACAAAGATATCTATGATCGAGTAATACCTCTTTATTTCCGCGTGCGGAACTGCGCCGGTGAACTTGATTCTGTCATTGATGCCGAGGTCGCTGACGAGTTTCTCGAGCGCATCTCTTTCAGGGCCATCGCCGACTATGAGGGCGAATGCCTGCTTATCGACTTTGGGCAGCGCCTCGATGAAGTACCGTATCCCCTCGAGCAACCGCAGAGAAGAGACATAGCCGACGATTGTTCTTGCGCCGCAACCGAGGGATTCGGCCAACTGCGAATCACGCGGTCTCGGCACAAACTCATCGGTATCAACCCCGTTTGGCACAACGCCGACCCATTCAGGGTTTGCGCCACGTAAAACAACCTCCTTCTTGAGTCCTTCTGATAAAACAACTACTGCGTCAGAATTTCGAATAAGATGATTCTCGCGAGCTCTGAAATACTGATAGCTGAAACCCAACTTGCTGCCTTTTTGTTCCAGCGCTGTATCTTCTTCCCACAGACCTCGCATTTCGTACAGAAAGGGAATCTCAAGCTTTCGCGCCACAGCAAAACCCTGGGCGGCAGACATCCAGGATGAATGCGCATGGATGATATCCGGTCGCGTCGTATCTGCAATCTCTCCTATCCGCAGCCTTAGCAAACGCCGCGTGAGAAAACGCTGCAACGCCTCCGGCATATGAACGGGCGTCTCTGAGTCAAACAAGCGCCTCAGATTTCGCGGAATGTCAGGGCCGAAGGCGGGTGCGCCGCCAAAAACCGTCTCGACGCGATTGCCCGGTCGCCTCGGAAGATAAGCGACGTTGACGTCCAGGCCCAGCTTTTGCTGATTGGCTACGATGCATTTGCTTCTTATCTGATAGCCCGACAGACGGCCGATGTCATAAAAAACGTGAAGGATTTTCATGCTGATCCTAGGCGTAGTTCTCCTCGATCAGGAGCCAGGACATAAGTGGCGGCCTATTCAACAACCACGATAATCTGCGTGGCGGATGTCTTATCAGCAAACGATAGCCTGCATGAGGAAAGTAACGGGCGACATCCTCCTCGGTAAACCTCAGTCGATGATACGGCGGCAAAGGGTCCTCATTGAGGGGGACTGTCACAATCAGTTGCAAGCGGCAGATTCGGCGGATTTCGCCGAGGGCCTTCTGAAATGTGTCGCTATCCAAGTGCTCCAGAACCTCCATACAAGTAACAACGTCAAATTCCTTTTCCCCGAACGGCATATTGTCAACGCCGGCGGTATGGATTTCGTAGGAATCAGTGAACCTTGCATATTTCGAATGCTGCTCGATATCAATTCCACAAACCCTTTTGAATTTGCCGGACATTGCGAGAATATTCATGAACTGTCCGGAGGCAACGCCTATGTCCAGCACGGAACCGAAATGCTTGATACAGGAGTAAACGTATGAGAGTCTTCTGTAGTCTGACTCCCGCATCAGTCCTAGTCCGGCGCCCGGGTGTATCTTTTGGAATTCTGCTTTCACCAAGGCGACCGGGGGCAAGACAGGAAGCTTATAGAGCTTGACCTCAGTGTATTTGATCTTGTTCAATGACTGCGACGCCTCGAGCTTTGTAGCGCATATTCCATTGTTCAATTGCCAGCTTCTTGGCCTCACTATATGCCTGTATTCTGAAGGAGCGCAACAGAATAGTGTAAAGAGCCATCCCGAGTGGAACTTGAGCCGCGAGCCTTGCCCACGGCGGCCACATTGTCGGCAAGAGGAGTCCGACAAGCGCCACGGCCAACGCCATTGCGGCGGAACAGGAGAAGATTGGAGCAACGTTCCTCAACACCTCGCGGAACGTCAAGTCGATGAGGCGGCCCGGAATCGCCCACGATGGATACCAGAGAATAATGTAGCCGCTGAGAACTATGGCGGCAGCCACGCCTACAGCGCCCCAATGCAGACCGATGATAATGCTCGCTATTTTGACAACGCCTGCCAGAAGCAACCATCGGAACAAAAGGTCAGTCCGAGCCTGGGTGAGATAAATCCACCCTGCCGTAGACCAGAGAGACCTCCCCATACCATCGAGACAGAAAATCTGAAGGATAAGGATTGCTCCCTCCCATTTTTCTCCATATAAAGTGAGGACAAAGGGCCTCGCCACCACCAGCAGCCCCATCATCATGGGGAAAGTAACGAGCGCAATCGCCCGGCCGGCTTTGAGGACGATTTCTTTGATTCTCCTTTTGTCGTTCTGAATGATTGATAATGCGGGAAACATCACATTTGACAACACGGCTGCAACTTCGTATTGCGGCCGCATCATCAAACCGAACGCACGGTCATAAGCACCCAACGGGATGGCGCCAAGGTATCTGCCGATGAGCATATTATCGATGTTCTGGGTCCAATAGTTTATGACTCTCCCACCCGTCAGGTTTGCGCTGAATCCGAGCAGTTCCTTTATCGCCCGCCAATCCCACACGAACTGCGGCCTCCAATCGGATACGTACCATATGGCGGCTACCGACACGATTGTTGCGGACAAAGAATTCGCCACGAGACTCCAAGGACCGAATCCCTTAATAGCCATCCCCGCGGCAATGGCGCCCGCCACCGAGATGGCGAGGATTTCGATTGTGGTCATGCGCTTGAAGTCCAGATTCTTGGTTATCAGAGCATTTTGAACGACCTTGAGCGAGCCGATGGCAAAGTTCAGCGAGATTGCCAATGTGAGAGGGATAAGAATCGGATTTCCATAGAAGTAGCCTATAAAAGGAGCAAGAGCCATGACGATAGCGGTGAGAATCAATCCTGCCGCAACATTGAGCCAGAAAATGGAGCTTAGGTGTCTCTGCTCGATGTCCTGTCTCTGTATGATTGCCGCGCCGAATCCCATTTCGCTAAAGAAGGCTGCGAAGCCGGTGAATACGGTAATCATGGCTATCAGACCGAACTCTTCAGGGGTGAGCATGCGCGCCAGCAAAATCGCAATGGCAAACTGCACTGCCTGTTGTCCGACCCGGCTCAAGGCGCTCCAAAGGAGACCCGACACAGTCTTATCGTGAAGACTTCTTTCGGAACCGTCAGGCTGGTGTTGCAAGGGTTTTCCTCACGGCTTCGCTGCAAATCGCAGCCACTTTGCTTGCGGTGTCCACCCAAGAATAGCCAGCCACCGCCTTTGGCCCAAGCTCTCGCTGAGCAGTCCTGAGATTCAGGTTTGCAAGGACTTTCAGGAGGGCCGAGGCCAGAGCTTGTGGGTTTTCGGGCTCGACAAAAACAAGAACGTCGGCTCTCTTGAGGTTATTGACTCCCGGAATATCCGAACAGACAACGGGTTTCCCGCACGCGAGATACTCATAGATTTTGATGGGGCAGTTTGGAATCTCTCGAGTGTAAGGGGCGACACATACATCGGCCACGTTGACATAGTGTCCCAACGAAGTGTAGCCGACCTTTCCAACAAATTTGAATTTGTCACCGACCCCTAGCTCATCAGCCAGAGCCAGGCATTGAGAATATGTGGGACCATTTCCCACGATCATGAATTTGACTGCGAGGTTCTCTTTGAGGACTATGGGGGCGCTTCGCACAAGGTATTCGACGCCCTGCCATAGCGCGAGGTTCCCGACGTAGGCGACAACCTCATCTCCCTCATCGAATCCGAGATATTTTCTCAACTCGGTGACCTCACCGCCAATCGGCAGCGGACGGAAAAGTTTCGTGTTGACGCCGTTGTTTACGGTCCGGAATTTGTCGGCATAATCATGGTGACGCGCGCAATAGAAGTCCCTGATGGCATCGGTCACGCAGACAACGGAGACAGCATTTTTGAAAGCGACCTCATCGAGTGTTTCCAACAACCGGACATACAGTCTATTGAGAAAATGGCCGCCATGCATTTTGCGTTGCTCGCTGGTCAAGCCGTTGACTTCGTAAACCAGCGGTTTGTGAAAGATTCGCGAGGGAATCAGCGCGAGCAAGAGGGAGAACCGGTCGCGCGAGTACATGAGGTCACAACTGCGTGTATGACGAAATATGTAGTATGCGCCCCGCGCCATTGAGAACAAGAGTTGAATCAATCGAAGCAAGTCGCTGTTCGGCTTGGGTGCGCGACTGACGCAGTGGAAAAGCGGGTCGGGCCACGTCTCACGGTTGCGGCTTTGTCGCGCGATCCAGCGGATGCGATGTCCCATCTGTCGCAGATTCGAGATCAACTCGATGACGTGGGTGCTGTCACCCTGATAGGCGCCGACGTCCACGGTCAGCGCGAGGAACAAAATGCGCAGGCCGTTTCCCTTGTCCGCCTTGATTATCGAATCGTAGCTTTCTCGTATAGCGCGAGCAGCTTCTCTACGTTCAAATTCCATTGAGCCCTCTGATTGATGATTCGTGCATTTGTTTCACGCGCCCGTTCTCTAAGCGCGGGCCGGCCGAGGCAGTCCTCGATCTTGCGGGCGAGCGCCTTAGCATCGCCCGGGGCAAACAGGAAACCGTTTTCTCCGTCCTTGATCCATTCCCGGTTGGCCGGGATGTCGGCGACGACGGGAAACGTTCCACATGCCATAGCTTCGAGCAGCGATACCGATGCGCCGTCGGACAATGCAGTCGAAACATAAACTGATGCGGCCCGAAGATATTCGGGCATGTGTTCGTGAGCTATGCTCCCCATGAACCGGACTCGATCGCCAACGCCTGAATCTCCGGCGACAGATGCGATTCTTTGAGACTCCGGGCCTTCGCCCGCGATGGCAATCCGCGCGTGGGGAAATTTCTCGAGGATGGCGGGAGTGGCTTCCACCAGTGTCTCAACATCATAAACAGGATACAGGCTCCTATTGCTGAAAATCACCATCTCACCAATCCAGCCCTGGTGCACGGGGCCATTATCAGTGAATGCTTCTGTTACTACACTCATCGGGAACGTCAGGATTTTCTCGCGCGGGATCCCCATTGCGACAATGACGTCTGTCAGGTGTTTCGCAACCGAGGTGACCGCGTCAGCATGTTTCAGCACGAAGCCGGAGAACCACTTCATGATCGGATTCCTTTGAGAGACAAGAAGGATATCGGAGCCGTGGGCGGTCACGATGACAGGCTTTCTGCAGAGCCATCCCGCCATTAGGGCTATCACTCCCGCCGGGATAACCCAGTGCGCGTGGATTACGTCACATTTTCTTGCGTGAACGGAACGGACGGCGGATAAGAGTCCTGCCGCCATGTATCCAATCAGCCGGAAAGCCGGCGTACGCGGGTATTCGACCAGCAGTCTGCCGCCCATGAAAGAGGAAAACCTGTGAATTTCGATTTCACCTTCCGCATCAAAGGGGCGGCTCGCGGAGAATATGCGGGGGGCAACGACTGTGACCGACCAGTCTTTCCGTGCGAGCAACTGTGCGAGGTTCCGAAGGAATACCACCCGGTTGGAGTCAGGGAAATCGGGATAGGCGTTGGTAAGCAGACAGACTGAATGGCGCATCGGCCCGGGCATTGCCACCTCAGCCTCTTTCACGAGTGATCTGCCTTTCCAGCCTTCGATTCTCCATCTGGATGCGGTAGACCTCCTTGCGAAGCTGAACTATCTGGGTCCCGACAAGGCCCAGCGATACGAATTGGAGTCCCCCGACAATGAGTATGACGAGCAACGTCATCAGTGGCCGGTCAGGGTTGAGCCTTCCTCGTGAGAACTCGATCACGAGATACAGACCGATAATGAGAGCGAGCGCCAGGAAACCGAAACCGGTGAGACCGAACAACAGAATGGGCTTCTCAAAATATGAAAAGGCAAGGTGCGACGCAGCCGTCTTGCCGAAATTGAACTTGGACCTGCCCGCTCTTCTAGAGCGAAGAACCGCGGGTATCTCCCGGGCGCGGTATCCCAGCGCGAGCGCTTTTGACAGGATTTCCAAATGGATTTCCTTGTCGTCCGATTCGAGTTCAAGCGAATCGAGAACTTCACGCCGATATGCACGGAACATCTGCGTGACCATCCTGAAATTGCCCGGAACCACCATACTGAGAATCGTGTTGCCGATGCGACTGATCATCAGGCGGGCTGGGGGCACCCCCTCGACTGCGCCCCCTTGAGTATACGGTGACGCCAAAACCAGGTCGAATTCGCCCGCCTCCAGAATCCGCAGCATCTCGGGCATGAGCGATGCGTCCCAACTCAAGTCTGATTCTATTGTTATGATGAATCGCCCTTTTGCCTCTGAGAAACCGGTCCGGAGCGCTTTGCCCCTTCCTCTGTTGGGCATGTATGAGAGCAAGCGCGCGAACGGTTTCTCGCGGCAAATTTTTTCGGCGGCGGCCTGTGTGTGATCGGTGCTGCCGTCATTGACGAGAATGAGTTCCCACGGCTTGCCGATACGGGCCATCACCTTTTCGATGGCAGCTACCGTAGAAGCGATGTTGGCCTCCTCATTGAACATAGGAGAAACGACGGTGCAGTAGATTTCGTCCGAATTCTTCATGGCTTATAGGTCTGTCGTTTTCATCAATCCCGCGCAGGCGACTTGGAAAATCGGGGACACCATGCGGCATGGTGTCCCCAATTTTCCCCCTACAGTTTCTTCCACAGAAGATGGAAATCGAAGCCGGCGCCCTTCCATTTCGCGGGATCGAGACAGTTGCGCGTATCTATGACGATTCTGCGCCGCATTTTCTGTCCGATCACGTGAGGATCGAGGTACTTGAATTCTTTATGGTCCGCCAACAGCAGAATAGCGTCGGACGCATTGACCGCGCTCTCGAGGCTGTCAATCTCGCACTCGAAATTCCTGACATGAAAATCGAATATGCTAATCTTATAGTTTCGCTTTCTCAGCAGATGAACTATAGGCGCCGCCGGCGTCTCGCGGGTGTCATCCACGTTTCCCTTGTAGGCGACGCCCCAGACGCTGATCTTGGCGTCTTGAGCCGGCCCGACGACATGTTCGACGAGTTGCACAATACGCTCCGGCATCGAATCATTAAGTTCTCGCGCGCGTCTGATGAGTTTTCCCGCCTCATTAGAATTCTCGACGATGAACCACGGATCAACCGGGATGCAATGGCCGCCGACTCCCGGCCCAGGCTGATGAACATTGACACGCGAGTGCCGATTAGCAAGAGCGACGACGCTGAATATGTCCACACCATATTCCGCTGCTATCAAGGCAAGTTCATTGGCGAGGGCAATATTCACATCGCGAAAAGTGTTCTCGGTGAGTTTCACCATCTCGGCCGTAGTCGAATCGGTCAGGAGTATCTCTCCTTCGACAAAGCTCATGTACAGATCACGCGCCAATTGGGCCGATTCGGGAGTGATTCCACCTATGACGCGGTCGTTTGACACCAGTTCGCTAAAAACGTTGCCCGGAAGCACGCGTTCCGGGGAGTGCGCAACATGGAAATCGACACCCGGATTCAGACCCGTCTCAGAAAGGATTCGGCAAAGTAGACCGTTGGTTGTCCCGGGAGGGACTGTGGACTCCAGGACCACGAGATTGCCGCGCGCCAGCACAGGAACAATCGAACGGGCGGCGCTTTCCACGAAGCTGACATCGGCGCGTTTGTCCGGCGCAAGCGGAGTCGGGACTGCGATGATGAATACGTCTGCGGGTTCGACTTCGTTTCGGGCAACCAGATTCCGGCTGTTTATTGCGGCCTGAAGCATCGTTTTCAGGCCGGCTTCTTCTATGTGGATCGAGCCCTTCGAGATGGTTTCAACAACTTCGCGCTTTACGTCGACACCGACAACGTGGTAGCCCTGTACGGCAAACATGCACGCTGTGGGCAGACCTACGTAGCCAAGGCCGAGAACACAAACTTTCTTCGTCATTTGTTTTGCCTGTATCCTAGACTATTGGGATATGCGAGACCAACGTCCTCACCGCCATCCTGAGCGAAGCGAAGAATCCTCTTTGAGGAGCATATTGAACGATTTCCCCCGAGATTCTTCGCTTTGCTCAGAATGACAACCTTGGTACGGCAAACATCCCGCACGACGACATTGATACCACAGTCGCCAACTAACTCCACCAAAAGTAATCGGCGGGGCGAGGAGCGCACCTCCGCGCCACCGCCGTTGCGTTCTGAAGCCTGATGTTATCACACCAAAAATTCCGATGTCAAGGAATCGCTGGAGCGGAGGCCTGCGATTCCGTAACCCAGTAAGAGATTCCCACTTAACCTTGTGAGCACGGCCATTATGAGAAACCGAGTAGCCGCAGCAGGGCTGTCCTTACAGTGTGATTTTACCGAAGGCACTAGTATGGGTCAAACATTCCATCGAAAGTCGTGATGGTCTGATGTTCGCAGAGACATGCCGTTTATTCATCGTCGAGGCTCAAAGAAGACAACTTGAAGGGGGTGGCAACTCCCATCGCTTGCCCGCTTGAATCCGTGTGTCTGAATGCTTCACGGATGTCTTGCGACCATAAGCAAAGAGCCACCGGCTGGAAAGGAAAGCCCTCCCTTGATAAGGAATCGTTCAAGGGTCATTATCGTGGTCAGCGAAGTATTCAGGAACCCTCTTATTCTCAATTCTTCAAGAGGGTCGTGGATATGCGGATTCTTCGATTTCTTTATACGGACCAACATCATCATTGGAAGAAGAAGCGAGACGAAGCTTGTCACGCGCGTTACCTCAAATCCGGCATTCGACACTTTTTCGACCAACTCATTGCGCGAATATCTGCGCTTGTGACAACTGTAATCGTCGATGGGGCTCCAAAGGAATCGGTGCTGCGGAACGGCGACTATGATCCCTCCGCCCGGCGCGGTCGCCTGAAACATTTGGATGAGGACAGATTCGTCTCTTTCGATGTGCTCAAGCACATCAAGGGCGGCAACTATGTCAAATTCATTCTCAAAGGGAATATGGCGCGCATCCATTTGGAAGAATGCGCCGTCTGGAACGCGAGATTTCGCGCGGGCAAGCGATTCGGTGTATATGTCACTTCCTACAAGACGCGCGAGCGGAAACTCCTTCTGGATTCTTGACAAGATAAAGCCGGTGCCGCAGCCTATGTCCAAGAAGCTCTTGAAACCGGGGAAATACTTGTGCAAAACCCAAATAAGCAAAGCATTCCGCGCCTCGAACCAGAAATGTCCCGTCTCGAGTTGGGCGCAGGGAGCAAAAAGCTCTGCTTTGAAGCCGTTCGTGTCCTCGATCATATGGGGCGCGAAAACAGGGTATCCGTGGTTGAATTCCGGCGTGTGTCCGCAAGCCGGGCACTTCCAGTCATCGGCTGTGTGGCGGCATCCACATTCAAGACAGAGTTTCACTATGGGCCTCACGCATGATTCTGTACTGTTTTTCCCGATTCCTGGAATCTCCGTCGTGATTCTCAAAGGAACCTGAAGCGATCCGCATGTTTGTTTCTGTGTCACTCCCCTGAAAGCGGGAATCCACTTGGTGTGCGGCAATCTCAAAATAGAGTATAAGACACGATTTGTCAAGCATGCACCCGCAATCCCGCAACCACCGGATTTGCGCCGATCGGCGCTTGACTTTGCAAGTTAGGTTAGGCTAATCTTAGTAAGGTCAAGGACATGCGTGATGTTATTGATCACGGAAGAGGCGCAAGAGAAGGCCGTATGTTTGCGGGCGGCAGCCTCCGGATTTAGCGAATAAGAAGGACCGCAGGATGATTCAAACGATTCTTCAGAGGATGGCCTCTTCGCCAATACTGCGGCCCCTCCTCCTGAAATTCATTCCCAAGAGAGTTTTTGACAAATTAATACTTCTCTTCACAAAACTGAGGACGCGGGGAATCAGGAGTATTCTTGATCAATCGACGGTGACACCCGCATGGCTGGGGCTGGACGTCTTGAAATCGCTGCAAGATGAATATCCCTTTTCCACGAGCTACGGTCGCGATCCCCAAAGCCAAGAAAAGAGAGGAAGAGACAGGGCGGGGGAAATCTTGAGACTGGTAAAAGACAGAGCGGATACCATGAATTCTTTTCTGGAGCTTGGGTGTTGGGATGGAATGACGAGTTACTTTCTGAAGCGGCACGGCAAAATGGCGACCGCCATCGACATCAGAGCCGACGGATTCGATGAGAGAGCGGCCAGTGAAGGCGCCAAGTTTCTGCAAATGGATGCCGCGCATCTGCGGTTTGATGATGAAACGTTCGATTTCGTTTTTTCCTATAACGCATTCGAGCACTTTCCTGAGCCTGAGTTGGTCCTGCAGGAAGCCGTACGTGTGGTCAGGAAGGGTGGATATATTTATCTCGTCTTTGGACCTTTGTATATGTCTCCGAAAGGCTCACATGGCTATAGATCAATCACTGTTCCCTACCACCAGTTGCTTTTTCCCAAAGAGTTACTCGAGGACTTCACACGCACGAGAGGATTGTCGCCGGTCACTTTGAACGAACTGAACAAATGGTCAGTGGAAGACTATCGCGGACTGTGGAACCGGTACTCCCACAAACTGAGAAAGGTGAGATATCGCGAAACGTACAATCCCTTGCATATGGATTTGATTGCCAGATTCCCTTCATGCTTCAAGAGCAAGACCACATGTCTAGACAATCTGCTTGTGTCGGATATAGAAGCGCTATTTGAGAGAATCCGATAGGTATTAAGAGACTGCTTTGATAACCGCCCGGCGTGATTACTCCTCGTTCGCGACGCATGTAGCGTTGCTTGCGTTTGCAGCAGTGTACTGGGGGAGCTACTCGAACATCAACGCCCCATTCATCTATCATGCGGATGAGCCCGATGTGATCAGTCGAGCGGCGCGGATGGCGCTGACGGGAGATTTGAATCCACATTGGTTCCATTACCCGTCGCTAGTCATCTACGCGCATGCGGGCATCCTGAAGCTTCTCCAGTTTCTTTTCGACGCTCCTCTCCCGTTGTGTCTGCCCCTGAGCGTGCGCGGGGTAAATCCCGAAGTGTTCGATATTTACCACACCGCGCGCATTGCGACGGTTTGCTTCTCCTTAGGCACGCTCTATCTGATTCTGCGGCTTACGTCGCGTATGACTTCACCCCTCTTAGCTTCACTGGCAGGGCTCACATTCATCGGGAGCAACCTTGTTCGTGAAAGCGCAGCTTATGTGACACTGGAAATGCCTATGGCCTTTTTCGTCACTGCGTCATTGATGCAACTGGTAGCCTTTACAGATTCGGCAGAGCGAGGGCAATGCAGAGAGCGCCATCTCTGGAGCGCCGTGATATTTGGCGGACTGGCCGCGGGCTCCAAATACAACGGCGCAGCGGTTCTTTTTGCTGTTCCTCTGGCCATATGGCTTGTCAGGAAACCGTTTCGTTGGGTCCTGAGCAGGCTCACGCTTGCCGTACTGCTGTCTATTGCCGTTTTCGTCGTAACCACGCCATACTCCATTCTGGACATCAAGACTTTTCTCGACCCCGCTGTAGGAATGCCCTATGACTTCGTGCACTATTCATCCGGTCATCCCGGCGCAGATCAAGGGGTAAGCCTTTTTAAGGCAATCAATAGCCTTCTCAATCAGCATTCATTTCTTGTCTTATTCGCCTTGCTCTCTCCGCTTGCGGCTCGAGAGATAACTACCAGGAAGCCGCTCGCTCTGGCCGGCGCTGCGTCAATCTTATTTCTGGGAATGGTCAGCACTGCCAAGGTATATTTCCCGCGTCATCTTCTCCCATCGCTTCCGGCTCTCTGTTGCCTGACCGCAGTAGGAGTGTGGGGCGCCTTCGGGACATCGTTGTCAGCTTTGGAGAGGAAACGAACAGCGGTCCGCGCCAAGTTACCCTTGATTATCGTTTTCGTTCTCGCCGGTTGGATTCTGTTTCAAAGGACACGCGCGACATGGCAAGAGATGAGACGGCCGGACAATCGAACGCTGGCATACGAATGGATAACTGCGGCTGTTCCTGCGGGCTCGCGCATATTGTACGAGGCATACTGTCCGCAACTGTATTTCGCCGGAAAGTTCAGGACGGGATGGGCGTGGACGATCAGTCGAATTCCATTCGAGGAAATAGTTCTGAACTATGACTACGTCGTCATAAGCGAAATGCAGTGGCCGAGGTATCGCGCGTTTGGCTTTCGCTCCTACGATCCGTTGTTCAAGTTTCCGCTTTTGCGTGAATGGCCGAGCGAAGCCGGCAGATCGCGCGGCCCGGCGATTCGCATCTACGCGATAAGCCGAAACAGTGATATTAACCGCAGATGAACATAGCGCGGCAGAGCCGCAACCAAACAAAAGAAGAAACAAAGGGAACCACGGATTTCACGGATTCCACGGATTTGGGGAGAAGAAGAAAAAGAGGCATCTTAGCCACAGATGCACACGGATGGACACGGATTTTACGAAAAAGAAGAAGAGGAAATTGCGACACGAATTCATGATTTCGAACGTGAGTAGTACAGCGCAGCATAGCCGCAACCAAACAGCACGAATCGGGCGCGATGAATCGCGCCCCTACGGAGCATCTTGATTCGTGTCTGTAGGGGCGCAATTCATTGCGCCCGTGTGACTAATATGCGTTAGGTTCGTGCAAGAAATCACGACAAGAATTTGTGATTTTGAAAATGAGTAGTACAGATGAATATGGATGAACGCAGAACAGAGAACCGTTCTTTTTGGCTGGGGCTGGCGGCGGGTTTAATCATTCTTTGTCTGCTCGGACTGCCCTTGTTCAAGGGTCAAGTCTACAAACACGATGACCTTAGCAGATACCATCTCCCCATGCGCTTTTTCTATGCGCAGAGTCTGGCGTCAGGCGACAGCTTCCTGTGGCTTCCAAGTGTCCTATGTGGATTCTACCTCCATGGCGACGGTGGAGCGGGCATGCTCCACCCCCTTCATCTGATTCTCTACAGCATATTTCCGTTCGGAGCAGCATTCAACCTTGAGATGCTTCTCAATTATCCTTTCATGATGGCTGGCATGTTCTTATTCTTGCGACGCTGGCAGATTCCGCGCGACGCGAGTGTATTTGGGGCACTCGTATTTACATTCTCGGGGTTTAACCTGTTGCACTATGTGCATTATAATGCCGTTTCCGTCGCTGCGCATATTCCCTGGCTTTTGTTTTCAATCGATGTTGCGTTGCGGGGGATCGATGGGCGCCAAGTGGCATTTGCCAAGTTAGGCGTGGGACTGTTCACAGCATCCCAACTGCTTCTGGGTCATCCCCAGGTCTTCTGGATTTCATCGTCGGCCGAAGCCTTGTATACACTCCTCCTGCTTCTCTCGCTTCGGTGTTGGGGGCGGCTTTCGGCGCTTGGAATCGCCAAGTTGCTCGGCGTGTTGGCGGGCGGCATTCAACTTATACCGTCATGGGACGCCCTTTCTATTACTAGTCGGACTGACCCAGCATGGTCTCGTTACTGGCCCAGTCTGCGCCCGATTCACATATTGCAATTGTTGTCGCCATATTCATTCAACGACTTTGCGTTTCGTGGAATCCCATATGAACTAAAGATATATATAGGGACACTTCCAGTGATATTATTGGCCCTGCTCATAGTCCGTAGAAAGGAGTTGGGGGCTTTGCGGACACTTGCGACGGGAGTCATCGGGTTGGCCACCTTGTCGGGAATTCTTTCCCTGGGGCAGCACGGCTATCTGTATCGGCTCCAGACTCTCGTGCCGGTTATTGGAGCATTTCGCGCGCCCTGCCGGTATATCCTGCTGTTTCAACTTGCCTTGGCCATTGGGGCATCCATTGCCTATACGGACATCTCAAGGATTGTGCAATCTTGCGGCCGACTCGCATGGAGGAAGCTTTGGCCGCTGGGGCTGGCCCCCCTCGCAAGCATATCGCTCGCCGTACTCTTTCTCCTTGCCAAGGCCGAAAAGACCCCGACATTGGCTCAACACTTTGCTTCGGGTGTCGCATCGAGAAACCTTATCCTCTCCGATCCGCTTCTCATGATCCTGGCGGGCGCAATTATTATTATGGCGGCGCGCGGAAAACGATGGGCCTTCGCAGGGATGATTCTGTTCGCCGTCGCGGATCAGGGTATCTACGGGTTGACTTATATCCGGGATAATGAGCCGGGAACAAAGCTCGAAGGCTTCTACGGTTTTGCGCCAACGCCTCCCGACGTCTCGCGGTACCGTCTCATGTCGGACGACAACGTCTGGCTCATGAAAGGGGTCCGAATTGCGGGCGGGTTTGTCTGCATACCGCCCAGGCAACAACTTGAACCTATGAGTCTCGCACGTTTGCGGGTGGCAAACGTGCATTGGGTTTGGGAGAAACACAAGCAAGGGCTGTATGCGTTGAGTGGAAGCGTCTATGGAGCGGAAGTGCCTGCTCCGCTTCCAAGGGCAAGACTGGTTGCACAGGCGCTCGTCGGTTCTGACCCCAAGAGTGACATCGATACTATCGATGTCGAAACTACGGCGCTCGTTCCCTCGTCGGTTGCGCTGCAGGAGGGTACGCCGGGCAAGGCGACCATCACGCATGATCATCCTGGCAAGATTCGAGTCGCGACTCTGGCCGAAACAAAACAACTCCTGATTCTGTCCGAAAGTTATCATAAAGGCTGGCAAGCAAGCGTGGATGGAAGGGAGAGGCCGGTAGTGCGAGTCTATGGGGATTTCATGGGTTGTGTCGTTGACGCGGGAAGGCACGATGTAGAGTTTTCTTTTCGACCGAGAAGTCTGCTTGTCGGAGCCTGGATGTCCGCTGCCGGCCTTGGGCTTATGGCAGCCTTTTTTCTCATCTCATGGACTTCACAGAAGAGAAGACATGTATAGCCGAATCTATCCAGCAATTATGAGCGAGAATAATATGCGCAGAAATTCGCACCGGCACAGTTGTTGAATAACCGACCCGGAAATCAGTATCGGAAGACTTGCAGGAGTTCTCGTTGAAAACGCGGATAAGCCAGGCCATCGGAGAATATAAGTTTGATCTCGCCCCCGTGGCGTTGATACTCTTCCTCCCTCTCCTCGTCAATTGGAACGTCTTCTTTGCCTTTGGACCGTTTCCGAAGATTTACCCTTTCGGGAACGACTTCGTCCAGACGTACAATATCCTTGCCGCGAGCACCGGCCTCTTGCTCAACGGAGAACTCGGGCTATGGCTCCCGAACTGGGGGTTTGGGGCGCCATATTTTGCCTCTCCCCTCTCGGGCGTCCTTTATCCACTCACCATTGCCTTGTCCAAGTTCAATAACCCTGACCACATACTGCCGTTTTGCAGATTCATCGTCTATCTTTTTGCGGCGAAGGGACTGACCGGCTGCTTTTTCTACTTTCTCATGAGGGACCTGAAGATCAACAGATGGGGCGCTCTGGTGGGCGCTATTGTATGGGGATTCAATCTGCGGCTGGAAGATATAATGAGGACTGCGGGCGCGGCGCACAGTATCATGTGGCTCCCGTTGCTGGTTCTATTCGCATTCAGGCTGCTTCAACAGCCCCGCAGGAGACATATCGCATGTCTTTCCCTGCTATTTGCCATGTCATACTTCGCAAACTACCCGGCGAATTTCATTTATTCCGTGGGATTCATTGCCCTCATTCTTGCTTTCGCCCTCGTCGAGAAGCATGACTCCGTCGCACAATTGTGTGGGCGCCTTGTTCGCGGGCCAAAGTCCGACACAGGCCGGGAGTCCTCTGAGAACAAATCCGCGCACACAGCGGCCCTACGCACCAACGCAATTGCGGAACAGATTCATCATTCCTACTTTGACAGAAAGAAATATGCCCTGGCCCTTCTATACTTTGGCGTGGCAATCGCTCTGGCAATCTGTCTTGTCTCCGTTCAGTTGCTGCCCGGCCTGGAGTATATTTCGCACTATAACAGGCAGGGTGGGTTCGACCTGGCCGAAACGCTGATTTACGGATGCACACCCGCACAAACTGTCTTGGGCTACATTTTGCCTTCCATCGCATATACGGAGAGAGATCATTATGTGGGACTGCTGTCGCTCATTCTCGCGTTCGTTGGAGTTATATCCCAAGACAAGCGATACAAGCATAAGAAGTTTTTTGTCTTCGCCATTCTGATAACAGCCGTGTACTCGACAAAATCCGCGTTCAGTCTTCCGCTTCAGAGATTTGTGTACGATTACGTTCCTTTGTTCAAGGGGCTCACGAATCCGGGAAGAACTCTAATATTAAACATGTTTTGCGTCGCAGCGCTCTCAGGCTATGGGATGGACACGCTGACAGGGAAGGGGACGGTTCCGAATAATGTCAAATTGGCCGTAATGAGCGCAGTCGCAGCGCTCTTGACAATCTGTGCGATTATTTGGCTCTTTCCCGGGCTCGCGCCTTACATGCAAAGCCGACTCTACCGCCACGATTATACCGTGTGGGCCATCGTCTCATTCCTGGCGCTGATTGTTCTATTATCCGGTTTCCGGAGGGGAAGGCAAAGCCGCATCTTTCCCTGGCTCGCGGTGGCAATAGTGGTCGCAGACTTGTCGCATTCCACTTTTCGCAAGGAAGCCGGCCCGCGGGTCGGTTTCGCTTACTACAGCAAGACCGACCCCGGGATCAAGGATGCGAGGTCTCAACTAACCAATCGTCTCAACGCGAACTACTACCACATTCCGGCGCCGGAGTTGGAGAGAATAGGCAGGATCGACAGTCTCATGATCCAGCCTTTCCTCTGCGTCAACAGCACGCTGCCCAGTTACAATCCCCCCTATTCCATGACTGGTTATGAAGGGAGCCTGTTTGACACGAATTATTTCTTCTTGAAAACGCGGGAAAGCAGGCGAGTCAGGAGTTTGTTGAACACCAGATTCGGGGTGGAGTTTTTCCTCCCGAGGCATTTCGTTGTCTACGGGGTGGAGAAACTCCCGCGCGCCGACATCATTGAGAGAATGCTTTCCCCCGAGTTTGACCCCTTGAACAGGAACTACATCGAGGAAGACCTGCCGCATGAGTTTTCCGCATTGAGGAGTGGGAGAACGGAGAGGGCCGTCAACGAAACGGACAGATTATTGCAGATCAAGAATGAAGCCAGGATGATTGAATCCCGAAACGAGTTTGTCAGGGTGGAAATTGACATTCCGCGTCCGGGTTTCCTTTTCTCGAGCGAGGTCTTCTTCCCGGGATGGAAAGCAAGCGTCGATGAAGAACCGGTGAGAATATACCGGACAAACTACGTCTTCCGCGGCGTTCCCGTTCCGGCCGGAAAACACACGGTAACCTTCTCTTATCAGCCGCGCGCATTCTATCTCGGGTTAGCTCTCAGTATCATGGGACTGCTTTCTGTTTTTGGAATTCTCCTCTCAGATCGGAAATATCGCGAAGGCGTTGCGCTGGTTCTGATTCTGGTCTTCTGTTACGCGCCGTTGGCATCGAGCAAGCACGTCGAAGGATTTCGCCGGCCCTTTGAGCCAATTACACCCTATAATCCGCAAACCGTGGAAGGCACAGAAGGAAAGACGAATTTCCAGACGCCTCAACTCCTTGAGACGAAGATTCATTTGGAAGAAGATGGAATCTATGATCTGCTGATGGAGTTCCCGCCCCAGGCATATCAACTCTTTGTTGACAATGAATTCACGGTCAGGGTATTCAATACGGCTTCCGAATCTCCCCCACCGGAGAATGATCGATGGGAAGCGCAGGCGATTCTCAAGCTTGCGAAAGGAGACCACAGCTTCAGATTCCTGCAGCTTGTTCCCGACGGTCGCATGAAGCCGGTGTATAACAAACTCGTTTTCATGGCAGGGTCATCGGACAGGTTCGACATTGTGCCCGTGAGAATAGATACATCGATGCGCGAGTGCCGGATAAAATTAGCGCCACATTGAACCTGTGTGAAGAAGCCCAAATCCGACCTCGCCAGACCAGGTTGAAACAGGGAGGACTCTTGCGTTGGCATCCGAAAGAAAACCTGACCAGGGACTGATCCAGAGGCTGTCTCGGAAGATATACCAAGTCCTTGAGATTCCGTTTATATATGATCTTTCCCAAGAAATCTTTTCGATTGGCAGGAAAAGAGCGTTGAAGCATATTGAAAGGCTTCTTGCTGAGAACGCGCGGGGAAGAATCCTTGACGTCGGGTGCGGCACAGGGAGGTACGCTCATTTGTTCGAGAGCAACTACTACGCGCTCGATATCAATCCGAAGTATCTCGCAGGCAAGTCGCAAAAGCGGCTGCAATTCGTTTGTGGAGACGTTACCCTTTTACCCTTTAAGAGAGAAACTTTCGACTTCGTATTCAGCATTGTTATCTTTCATCATATTGACATGGAGAGCATGAAAAAGGCCCTCAAGGAAATCGCCAGTGTCTGCAAAAGCGAGGCTATCGTGGTGATTGTGGATTGCATGTTGCCCGAAAACGTTCTGGATATTCCCGCCCGAATAATATGTAAGCTTGATAGAGGGAAATGCATCAAAGACCGTAGGACATTTGAGGATGCGCTGCGGGTCGATTTTAATTTTGTTGACGTCCACCACGTCGATTACAGTTATCCGTATAACTTCTATGCCTTCACCCTGCGGCCCAAACAAGGCGCGGCGGGCGTGGGCACCCGGGGTTAGGAGTTTTTCTTCCTTCCTTCTTTTTCCCCTTTCGCCTCTTTACGGCGAGGGTTGCGCGGGCGGGTTTTCCGGTTTTGGCGGTTCCTCGGGTTCTTTTTCCAATTGTTGGATGGCCTTTTCCATCTCCTTGTTGATCTCCTGGCCGATAGTATCGATATCGGGCGCATCGATCGACTTTTTCACGGTGTCAACGACATCGCGATAGTACGAGTCGACATCTTTCTTGTTTAAGAGTTCCTCGCGAGTGATCTCTTCGATCTGGCCGCGCGCATCATCCATCATTCTGCGGACGTCGCGCATCAGCCTTGCGAGAGAGCGGGCTAATTCCGGCATTTTCTCCGGGCCAACCACGAGGAGGGTCACCACGAGGATAACCACTATCTCCATCGGTCCGATACCCATCATGCCGAGCGCTCACCCCTTCCGAGCAAAATGGAGACCCAGATGCTCACCTCGTAGAGGAACATGAGAGGAATTGCCAACAGCATTTGTGATATCACGTCGGGCGGAGTGAGAACAGCCGCAACGACGAAGATCAGGACTATCATATATTTCCTGTTTTTCCGCAGTGTCTCCACGGAGATCACGCCGACACGCACGAGCACCACAAGCACTATGGGCATTTGGAATCCCAGGCCAAACGCGATAACAAAATGGAAAACCTTGTCAACGTACATGGTCAAAGAAAAGGTCTGCTCGACGCCTGTCGAGAAAAAACGGGAGAGCTGGGCCATGAGCTGCGGCAGTATCAGGATATATGAGAAGATTATCCCGCCATAGAGGAGTACAACGCCGGAGATGAGCCCGCCAACGACCATTCGTCTTTCGCTCGGTCTCAGGGCAGGCAGACAAAACATGAGAATCTGGTAGACGAAAAAAGGCAATCCGAAGAAAAGGCCGGTATAGAACGCAAGCTTCAACGACGCGTAGAACTGCTCAAAAAGGTCGAACGCATGAAGCTGAATCGCCTCGCCGAGCGGTTTCTTGATTACTGCCAGGATTTGTCCGCGGAAAAGATATCCAAGAACCGAGAAGACTGCGATCGCGCCAAGCCCCTTCATCAACCTTATTCTGAGCTCCGCAAGGTGCTCGATGAAGGTCATCTTCACGTCATTCATTAGACTTGCCAGTTTCCTTGGGGCTCTGTTCCGGCGACTTTTCTTTTTGCGGAGGCTCGCCCTTCATGCTATCTCTGAAATCGCGTATCGCAGTACCGAGCGATTTACCGATGCCGGTGATTCTGCTTGTCCCAAAAATAAGCATGACGATAAGCAGTATGAGAATCAGTTCTGTCGGGCCGATATTGCCGAGCAATCAACTCACCTCCCTACTCTCAGATTTCATTTCTTGCACCCTTTTTGGTGAAAAACGCCTGACACGTTCGGCGTCAGGCGCCTTTCACAACGTTCCAACATTTCCATTTTAGCACCGTTCGACACCGTTTGCAAATTGGCGAACAGTCCCGGACAGTTTATTCTTGACAAGATCTGTGATAGAATAACAAAAAGTGAGGTGAGGGTAGTCGCTACAGTTTCCAATTCTCCGCGCGGTGCCGTCCGGCTGATCTGAATTAGAGGCTCTCAAGGCGCATAAATGATGAAGCGTGAGAAAACAGGCAAAGCAGAGAAGGTATCTTTTTTCTCGGGCGCAGGTTTTGACATCGTGGCCATAGCTGCATCAGCGGGGGGGCTGAGGGCGCTCGAGGATGTTCTACGCGGGTTGCCCATGGATTTTGCGGCCGCTATTGTTGTGGTCCAACACCTTGATCCGAGACACCGCAGCCTGATGGCCGACATATTATCCCGGCACACGCCTTTGCGAGTCAAACAGGCGGAGAAAGACGATGTATTGACGGCCGGCACCGTCTATATTGCGCCCCCAAACCGGCATCTCCTCGTGAACACCGATGGTTCCCTCTCACTCACCGAGTCGGAGTTGGTCCATTTCGTTCGGCCTTCGGCCGACCTGCTATTCGAATCGGTAGCCGCCAGTCACAAGGAGCGTGCGATCGCCATAGTCTTAACAGGCACAGGCAGTGACGGCTCGATGGGCGTGCGTGCTATAAAGAAGATGGGGGGAACCGTGATTGCGCAGGATGAGGAAACCTCGGAATTTTTCGGCATGCCGGCCGCAGCCATTCAGACGGGAGACGTGGACTTCGTATTGCCACTGCCCGAAATTTCGTCAGCCATTGTGACTCTCGTGATGAGAGGTGACGCCACATGACCGACCAGAAGAAGGACCCTGCGCACGACCCCAAATTTGAAGCTCTCCTTGAATTCATAAAAAGGGAGCGCGGGTTCGACTTCACCGGTTACAAGCGAACGAGCCTGATGCGCCGTGTCAACAAGAGAATGCAGACGGTGAACAAACAAGACTACGGCGATTACATGGATTACCTCGAGGTACACCCCGACGAGTTCGCCCATCTGTTCAATACGATTCTGATAAACGTGACCAGTTTTTTCCGGGATGCGCCCGCATGGGAATACATTGCGCATGAAGTTGTCCCGCAGATAATCGAGGGAAAACCGGAAGGGGAGCCCATCCGAGTGTGGAGTGTGGGCTGCGCCTCGGGCGAGGAAGCTTACAGCCTTGCCATCGTGTTTGCGGAAGCTTTGGGGGCGGAGCAGTTCAAGAAACGAGTTAAGATATATGCCACGGATATAGACGAAAACGCCTTGAATGAAGCGCGCCATGCGCTTTACAGCGACGCGCAAATGGAGGGGTTCCCCGCCGAATTCAAAGACAAATACTTCACCCGAGCACAAGACCGTCACGCCTTCTCGCCTGAATTTCGCCGTTCTGCTATTTTCGGGGCTCATGACGTTATGAAGGACTCTCCTATCTCGCGCATCGACCTGCTCGTTTGCCGCAATACCCTTATGTATTTCAACTCCGAGACTCAGAATAAGATACTAAGCCGCCTGCACTTCGCCCTCAATGACGACGGGTTCCTCTTTCTGGGTAAGGCGGAAATGATACTCACGCACACGAATCTCTTTGTGCCGACAAACCTGAAATACCGCATTTTCAAGAAGACACCCGGCGCTATCCGTCTGCAAGGACGCGCGCCAGTCGTGGTCGAAGCCGGCTGCGCCGCGGCGCGTGAGCTTCAGGCTCCGTACCCCCAACTGCAGGAAGCTGTCTTCGAGAGAGCTCCATCGGCGCAGATGGTCGTGGACCAAAATGAGAACCTGACGATGGCGAATGCCGAAGCATTGTCTCTGTTCGGACTGGACATCAGGGATGTGGGCCGACCCTTTCACGAACTGGAAGTTTCGTATCGGCCGTTGGAACTCCGTTCGCGTATCAAACAGGCTTATTCGGAGATGAGATCGGTCTACATCACAAACGTGGAACGAACTTTCCCCGAAAGGGAACCTCAGTATTTGGATATCTATCTAGTGCCTCTGTTTGACAGCAGCGGAATCTCCCTTGGCGTGAGCATGACATTCACCGACGTAACTCGTTATAATCAGTTGGAGCGCGAGTGCGAACAGTCCACGAACGAACTTGAGAGCGCCTATGAGGAACTCCAATCCTCGAGCGAGGAACTCGAGACTACAAACGAGGAATTGCAGTCTACCGTCGAAGAACTCGAGACCACAAATGAGGAACTCCAGTCCTCCAGCGAGGAAATGGAAACCATGAACGAGGAACTGCAAGCCACCAACGAGGAACTGAACACGATCAATGACGAGCTGCGCGAGCGCACCGATATGCTGAATCAGATGAACGCTTTCCTCGAATCCATTATTGGCGGGGTACGCATGGGAGTAGTTGTCGTGGACCGAAACCTCAAAGTCACCAATTGGAACAAGAAGGCGGAAGACTTGTGGGGACTGCGGGCCGATGAGGTGAAGGACCAGTTCCTCCTGAATCTGGATATCGGGCTGCCGGTCGAGCAACTGAAAGGACTCATTCGCGCAGTGCTTGCCGGAGAAACCGACATTCACGAAGCGACCGTGGACGCCATAAGCCGTCGTGGCAAGGCGATACAATGCCATGTGACC
The DNA here is from genome assembly GCA_016215705.1 of Candidatus Poribacteria bacterium. Classification (GTDB taxonomy): domain Bacteria; phylum Abyssobacteria; class SURF-5; order SURF-5; family SURF-5; genus JACRIR01. Next base: position 32,244 of record JACRIR010000209.1, on the reverse strand, counting down.
AGCTCGCCTTTGATCGGCGCCACGAAGGAAATCGAAGGCGTCATCATATTGATGGAGGAGGGGGAGACACATTAAGGAGGGTTCATGGTTCCGAGTTCATGGTTCCGGTTAAAAGAGGCGGAGGCCAAAAGGGACTGAAGGATTGGAGGGAAAAGGGCTCACCATGGCGAGTAACGTCTTACTTGCTTCCGGACAAGGATGATGCAAGACTCAATATTGTTATATTAATGTTACACCAGCCTGAGTTGAGTTGAGTTGAGTTGTTCTCTTTCTCTTGTCGGCAAATGAATGGAGCATCCAATACCGGTTAGGTTGTAGACATGGAATATTCCGAATTTGATCGCAAGATAGGAGAGTTGCGACGACGGGTCACGGAACTGAGTAGTCGCAGCACTGGCGCGGAGATTCGAAGGGACGATGTCTTGCCGGAAGTCATCGAAGAATTGATGAACACTCTGGAAGAATTAGAGGTCGCGGACGAGGAACTTCGCCAGCAAAATGAGGAACTTGCCGCTGCCCGCCAGACCGCCGAGGCAGAACGGCATCGCTATCAGGAGTTGTTCGAGTTTGCTCCGGACGGCTACTTAGTAACCAATGCCGCCCACATCATCCTAGAGGCCAATCGTGGCGCCTCGGCCTTGCTGAACGTCACGCAGAAATTTCTTATCGGCAAACCGTTGGTTCTCTTTCTGGCCAAAGGGGAGCGAAAATCTTTTCTCGCTCGTCTTTCCCGGCACGCGCAGGTTGATCGAGTGGAGAATTGGGAAGTGCGCATGCAGCCGAGAAGAGGGGCTGTCTTCTATGCTGCAATAACCGCAACCGCTATTGGAGACCAACAGGGCGTATTGACGGGCGTGCGATGGCTGATTCGAGATATCAGCAAGCGCAAGAAGGCGGAAGATGAAGCGAAGCAGGCACGAGCCTACGCCGAGAGCATTGTAGAAACTGTGCGAGAACCTCTCCTTGTTCTTAATGCTGACCTGCGAGTCGTTTCGGCTAATCGGGCTTTCTATAAGACATTCAGGGTTTCAGAAGAAGAAACAATTAATAGGCTTGTCTCCGATCTTGGAAGCGGTCAGTGGAACATTCCCAAACTGCAGGAATTGTTGAAAGATATCTTGTCAAACAGAACTCATTTCGAAGACTTCGAGGTAGAAAACACATTCACGGGCATCGGTCGCAGAGTGATGGTACTTAATGGCCGCCAGATTTATCGAAAAAGCGTAGGCGCCGGCACGATTCTCCTCGCCATTGATGACATTACCGAACGCAAGAAGGCTCAAGAGCAACTGCGAGCCGAAAAGGAATTCTCCGAACATCTGATCAACAGCAGCGTTGACGGCATCCTCGCCTTTGACCGTGAATTCCGATACACCGTATGGAATCCCGGAATGGAACGTATCAGCGGAGTCAGCAAGGAAAAGGCCCTCGGCAGATGCGCTTTCGATGTCTTCCCGTTCTTGAAGGAGACAGAGGAAGACAAATACTTCGCCAAAACGCTTGCAGGCGAGACGAACCTTACATCTGACAGGCCGTACCTCGTGCCGGAGACAGGTCGGCAAGGATTCTTTGCAGCGCATTATTCTCCGCTCTTCAATGTGTTGGGTGAAATCGTGGGGGGTCTCGCTGTCGTCCGCGATACGACCGACCGCAACTTGGCAGAAGAGACAATTCGAAAAGCCCTTGAGGAATCGCGCAAACACAGCGAAGAGGCTTCGGCGTTACTCCGAAGTTCTCACTCTATCCTCGAACACCAGGATTTTGAGAAAGCCGCAAGGGCGATATTCGAGTCCTGCAGGAGCCTGGTTGGAGCAACCGGCGGATATATTGGCCTCCTGAGCGAGGATGGAACGCAAAACGAGGTTGTGTTCCTGGAGGCAGGAGGAATGCCATGCAATGTTGACCCTTCCGCCCCGATGCCGATCCGAGGATTGCGCGGCCAAGCATATAGCTCGGGGAAAACCGTGTATGAAAACAATTTCCCAGAGTCCACATGGACAACATTTCTGCCACCCGGCCACGCAAAGCTGGAAAACGTTCTTTTCGCCCCGCTTCTTCTGGACGGAAACACCGTCGGTATCATAGGGCTTGCGAACAAGCCCGGGGGGTTCACCGTTGACGACGCCCGGCTGGCAGCGGCTTTTGCCGACCATGCCGCTATTGCCATGCGAAACAGCCTGTATCTGAGAGCATTGAGCGGGTCTGAAGAACGCTACCGACTCCTTTCGGAGAGTCTCGATGCGACAGTCCGCAAAAAAGTGGCGGAGCTCCAGCAAGCCGAAAGCCTTGCATCGATTGGCCGAATGGTGTCAGTCGTGGCTCACGAAATCAGGAATCCCCTGCAGAATATTCGCATGGGAGTTGACACTATCCGGAAAGAACTGAATGAGAACAAAAGCAGGCAGGAGATTTTGAACGAAATTGATTATGGTATTACCTCGCTGAACCGTATCATCGAGGATTTGTTGGAACATTCAAGGCCGGTTGCGCTTGAACGTTTGCGTTGGCCGCTCCGTGACATTGTGAAACAGGCTTTGACTACGGTGACCAGTAAGATTCAAGGCTTTGCCGTTCATCTCGAACTGGATCAGGAAGGAGCGGAGATAGTTGTCGACGCCGGAAAGATTGTCCAGGTTCTGGCAAACCTCCTTTCTAATGCGACAGAAGCGATGAGCCAAGGGGGCGACATCTGGATACGTTCAGGTTTCAAGGAATGCGCCGGTACGCGAACCTTGAGTGTTTCTATCACCGACAGCGGCTGCGGAATAAGTGAAGAGAATCTGGAGCACGCCCAACAGCCCTTCTTCACGACCAAGACAAAGGGCACAGGACTGGGCCTTTCTATCTGCAAGAAGATCGTGGAAGCGCATAATGGAAGCATGAACATAAGAAGCAAGATCAACGAAGGAACCACGGTGGAGATCATACTGCCTGTTTGAAGAGGTGAAAGAGAGAACCTTGTTTGTTTCCCTTTCGCTCTTTCCCCTTTCGCCCTTTTCTCTTTGGACTCGTACCCTTTCGCCTTGCACCTATCGCCTTTCGATTAATCGATGTGCGGCGTTCCGTCGGCACTGAAGCGGATGGGTTTCGGACGCGAAAGCGCTCCTGCGAACTCGTCGCTGCCGGACAATCTCGAAAGCCATGACAAAAGGACAAGCGCGCCTGAAGGAGCGATGACGATCTTCGAGGCGTATGCGTGTTCGTTTGAGCGCGAGAGGACGCCGTCGCCGACCATGCGATATTCAGCGAGAAAAGAATCAGCTACAGCATAATGATCTCCCTCCCACGGAACGAGGTCTGTCCGCTTCAGATAGCTGGCCGCATACCAGAACGGGTTAGTTGAAAAGAGCAGATAATTTCTCCCTCCGTATTCGAGAATTTGCGGGACCTCCATCTCAGTGAACTTTCCGGGACTGAAAAGCGGTGGGAGGATTTCCCAATGAAACAAGTCTGTCGATTTGGCTGCAGCGATGCAGCCTCTCTCATCAAGCTCGCCCTGATTTGTGCGCGCGGTAATGAATGCGTAATGGCAGTGGCCGACCGGGTCATGGAGCAGGTATGGATCGCGCCACGATTCCCAGTAGTAGCCGCACGAGCCAAACTTCTCGTAATGCTTCGTGTCCGCCTCCATGATGGGGTTGCCTTGATGTTTCTCCCAATTGAAAAGGTCCCCTGAGCGGGCCAGGCCGATTCGCTGAATTGCCCCTTGATCCGCGTGACAGCGACCTGTATAGAGCATATGATAGAGACCCTCGCTCTTGATGACGCTGCCGGTCCATACGGACAGGTCGTCCCATTCGCCGGGTTTGCCGGGAACAATGACTTCGCCTTTGTCAGTCCAGTGGAGCAAATCGGAAGAGGTCGCGTGACCGATTGTGGCCGCGTTGTGACGCAACTCGGGATCCGGCAGGTTGCGGGGCGCTTGCAGATGGAAGAGATGATAGTCGGGTGGTTCGTGGATGAGCCAGAAATCCCAAAGGTAATAGCCGTAAGGAGAATAGGGCATGAAAACATTATAGCAAATTGGCCGAATTTGAGGAGTTTCTTTGCTTTTTCGGACAGGTATGGAGTAGAATATCGTTCGTTCATTGAGCTTTTGAGAACTATTGAGAGCGTATATAATCATAAAATCTTTGTGAAAGGAATCGCTATGATTGGCAAGAAGATAAGACTCGAGAGGATTTTGGACAGGAATTCGCACCGGACAGTGATTGTGCCCATGGACCACGGGACGACGATGGGACCAATTGCGGGCCTGGTCGATATGCCGACAACCATAGATAAGGTGGTCGAAGGCGGCGCCAACGCGATCATAATTCACAAAGGAATCGTTGCAGTCGGCCACAGGGGCAGTGGCAAAGACGTCGGTCTCATCATTCACCTCTCAGCCAGCACTTCAATGAGCCCCGACCCGAACACTAAGGTTCCCGTATGCACGGTGGAGGAAGCAGTCAGGCTGGGCGCCGACGCCGTGAGCATCCACATCAACCTGGGGGCGGAGAAGGATACACAGATGCTGGAATACTTCGGGCAAGTGTCCACGACATGTTTCCAGTGGGGGATGCCGCTCCTTGCCATGCTGTATACGAGGGGTAAGAAGATCGAAAGCGAATACGATGTGAAATATGTGAAGCATGCGGCGCGGGTAGGCGCAGAGCTTGGGGCGGACATCGTCAAGTGCAATTATACGGGCAGCGTCGAGTCGTTCCAGGAGGTTGTTAAGGGCTGCCCCGTTCCAGTCGTCATAGCGGGTGGCGAGAAGGTCGAGACTGATGCGCAGCTTTTCATCATGGTCGAGAATGCGCTTAGAGCGGGCGCGGCCGGTGTTTCAATAGGCCGGAACGCTTTCCAGCACAGGAATCCGGAGAAGATTGTCGAGGCGATCGGCAAGATCGTGCACGACGGAGCAACCGCCAAGCAGGCAAAGCTGGTCCTGGAGAAGTAACTGTTATTCGGGGACACGATGCGACATCGTGTCCCCGAATAACGAAAAGAGGAGCAAGGAATTCCCGGAGAAGTAGCCGATGAAGAGAATCTGGGTGAACGCCGACCCATGGAACAAGGATATCGTCATACGCGCGCTCGAATGCGGGGCTGACGCGGTCGTGGTCCCGAGGGGATGCACCGCCAGGGTGAAAGAGCTCGGGCTGATTTCCACGGTAGCCGAGGACGGCGATATAAAGCCCGGAAAAGACGTCTTGTCCATCGAGGTCAACGGGAAGGACGACGAGGTCCGGGCCGCCCGTTCGCCTAAAGACAAGCTTCTGATTTTGCGGATGAAGGACTGGACGATCATACCGCTTGAAAACCTTATCGCGCAGCGTGGAGGCCTGTTTGTCGAAGTCAAGGACTCGAAGACGGCCCGAACTGCGGTAAATATACTGGAAAAGGGAGTTGACGGCGTCGTCCTTTTCACCGAGGACGCAAACGAAGTGGGCAAGACTGTCGACATTATCCACGGCATCATGCCTACACTTAGAATAGAAACTGCGACGGTCGTCGAGACGAAGCTGCTTGGCATGGGTGACAGGGTGTGCATCGACACGTGCAGCCAGATGAATCCTGGCCAGGGGATGCTTATCGGAAACGCGAGCGACGCCTTCTTTCTCGTGCAATCGGAATCCGAGGAGAATCCCTACGTGGCCGCTCGGCCGTTCCGCGTGAACGCCGGGCCGGTCCACGCCTATATACTCAATCCTGACGGCAAGACGCGGTATCTCTCAGAGCTGGCAACCGGAGACGAGGTTATGGTGGTCGACCACAAGGGCAGCACCCAGATTGCCAGCGTCGGCCGCTGCAAGATCGAGAGACGCCCTCTCGTGCTCGTGGTCGCGGAGGTTGGCGACAAGCGCGTGTCGACAATCCTGCAAAACGCCGAAACCATTCGACTCGTCCAACCCGGCGGCAAATCCGTCTCTGTAGCGTCACTGCAGAGGGGCACGGAGACGCTCGTACATCTCGAGGCAGGCGGCCGGCATTTCGGAATGAAAATAGAAGAGACGCTGCAGGAGAAGTGACCTTATTTTCGATTTTGGATTCTAGATTTTGGATTGGCAACAAGACACAAATCTATGTTATCGCGGGCGTAATGTGCCATTCTGAGCGCAAAATATCATTCTGAACCCTCTGGTGTCATTCTGAGCGAAGCGAAGAATCTCTTCTTGCACTCCAATGAAGCGTTATTATGTTTACATAATGACCAACAAATCACGGTGTCTGTACACGGGCGTAACTGGTGATTTGGTTAGAAGAGTGAACGAGCACAAGGAAAGACTCGTGCCCGGTTTTACAAAGAAATACAATATCACCCGCCTCGTATTCTTCGAAGAAACCGATGACGTTCAGGCAGCTATCGCGCGTGAAAAACAAATCAAAGGCTGGCTGCGAGCAAAGAAGATGGCCTTGATCGAAGCGGTCAACCCCCGATGGGAAGACCTAAGCAATGGCTGGTGTGAGAAAGGAGATTCTTCGCTTCGCTCAGAATGACACCGAAGGGCTCAGAATGTGACGCCGAGGGCTAGAATGACACCAAAGGGCTCAGAATGTGACACCGAGGACTCAGAATGACACCAAATGGTCCCGGAATGACATGAGAACCCGCCTCGCAGTTGCCGCGCTACTGGCAATTCACCTCGCGCTTGCGGTGGGCAGCATGCGGCGCGCGTCGCTCACGTGGGATGAGCCCAGTTATATCGGTATTGGCCGGCAGTTGCTGGAAACCAGGAACTGGGAGATTGTGGCGCTCCAATTGCATCCGCCGCTTCCCTATTACGTCAACAGCCTTCTTCTCCTGCCGTTGAAACTCGATCCCGACAGATTCGAGGACAAGGAATACGTCTACCGCCGCTATATAGGCCCATCGCTCATATTCGAATCCGGCCAATCTCCCCGCCTGATGATGTTCCTTACGCGCATTCCGTTCGTCTTTCTCTCGGCGCTGCTGGGGCTCCTGGTGTATCGTTGGGGAAGAGAGATTTATGGTTCCGGCGCAGCGCTGGTTTCCCTGTTTTTATATTCCCTTTGCCCGGCGATCCTCGCACACTGTAAGCTTGCCACGCCTGATATGCTGCTTGCGTTCACCATGACGCTGGCGCTGTACTCATTTCACAAATACCTCCAAGCGCCTTCAGCCGTGCGAATGGTTCTTACGGGCATGGCGTTGGGTCTCGCGCTTTTGTCGAAGTTCACGGGACTCATTCTGATTCCGATTCTGTTGTTGGAAGTTATCTTGTTCCGGCTGGTAAATCCCCCCTCCCCCCCTTTGCAAAGGGGAGAAACAGGGGAACCTTTGCGAGGAGAGGAAACAGGGACACCTTTGAAGAGAGTGGAAAAGGCAATCCCCCTCCGAATCAGGTTTTCATTACCCCCCTTTGCAAAGGGGGGGAGGGGGGATTTACTATGCCTCCTGCTGATCTTACTTATAGCTTCCTGTGTTGTCTGGGCTGGTTACGGCTTCCAGTTTGGAACCCCCTTCATGCCGCAATGGCTGAAACCGCAGGCAGAGAGGCTGGTCGCCGAAAAACCTTTTTGGCAGGCAGTCGATGCGCTGGCCTTGCGTGGCATTCGCATTCCCGCATATTCATACATCCTTGGAATTTATACACAGCTCGCGGCAGCAAAAGGGTGGAAAGACAATTTCCTGTTTGGAGAAATCTCGCGAACGGGCTGGTGGTACTTCTACTGGGTGGCTTTTCTCATCAAGACTCCGATTCCGTTTATCATATGCCTGGTTGCGGCTGCCGGGGCGAGCCTGAAATCGAGCCGACCACTCAGCAAATTATTCTCTCTTGAAAAAGGAGGAAAGAGAGCCTGTTCTCCAAATCCCCCCTCCCCCCCTTTGCATAAGGGGAGTCAAGAAGGCTGCCCACAAGACAAGGTTGTCCCCTCTTCTGCAGAGCAGGGCTCCACTATTCCTCCCTCTGTAAAGAGCAGCCCGGCCATTCGTTGCTTTGTAAATAGCGACTCGACTGTTCCCCCCTCTGCAAAGAGGGAGTCGACTATTCATCCTTCTGTAAAGGAGAACTCCATTTCGTCCCCCTTTGGCAAAGGGGGGAAGGGGACATTTGACGAACGTTTCCTCTTGTTTTCAATCCTGATCATGATCGGTTTCTTCTCCCTGCCATCTCGGATAAACATAGGCATCCGATACATCCTTCCATTGATTCCACTCCTTTGCATTTTTGCCGGGAAGGTTGCCTCCTTTGAATCCAAACGATGGAAACGAGCGCTCGCGATTCTGTGTGTTTGGTACGCGGGCTCAGCGGCGTGGATATACCCACACTATCTTGCATACTTCAATGAGATGATCGGCGGGCCGAGTAAAGGATACAAATATCTTGTGGATTCAAATCTCGACTGGGGACAGAATCTGAACGATCTCATGAACTACTTGCAGGAAAACAGAATCCGGGACGTGAAGATAAAGTATTTCGGTCCCCGGGGCGTGCTCGAGTATTATGGCCTTAGCAACGCCGACCTCAATGGTTGCGAGCCTTCTGCCGGCGTCTGGGCTGTAAGCGCCACCTATCTCCAGAATCTCTATCTCGCCAACCCACACTGCCACGACTGGCTCAAGAAGCTGAAACCCAGGAAAGTTCTCGGCTATTCCATTTTTATTTACGATGTGCCCGCCGGAAATCCATGAGCATCCCGGATCGTGTCATTCTCTTGAGAGTCTCCCCGGACCGACGGCCTTCCGTGTGCGCCAAAATGCTGAACCTCAGTACCCTTTTCGGCAAGCAACTCCAAATCCCTGGGACGCCTTCCAGCAAACGAGTCGCCATAGCGACCAACATCGTGCCCAGCGCCATTCGTGTTCCGATCTTTTCTCAACTCCTTGACAGCCTATAGTGATTGATATCATATGCCGATTTGTTCTTGTAGACATCGAACCTCGGCAAGGGAAGCAGACCGACTCCAGCGGCGCCTTTGGCAAGGCACAACGCAGTGCGGGCATAGAACGCCGCTCTGCCCGGCACACTCTTCATTTGTCCGGTAAGGAACAGGAAAGAAGTCCAAAACTTTGGGGGACATCCTTCAAGTTTCATGGCCTTATCAAGGCTTTTGTTCGCTTTGATGGCGCAGTTGCCGAACAGGAGCGTGCGTGGCGAGTTGCGCTCTTCCTTGTAACTTTTTCCGAAGACGATCACGAGGTCGTTGAAATCCTTGTTGCGGCTGAGCGCGGCAAGAAGCAGTGAGGACCCGGACAAATTGGCGAAACACTGTGAGCACGCGGCGTCGGTGAATGCGCGGACCTCATAGCCGGTGTGTCCGGAAGCCGGCATATCCTCAGCGGCTATGGAACGCCATTCGAGGTATTCGGCATGATCCTCGATGCGCTCGCCGCGAACCTCTATAGTGTCCGGAGTCTGAAGCACGTCCAATCTGCCATGGCGCTCGGCATAGAGACTTAGATGCCGGGCTTCTGCCGGTTCGGCGCCCAATAGGCGCACACCCACGGCGTCGGCAGCCAAGAAATCCGTGGATGCCGCCAGGATACCTTTTGGACGCCCCGTACCGATAGTGGCGTCGGGACCTTTTTCCATCGCGTAAATGCCGTCGATTATGACAAGGTGCTGGGGAACCGCCTCCATCAGGCGGGAGATGCGATAATGAATCGTACCGTGTTCGCCATGGAAGAACCGCTTCGATGCCAGGCTCATGCAGCCTTTGAGGTTCTTGCCGGAGAGCGAGACTCTCGCATCTTGATGAGTCTTTAGGACGGGCAGGTTAACAAAGAAATCAGTGTCCAGCGCCGCTTCGGCGATGTTCATGGGCACGTCCTCGACCATGACTTTCTTGTGCGGGCCCGCATTGAAATCGATCAACTTGACTCCGTAGCGTGTTGCCAGGCGGTCCAGTTGAATCCACTTGTATCCTTTAGTCGTGTTCGTGCCAAGCTCGTCGGTGACAGTCCCTTCTCCTATGGAAATGTCGTTCACGCCCGCGTCCTTCAAGGCGCGAACCGTTCCCTCCACAACGGCGGTGGTCGTGACAGTTCCATAAGGCGGAATAAAACCTCCGCCTGCCGTGCAGATATTAGGCTTGAGAAGGACCCGATGAGTCGATTTGAGTTTGTCAAATCCATCGCAAAGGCGAATTGCCTCGCTGACTGAACTCACGTCTTTGTATCGAACCAACGAGACGACTGGCTTCATCATGTGGTCCCTCCCCCTTTACCAAACCTTCTCACGGCTTCGGCGACGATGATCAGAGTGTCTTCCGACGCCCTGCGATGCTGCCGCCAGACTTGCGGTCGCGACCGAGGCTTTGCGGTAGAATGGAACGCAGCCTGCTGCGCGCACACAAGTCTGAAATAATCAGCAGGAATTTGCGAAATCGGTGGATTGGTATTTTCCGCAATCTCCATGTTGAATAACAGAGAGTCAATGGAGACATCCGTCGATTCGGTTCAACAAATCCGCTACACCTTCGCATGTGACCGCGGAGAAGAAGATGGATTCGGAACTCTCCGGAAGCTTTCGGATTGCAGCTTGCTTAAGGCGCGCTAGTTCCGACCGATTGAGCTTGTCTATCTTCGTAAATACGGGAATACTCGAAATCCGGATGTGACACAGGTAGTCGATCATTTGCAGATCGGCGTCGGGAATCTCTTCTCTGCGACTGTCAATAAGGACGATGACGGCGGCCAGATTCGGCCTGCCACTGATGTATCCCTCTATCAACTCGTGCCAGCCGCGGCGCATGCTCTTTGAGACGCGGGCAAACCCATAGCCGGGCAGGTCAACAAAATAGAACTTGTTATTCATAAGGAAGAAGTTGACCGCTCGGGTCTTGCCGGGGGTACGGCTGATTCTTGCGATATCCTTGCCGGCCAGGCGGTTCAGCAGCGACGACTTACCGACGTTGGACCTTCCGGCGAAGGCGACCTCGGGGAGGCGATTCTGGGGGAACTGGGTCTTGTCGAAAGCGCTGATGATGTATTCGGCGGACGTTATTTTCATCGGTGAGCCTCAAGAATATGCAGGAGAGATTCTTCGCTTCGCTCAGAATGACGCTTGCTTTGTACTTGTGGAAGAGCGAGCATATTCGGGGACACGATGCGGCATCGTGTCCCCGAATATGCTCGGTCAGGCAGAACGCTTTCGGGTCACGTGCACAAGCTTTGGTTCTTCCTGCTTTCGCACGACAGCGTCAGTGATCACGCATTCGCGCACGTCGCTCTTGGAGGGAGTCTCATACATGATGTCGAGCATGACCTCCTCCATGATGGCGCGCAGGCCACGGGCCCCGCTCTTTCGGGCTATAGCCTGGTGCGAGATTTCAGCAAGGGCTTCTTCGGTGAAAGTCAGCTTGACGTTCTCGATGTCGAAGAACTTCTTGTATTGTTTCACGAGCGCGTTCTTCGGCTCTTGCAGGATACGGATCAGGTCGGCCTCGGAAAGCTCATCGAAAGTTGCGATGATGGGAAGACGCCCGACAAACTCGGGTATCATCCCATACTTGAGCAGGTCCTCCGGTTGAATGTGCTTGATAATCTCGCCAACCTTCCTCTTCTCACGCGGTTTGGCCTCGGAGCCAAAGCCGATGACGTTCTTGCCCAGACGCGATTCAATTATCTTCTCGATTCCAACGAAGGCGCCGCCACAAATGAACAGGATGTTTGTTGTATCCACCTGGATGTATTCCTGCTGAGGATGCTTGCGGCCGCCTTGTGGGGGAACGTTGGCGACCGTGCCTTCCAATATTTTCAGGAGGGCCTGCTGAACGCCTTCTCCGGAGACGTCACGCGTGATGGAAACGTTTTCGCTCTTGCGCGCTATCTTGTCGATCTCATCGATATAGACGATCCCGACTTCCGCCTGTTCAGGGTCATAGTCGGCGTTCTGGAGAAGCTTCAGAATTACGTTCTCGACATCTTCACCGACGTAGCCGGCCTCGGTGAGAGTCGTTGCGTCCGCGATGGCGAACGGGACATCGATGATGCGGGCCAGCGTTTGTGCGAGGAGGGTCTTGCCGGAGCCCGTCGGACCGACGAGCAGGACGTTGCTCTTTTGGAGCTCGACTTCGTCGTCGTCCAACTCGAACTCGATGCGTTTGTAATGGTTATGAACCGCAACGGAGAGAATTTTCTTTGCGCGCTCCTGGCCAATCACATACTCGTCGAGAATCTTCTTTATATCTTTCGGTTTTGGAACCTTTGGCCGCTCGGGAGCGGCTGCAGGGCGGGTTTCGCCCTCGAGCATATCGCCGCAAAGCTCGACGCATTCGTCGCAGATATACACCATCGGCCCCGCGATCAGCTTCCTTACCTCATCCTGCCTCTTTCCGCAGAACGAGCACGTGGGCACGTCGCTTCCTTCTCCGCTGTTAAATACCATGTGTTTTCCCGCCTATTTGTTCTTGATGAGCACTTCGTCCACGATGCCGTAATCCTTCGCTTCCTGGGCCGACATATAGTAGTCGCGCTCGGTGTCCTGGCGGACTTTCTCCGCCTTCTGGCTCGTGTGTTTTACGAGTATCTCGTTTATTATCTCGCGCACTTTCAGGATTTCCTTGGCCTGAATCTCAATATCGGTAGCCTGGCCGCGGGCTCCGCCGAGCGGCTGGTGGATTAGAATCCGAGCATATGGAAGGGCAAAACGTTTCCCTTTCGTGCCTGCGCACAAGAGGAGCGCGCCCATGCTGGCGGCCTGTCCAAGGCAAATAGTCGAGATATTGGCGCGGATGTACTGCATGGTGTCATATATCGCAAGGCCGGCGGTGACGTAACCGCCCGGGCTGTTGATGTACAGATATATATCCTTCTCGGGGTCTTCCGCTTCGAGATACAGAAGCTGAGCGATGATTAACTGTGAAACCCACTCGTCAATCGCTTCGCCGATAAATATGATGCGATCTTTCAGCAGGCGAGAAATGATGTCCCATCCCTTCTCACCGCGGGCATCTTGTTCCACAATCCTTGGTATTATGAGAGGCATGTTCAGCTTTCTCCTTCTTGTTCATCTGGTTCGGGCTGTAATTCTGACCCGCTTTGCGGCGATTCCACTTCTATTATTCTAGCATTGTTTACCACAAAATCCAATATCTTCTGGGCCAGCATCTGGTCACGGGAGCTTTCGCGAACACGCTCGCTGTTGAAGTAGGTTCTAGCCTGAGTCTGGTCCTCCGACGATGCAATCATTTCCTCGAGTCTTTGATTCAACTCCTCAGTCGTGACGGTGATGTTTTCGCGCCGGGCTATCTCGTCGGCTACAAACCTGGCTTTCAACTGACGTTCGGCATCGACAGCCGCCTGTTCGGCTATCTTATCGCGCTGAACGGTTATAGTCTCGCGGTCCACACCGCGACTGGCCAATGACCTTACTTGTTCCTCGAATATGGAGGCCGCCACCCTAGCTTTCAGCTTGGGCGGAATCTCGAGTTTCGATTCGGAAACGACCTTGGAGATCCCTTGCTCGCGCATGAGATGCTCGATGCGTCTCTGCATATCCTTCTCGAGCCCCTCACGCACGTTTTTCTTGAGGTCTTCGAGAGTATTGTACTCGCCGAGGTCCTTGGCAAAGGCGTCGTCAACGTCGGGAAGCCTCCGGAGTTTCACGTCCTTCAGGGTCACATGGTACGTTACGTCCTTGCCGGCGAGTTCCTTGGTGCGAAAATCTTCCGGATACTTGACTGAGACGTCCCTTGCCTCATTCTTCTGCATGCCTATGAGCTGGTCCTCGAAGCCTCCGGCAAAGACTCCGGCGCCGACCTCGACGGGGAAATTCTCGGCCTTCAAGCCTTCCACCGGTTTGCCGCCTTCGGACCCGGCGAAATCAATTACGATGAAATCACCCTTTTCGACCGCCCTCTCCACGGGTATGTAAGTGGCGTGGGATAGCCGAAGCCTTTCGACCACCCGGTTAACGCCTTCGTCAGTGATGGGAATTTTGGGGCGCTTCAACTCGATACCCTTGTACTCGGCGAGTTCGATCGTGGGCTCGACCTCGATCGTGACTTTAAAGGAGAGCGGAGCGCCGTCGTCGAATTTCACTTCGTCAATTGAAGGCTCGACCAGCGGGACAATCTTCTGATCAGCGAGTGCGCTCTTGAGCGAGGAGGTCACAGTGTTCTCAATCGCTTCGTTCCGCACGGATTTATTGTATTTCTTTTCCAGTATCTTGCGCGGAACTTTTCCCTTGCGGAAGCCGGGATGAATGGCCGTTTTGGACAGCGTGGAATAGATATTCTCTATCTCCGCATTAACGGTCTCAGATGGAATTTCTATGGTGAGAACTTTCTGGTAAGTGGACACAGTTTCGACGTTGACTTTCAATATGGATTACCTCCCAAGAAAAGGCGTAAAGCGAAAGGAGCAAGGCGAAAGGGAGAAAGCCAAAAAAAGAGAGATTGCCTCGCTCGGGCCTGCGGCCCTCCGCTCGCAATGACTGTAATGGGCACGCTGTCTCTATCGCAATTAGCCACGCCGCGGGCGTGGTCACGCGCTCCTAATGGCTTCAACGATTTGGCAAGGCGAGATGGTGGGCGGGGCGGGAATTGAACCCGCACGCCGAATGGCACATGATCCTAAGTCATGCGCGTCTGCCAGATTCCGCCACCCGCCCCCGCACGGTCGGGAGCCTCCGACCGATCTACAAACAGGTGAGCCGCCGGGGACTCGAACCCCAAACCTAGTGATTAAGAGTCACTTGCTCTACCAGTTGAGCTAGCGGCCCGGTGATGGGCTAATTCGGGGACACCATGCTGCATGGTGTCCCCGAATTCGTAGCTATACAATAAGACGATAACAAATTCACGCCTGCAAGTCAAGATAGCAGGCAGTAAAAATGCCACGCGCATGGAGCGAGTGGCGCATCGGTCCGGCTTATTTTGAGCGCCCGGAGGGATTCGAACCCTCGACCTGCGGATTCGAAGTCCGATGCTCTATCCAGGCTGAGCTACGGGCGCAGAGGGAATCGGGATATCCGAAGAGCCGCGAGGCATCAGGAGGAATATTTCATCTGTCCGACAACTCTGTAGGCTCAAGTTTGTTCGCACATACTGCGCGAAAATTATCCTGAGACCCTATGCGAATGAATTCGCGCCTACACGACCCGGCCCACATGGTCAACTGTCAGACCAATCTTATACTCTCGCCTGGCCTAATCAAGAAAATTGGGAGCGGGAGACGGGATTTGAACCCGCGACTTCAACCTTGGCAAGGTTGCACTCTACCACTGAGTTACTCCCGCAACGGAAATAATTATATGGCATTATGGCCAAAGATGTCAACAATTTTCTTGGAAAACTGTTCAGACCGGTTGGTAGCATCTGCAATAAGCTATAATTCAAATGTCTGAGATGAAAAGTCTGCGTCTTACCTCATTGTGGCGGGTACGTGATTATGACTGATGACCGTGAAGCGTGAACCGTAAACCTCTTTCCATCACGTCTTTGCCTTTTCGCCTGTTGTCTTGTTTGTGCGCACACTTGACAAAGCGCGCGGGGGTTTGGTAGAGTTGCTTTATTAACTGGCTGGCCAATCTAAAAAAACGGAAAACCGGTCACCCCCATGTCACCCAAAGTCGGCGTCGCCCCAAAGAGAAGAGCCGAAATCATCGAGGCCACTTTTTTCTGCATTGCGCTCAAAGGTTACAGTAACATCACGATGCAGGACATCGCCGACTCGGCCGGCGTGAGCAAAGGTGTCATCCATTACTATTTCCGGAATAAGGAAGAACTGTTTCTTTCGGTTTATGATAAACTCATACGGGACCTGGACAGTCATCTGGCTAGAAAGGTCGACAGAGCCAGGACGCCGCCGGAAAAAGTCTGCGCGATTATCACGGCGGTTTTTGAGAAGATTCGAGAGAACAAGAAATTCCAGGTAGTGCTTCTGGACTTCTGGGCTCACTCGACGAAGAACTCCACTCTTAAGGCCGCAAACGCCAATCAGTATGCGCGTTATCGGCATCTCGCGAAGAAGATTATCGCCGAGGGGATAGCCGGCGGCTATTTCCGCGAATGCGACCCTGCGCGGGTTGCCTCTGCGTTGATCGGCCTGATTGAAGGTCTGACGATACAATGGATTCTTGACGAGAAGGCATTCGATCTCGCGCGCGCCCAGAAACTGACGGAGGAGATTATTCTGGCCTTTTTGCAGAAATGACCCTTGCCGGGGACACCATGAGCATTGTCTTCCGGTGGGGAGAGATCAACTCACCGTTCTTGCAGAAATAGCTTGAGGGGAAGGAACCAGAAAAGGAGAGAGCAACCATGTTAAGTTTTTCTTTGACAGACGAACAAAAGATGCTGCAGGAAACAGCCCACAAGTTTGCCGAACAGGAGATTCGACCAAAGGCCGCGTATCACGACAAAACAGGTGAGTTCCCGCGCGAAATTCTTCAGAAGGCGTTTGACATCGGTCTGATGAACGAAAGCATTCCGGAATCGTGCGGGGGCGGCGGGCTCAGCGTCGTGGACGGTTGTATCATAGCGGAAGAAATCGCGTGGGGATGCGTCGGCATAAACACGGCGCGCGCAGCCAACTCGTTGGCAGTCACTCCAATACTCATCGCGGCAACGGAAGAGCAGAAGAAGAAGTTTCTCTCACCGTTGTGCGAAAAGCTGTCATTCGCCTCCTTCGGTTTAACCGAACCCGGCGCGGGCTCGGACGCCGGCTCCGTCGCGACCACGGCGAAGCTCGTGGGAGATGAGTATGTGCTAAACGGAACCAAGTGCTTTATCACCAACGGCGGGGTAGCAGACCTCTATACTATTTTTGCCTCCACCGACAGGAGCAAAGGTCATAGGGGACTCTCCGCGTTCGTGGTGACCAGAAACATGCCCGGGGTCTCGGCAGGAAAAGAAGAAGACAAGATGGGACAGCGGGCGTCGAACACATCGGAGGTTATTCTCGAGGACGTTCACATTCCCAAAGAAAACAGGCTCGGCAAGGAAGGGGACGGTTTCAAGATTGCAATGGCGACTCTCGACAAGAGTCGGCCGGGTGTGGCCGCCTCATCGGTGGGAGTCGCACGCGCGGCAATGGAGTACGCCTCCGAGTATGCGAAGCAGCGCGTCCAGTTCGGGCAGCCGATTGCGATGAACCAGGCCATTCAGTTCATGATCGCCGAAATGGCGATGAAAGTCGAGCTTGCGCGAATGATGGTCTACAAATCGGCGTGGCTCGCTGACAATGGGGAGCGCAACACATTGTGGGCCGCCATTGCAAAAGCGTATGCCGCCGACGCCGCAATGGAAGTTTCGACCGACGCCGTCCAAATTTTTGGCGGTTACGGATATTCGCGCGAGTATCCGGTCGAGAAGCTGATGCGCGACGCGAAACTGCTCCAGATATACGAAGGGACAAACCAGATTCAGCGGCTGGTCATCGCTCGCGAAGTTCTGATGCCTCACTGAAACAAAGCAGGCGAAAGGCGAAAGGAGCAAGGCGAAAGGGACCTGCGCGAAGTGTGCGGGGCTTGACTTATTCTCCTTTGGTTTTGTTCCTTTCGTTTTTGTTTGTTGAGCGCGCTTACAGGCGCGACGAGGAGAGATTGCCATGCCTTTCTACTGCCGCATCAACCTTCCTTCCAAAGAGGTCCTACCGGGTATTGTCCTTCGAAGCGTGTATCTCGAAAACTCGATGATGACCTTCTTTGACCTTGCGGCGGGGAGCCGAATTCCGGCCCATAGGCATCCGCATGAGCAGATAAGTTACGTCGTGAAGGGCGCGATGAGAATGAGGGTTGGGGACGAGACAAGAACCATGAAGGAGGGCGACATAGCCGTTGTGCCGCCAAATGTGGAACACGAGGCCGAAGTTGGACCCGAGCCGGTTCAAGCCCTGGATGCGTGGTACCCCGTCCGTCAAGACTACGTTCTCGACAAATGAAAACCACCTTCACATTTGCCTCCTTGAACCTGTAAGAATTTGCCCGCAAACCGGAAATTTTATCTTTTCTGCCTCCTGTTCAACTGCCATCCGAAAGATCAATTGGCTCCACAACTCTCTATTATGCAATAACTTACATTGAAGCATGTTCCGCTGGCACATGTCTTGCCCTTGAAGAGCCGCGTCATTATTTAACAAAGGCTCAAAATGGAGGTTAACGCCATGTTCGTTCAATATTGCCAGTGTGCGGGCGTGAGCAATTTCGAGAGTCTCAAGAAAATCGTTGTGTCGAATGGGCCGTTTCGGAGAACGGTCCTATATTGCTGCAAGGACTGTTACGAGAAGTTCTTTGAAGAGACCGTGTGACGGGATCAATGGTCAGAGGGAGAACGCCCGGCCCGCGTCATGTCGCGGGCTGTGGCTCTTCCTTGAAGGCGCCGATCACTGTGGGTGAATGCGGCCATTCTTTTTTCGGATTCCGGACTGAAAGACAATTAAACCTCAAACAAACAGAGAGCGCCACTCTCGCCTACTCTCTCATTTCTTCGATTTCTGCTTCCGCCGCGCCACCAGGACTTTCATGATCGAGGCGACAACGTCCTCGCCCCGCTG
Source organism: Candidatus Poribacteria bacterium (assembly GCA_016215705.1). Taxonomy (GTDB): domain Bacteria; phylum Abyssobacteria; class SURF-5; order SURF-5; family SURF-5; genus JACRIR01. The sequence goes on along the minus strand of JACRIR010000209.1, from coordinate 13,793 downwards.
ATTTTTTACGGTCTGGCGATAGGTGATGATTCCGGTCGCGTCGCTCCGCTCCTCTTTCTCGATTACTTCACCTTCGACGTGGATGGTGTCACCGATGCGAGTGGGATTGATGAAGCGGGCGCGGTCGATGCCGTAGAAGGCAATGGTGTAGTCGGGCTCTAGAGGCACCAGGCCCGAAGCCATGGAGAGAACCAGCAGGCCGTGGGCGATCCTTCCGCCAAACATGGTTTTCCGGGCGTACTCGACATCGGAGTGAAGCGGGAACCAGTCGGACGAGAACATTGCGAAGTTGACGATGTCGGTCTCCGTAACTGTGCGCCCGCGACTGACAATCTTGTCGCCGATATTAATGTCATCGAAATATTTGTTGAACATAGTATCCTCCTCCCGCAACTCGACCCCTCGAAGCAGCGACATCATTATATATCAGTGAGATTCGGGGTGTCTACGGGACACCGCTTGAACGAAAGATATCAACGCTGTAGAATAACGCAAAAAGGAGGCGTGAATGGAGAGACTCAGGATTGGGCTGATTGGCGCAGGATTCATCGGGGTTGCGCACGCGAATGCGATTGAGACAATCATAGGCGAAAAATTGGCGGCGGCCGAATTCGTGTCGGTATGCGACGCGGACGCTGCGCGCGCACGCGGCATCGCGGAATCCTTTGGCGCCAAGGAACACTGCAGCGACGCGATTGGACTCATCGATTCGGACAAGATAGACACGGTTTTCATCTGCACTCCCACTAAATATCATCCCGAGATTGTGGCAGCCGCCGCAAAACAGGGGCTGAACATCTTTTGCGAGAAGCCGCTGGCGCGCACGCTCTCGGAAGCAAATGAGATGTTGTCGGCAGTTGAGCGCGCCGGGGTCAAGAACCAGGTGGGACTTGTGCTGCGTTTCTCCCCCGTTTACAACGTGATAAAGCAATTGATTTCCGACCCATCTCTCGGTCGTCCAATGACTGTGTTATTCCGCGATGACCAGTATTTTCCCATTCGAGGCATATACGCGAGCACGTGGCGCGCCGATTTCGAGATTGCGGGCGGCGGGGCGCTCATAGAGCACAGCATACACGATGTCGATGTTTTGCGGTGGTTCTTCGGCGAGATTTCCGGTGTGCAGAGCCAAATCAAGAGCTTTGCCGAACACCGTGGGATAGAGGACCTGGCCGCAGCGCAGATCAAATTTCGGAGCGGATGCGTCGGCCAACTGATCTCCGTGTGGCACAACATCCTCCGCCGTGAATCAAACCGGTACATGGAGATATTCTTTGAGAACGGTTGCATATGGAGCGCCGATGATTTTATTGGTCCGATAAGCCATCAGATTGCAGATGAGGATACGGTCGTCGTATCTTCTGAAGAAGTTCTTCAAAGATATTTGGCTTCCGTCGGGTTGCAGGATGCAAAATATGGCTCGCTGCACTCGGCGCAGGGTCTGGAAGACTACCATTTTCTGCGCGCATTGGAAAAAGGAATCGCGGCCTCCCCGGATTTCCGCGTCGCCGTAAAGGCGCATGAAATCGTCGATGCGATCTACGTTTCGGCTCGCTCATAAGGAGGCGAAGGGCAAAAGGGCAAAGGCGAAAGGGAAATGAAAGGAGGCCGCACGTGAAGACTGGAGTCGCCTATCATGACGTGCGTGACTTGAGACACGTGGTAGAGGATTTGAGAGACATGGTCGCGCACCACTGCAATTTTGTCGTGCATACGTTCTCCGAGACAGACTTAACCTACTATACGCGCACCATGAAGGAAATATGCCACGCCTCAAAGGACCTGGGTCTCGAGGTCTATATCGATCCGTGGGCCGTAGCCGGCGTCTTCGGGGGCGAGGCGCTCTCGCGTTTCATCGCAGAGAATCTTGACGACCGCCAGATACTCGCCAACGGAAAGTCGGCGCCGGCCGCTTGCATGAACAGCCCACGCTTCCGTTCATTTATGAAGATGTGGACTGAGACAGCGGCGGAGGCAGGGGCCGACGTTGCCTTCTGGGATGAGCCCCACTATTACATGGCCGATTGGGAAGCGGGCTCGCCGGAGGAAGCGTGGGCGTGCCATTGCGCCGTGTGTCGAAAACTTTTCAGCGAGAAATTCGGGAGGAATATGCCTGCCGGAATGGACGCTGACGCAATCAGGTTCCGCGAGGAGACAGTCGCCGATTTCTTCGCAGAACTGTGCGAGCATGCGCGAAAGTGCGGCCTCAAGAACGCGCTCTGCGTGCTCCCCAACGAAGACCCTCGCCGAGGGATTTCAAGCTGGAATGCGCTCGCATCGATCTCCTCTCTCGACATCTTTGGAACTGATCCCTACTGGGCCATACACGGACTCCCGCTCGAGGAATACGTGCGTGAGACGACACGAAAAGCCAGGATGCTCTGCGAGAAGCATGGCCTGGAACTCCAAATGTGGGTGCAGGCTTTTTGCATCCAGGAAGGCCGGGAGGACGAAGTAATGCGCGCCGCAGAGATTCTCTTTGAGGAGGGCGCGCGCAACATAGCCGCATGGAGTTATGGGGGAGGCGGATGGACGTATGTCCGTTCGGAGAACGCCGACAAAGTGTGGGAAAATATCGGGAAAGTTTTCGAAAGGCTGCAACGAAGCGTCTGAAGTTCGAATCCGAAATCGAAAAGGATTGAAAAACGGCGCTTCTACATCTCGAATTCTCTGTCGAGAATCTTGAGGATAAACTTCTCGAGGGAGACGGGATAGAAGCGGACGTTAGGGGTTATGATTACCCCTGTGTTTATTATCTCCATACGGTCGAGTTCATCGAGCACAGACGCAAGAACTGATTCCAGGCCCTTATCGATGCTCTTGATTGTGAGTTCTTCGGATGCAATATTGGCTTGATGTTTCTTGAGGTAGGGAAACGCAAAGACACGCCCCACAATACTTTCATCGATTCCGTCAGACCCGAACAACTCGCCATAAGTCGCCCCGAGATGCTCGGGCGATATGACGAACTTGGGCGACACACTGATCTTGCCGCGGATCTCCACTGCGTTTTCGGGTGTTTTGGTGGAACGCCCGAGCAAAATGTAAGGCAGCGTATGATATCCCGCCACAAAACCCGTTGTGGGTTTCTTGAGGATTTCGGTTTCCTCGAAGATTTCTCTGAAAAGAGGTGAATCGCGGTCGAGCATGGACTCTCCTTGTCGGTCGCTCTATTGTAGCATATCCTGCCGAAATTCAAGAAACACACAGCGGTGAGGGGCTTTGCGGGCATGCAGGATAGAGCGCCACGTACTATAGAAACCACTGCGAGCGCCACTCAAGTCGCACACCCTTCCGGATCGATGCCCCTTTCTCGATGGGTTCTCCTTGTGTTATAATTCTGTGCATTCAGGGGCATCTCAAAAGCATGAGAGTCACCGACAAGAACGGAGAAAACCAAATGACCGGTCCGCACATTCGCAGATTCGCAGCCTCCTTCGCAGTTGGACTTGCACTGCTGTTTGGGTGTCTTGCGCAGCCGGATGTTCAGGGCGAAGAGTTCAAGCTTTCCCAAAAGGTCCTTATACAATACGACAAATTCGGCGTTCCCCACATAACAGCATCAAACGATGCCGACCTGTATTTCGCGCAGGGCTTTGTAACAGCGCGCGACAGGCTCTGGCAAATGGATTGCAGCCGTCGCGTTGCCGAAGGCAGGCTGTCTGAAATTCTGGGCGAGTCAAAGATACAACAGGATTTCGAGACCAGACGAATCGGGCTTTATCGAGCGGCTGCCGCCACGTATGGGTCCTTCAACGAAGAGATGAAGAAACTTCTGACTGCCTTTGCGGCGGGAGTCAACCATTATATAAATACCCACAAAGACGACCTTCCCCGCGAGTTCAAGGACTTGGGGTATGTGCCTGAGCCATGGCGCCCGGTAGATTCGGCAGCGAACCTCATACTGATGTTCTGGCGCCTTTCCGGCTTCTTCGAGGAAGAGTTGATGCTTGGCAAACTCGTCGACGAAATGGGCGCCGAGAATGCGCTCGAGCTAGTCTCGGGAGAGCCTGCCGACCCCATTACTCCCATAAAGTGGAAAGGGACGGCAGCGTCCATTCCGAAAGACCTGGGCCGCGGCGACTTCGAGATTCTGTCGGGCATTGAGGATTTGTCCGGCGACAGCGAGGCCGCTTACTTCGTCGGGAGCAACAACTGGGTGATAGACGGCACAAAGTCGGAAACCGGCGCGCCGATTCTTGCAAACGATCCGCATCTTGCCTTATCGAATCCGCCCGTATGGCACGAGATACATCTGGCGGGTCCCGGCGTCAATGTCACAGGCTCTACGTTTCCCGGCGTACCGAACGTCATTGTCGGTCACAATGAGCACATAGCATGGGGAGTCACAAACGCAAGATATGACGTCTGCGACCTTTACATCGAGAAACTGGATGCACAAAACAAGGATAACTATATATATAAGGGCGAATCGAAGCCATTCGAAAAAGTGACGGAGAAGATTAGATACAAGGTTGGTGACTCCATGAAGGAGGTCGACCGTGAGATACGGTTCACCATTCATGGGCCGGTAATTGCAGAAGAGGATAACAAGGCAATCTCGATGCGATGGATCGGCCACGAACCCTCGACCGAATTCAAGTTCCTCTATCTTGTGAACCGCGCCTCAAACCTCGAGGAGTTCAAGAATGCTCTTCGCTACTATGGCTTTGCAGCCCAGAACTTCATCTATGCCGATACGGACGGCAATATATTCTATCAGCCCACAGGCAAGGTTCCGCTGAGAAAAGGGGCGCCCTATCTTCCTCTAGATGGCTCATCGGGCGAATACGAGTGGAAGGGCTACATACCGTTTGAGGAGCTGCCATCGCTTTTGAATCCTGCGGAACACTTCATTGCGACTGCCAATACAAGACCTGTCGACTCGGCGTATCCGTACTATATCGGGCGCCACTTCGACATCGGATACCGTGCTCGCCGAATCAGCGACCTTTTGGCAGCCAAGGAGAAACTCACGTTTGAGGATGTGCGGGCGATTCAGGCCGATGTTTACGTACTCGCAGCCGAACGGCTGAAACCGCAACTTCTCGCCGCGATTGAGCAGGAGAAGTCGTTGTTGCCGGAGCGCACTATCAACGCCGCAAAGGCAGTTGAAGAATGGGACAACCAAGCCACGATTGAGAGTTCTGCTTGCTCTATATTCAACAAGTGGATGGAGCGGATCGCATTCAATACGTTGAAGGATGACTTGGGCGACCAATCATTTCGGTATTGGGCGAGCAATCCCGACACAATCATTCTGTTGCTGCTGAGGAGCGCAAGAGAGGGAATGCTCAAGCGCGACTGGTTCGATATTTCGGGGACCGAGACTAAGGAAACGAAACAGCAAATTATTGCCCGGAGTCTGCAGGAGGCCGTAGACGAACTCGGGTTGACGTTTGGATATGATATAGGCGAATGGCAGTGGAAAAAACTTCACACCATCACCCTTCGACATGCCTTATCGAAACGGAACCGCGCATACGACAATGGGCCCTATCCGCGAAACGGCAGTTGCCATACGGTCGATCACGCGGCATTTCCTTTCTTCGAGGGAAGCTTCGCGTCCGTTGGGGGCCCATCCCTGCGAATGACCGTTGAGTTGAAGCCAGGAGTCGGACACGCCGTAAATGTGCTGCCGGGCGGGGAGAGCGGCGACCCCTCGAGCGCACACTATGAGGATCAATTGGAGAACCTGTGGCTTGCGCATGGAGCGCACCCGATGGTCTTTACGAAAGAACAGATACAGGAAAATCTGGAGAAGACTATGGCGTTGGAGCCGACTGAATAAGAGACGAAAGGGACAAGACAAAAGAGAGTAAAAAGATTTCTGCGACCCTCCGGGTTAACTCTCCCTCTTCTTCTCAGAAGCGGAAAGTGAGGGAGGCGTACACATTGTACGCCCTGAATGCTCCCCCCTCCTGGCGAGAATTGCGAGATACTCCTCCACCCAGCTTGAGCATCACGTCGCGGTAAAGGCCGAACGTGCCTTCCACATTTGTTCCCCACCCGAAGCGGAAATTATCCATTGTATCATCTTTAATTGCGCCCATGTCCACGGCAAGGCTGACTCCATCGTCATCGCTGATTTTCCAATATCCAAATCCGGTGGCCATATAGCTCTGGTAAAGCTCAGGATCATAGTATCCGTGATCGAGGTCGTCCTCAAAACCGTACCAATCCCCTCTCACGCCAAGGTCGAGATTGAAGTTCTCGGAACGTAGTACGGAGCGGCGCGGGGCCAAAGTAGCGCCCCAGCGCTTGTTGTCGTCGGAAAAATCGTCGTACCCAAGCTCGGTGACAACAGTGTAGAGGAGGTCGGGCTCCCACACTGAAAGAAGCCGATTTGCGCCGCGCCTGACTCCCAAAGAAATGCTTCGCGGCGAAATCACATAGAAATCATAGTCTCGCGAGGCCCGCAGATAGAGATTGTCGAGCGGTTGGTAATCGAGACCGACACCGTAAGTAGGTCTTGTTTTGTCCTCGGCGTCGGCAACGCCAAGGTAACCGTCCAAGTCAATCTCCGGAGAGAAGCGGTGGTCGAAGCCCACCCAGCCGCGATGATGCCATGCGTGCTCGCTGCCGTCTATATTCTCCAGGCCGCTTCCCCTGTCTGCGTGCAGGTAGTCGGTTTGCACTCCGGCCTCAAGCCTGGTTTCAGGCTCGAGCACGTACACACCGCGGATGGAGTTGTGGAACCGCTCCAGATCATCCGAATCCGAATAGAACTGAGAGGTGATGGACACATTTGAGCGCAGCGGAGTCATCACAAACCGCCGGATATCTTTCGTTTCCTTGGAATCCGGTCGCAATTGAGATAATTTTTCGAGACTTTCCACTGCCTCCCTCGGCCTATTGTCGTAATGGAGCGCAATCGTGCGCGAGTAGTTCACTTCGTAATTGTCGGGCTCAGCCTCGAGGAGGGGCGCTATTAATTCCATCGCCTTCGTCGGGCGCTGCGCCCAGGCAAGGACCCGGGCCTTCTGTTGGAGGTATTCCCTTGTTTCCCCGAATTTTTTGCGATAATCCTCGAGTATGTTCAAGGAAGCGTGGTAATCCCCTCTCCATGCCTCGGTCTTGGCGTATTCGATATATGCGTCTTTGTCTTCCGGATGCTTGACGACGTATCGCTTGTACGCGCAAACAGCTTTGTCGAGACTCCCACTCCATGCGCTTGAGCGGGCAAAGTTCAATAATGCGGTGTCATCGCTCGGCGCCAAGGCCATGATTTGCTCGTAGCTTTCAGCGGCAATTTCTGATTTGCCCAGCCAGTTTGCAGTCTCGGCTCTGGCCTTCAAATACTCGATGTTATTCGGCTCGATCTCGACCGCACGCGCGACCGCCTCGAGTGCAAGCTCCGGCTGGCCTGCCACAGAATATGCCTGCGACAAACGGAAATGGAGTTTCGCGTCACCAGGTGCAAGGTCCGCGGCTCGCTTGATGGCGGCGGCAGCCTCTTTGTGATTACCGCGGCCGGCTTCGATATCGGAAATGCGCAGCCAAAGGTCAATCCTTTGAGGGTCTTGCGCCAGGACGGACTCATAGACCTCGATGGCTTTGTCCCATTCACCGGCCATCTCGGCCTTCAATCCTTCCGGAGGAAGCGGCGCATTCGGCAACACCGTGCCGCCCTCATTCAAGGACACAAGGCGGATCACATTCGGGGGCGCCATGCCACCATGATTATTCGGGAACACCATGCGACATGTTGTCCCTGAGTAATCCGAATAGGCATCGCCCTCCGCAAATGCTTGGATCAAAGAGGCATTGAAAATGAGCACGGCAAGCGTAGAGATCAGAAATATTTTTCTTTTCATTTGCGCCAAACCCGGTTCCTGAATACCCAGAGGTCGAGTGAAAAACGGACGATGGTCACGAGATCAAAGAGTATGGGCAGATATCGTATTGGCGATATCGCAATTCCCTTTAAGAGGTACTCAAATCTACGACCTTTTGCGACGATTGTCAAGATGGTGAGCGCAAGGATTGTCTCCGCCGCGAGAGTGATTGCAAGCGGTATCCACCAGTGTAACAGCGCCATCAGCAGGAGGACAATCGGATAGGAGATTTTTTCAAAGGCGGAAGTCAGGAAAACCCATCCGAGCGCACGCCCATACTTTTTCGTGTATTCGGTCCCGAAGGCTTGCCGGTACGCTTCTTTGATTCTCCGCTTCTCGTCCACTTTCTCCTTCTTTGCGCGGCGCCTCTGGCGAAGTCGTTTGAAAGCCTTGAAAGGGCTCCTGAGCAGCACGTCGAAATAGTAGCAACTTTGCAGGAACGAGGATGACCACATGTAAAGCTGGCGAGGCAGGTTCCTCGCTTCAGGCTCCTCGGAGCGTGCATAAACGTCCATGAGTTGAATGTTGCGGTAGCCATGGTCAACCATTGAGAAGCCGATGAAAATGTCTTCGGAATTGGTCAGATCGTCGCCAAGAATCGGCTCATACTTGTCAAACAAATTCTTGACGTACTTGCGTCGATACGCCACGGCGCAGCCGACAGGATGCAGGATCGAGCCGAAGAACACCATCTGCCCATGATATACGAACTTCTGGAGGAACATGTATAGCACGTCGCGGTAGAGATTCGTGACAGCCCTTTGCAGCCTGCGGAATGCGCTGATATCTTGTGAGTTAATCGGGGCATCGTGGTGAGCTTCCGTGAATCTCTTGACAAACGGAGTCTCGACCAGCGCATGTCGATCCCTCTCGCGAAGAGGCAGAATCGTGCCGCAAGCGGATGCGATTCCGACCCCCTGGTAGAGTTCCTGCACCGCGCGTTCGATGTAGTTTTCTGATTCGAGTATAGTGTCGCCGTCAAGAACAAACTCGACGTCTGAATCAAATTCCCTGGCCTGACGTTTCAGCGTGGGAGTCTTGCCGATGGAAGCCTTGCGCTTTATGACTAGTATATCCATCTGGTTGAGTTCGCAAAAACTCTTCGCGAACTCGGCGGTTTTGTCGTTGCTTCCGTCGTCAATAAGAACGATCTTTCGTGGGCGAAGCGTCTGTTTGGCGATCGAGGCTAGACACAGAGCAATATTGCGCTCCTCGTTATGGGCAGGGATAATAACGTCCACCTTTGCTTCTCGCCAATCTTCGGCCGGCGTCGGCACGGTCTTGTCCGGACCGTGAATCAAACCTAAGATGCTGAGAATGGTGTTTGGACTGATTATGAAGTATGGGATCGCTGCCATCGCGCCTCTTCTTGTCATTCCCGCGAAGCCCGCCCTCGACTTCCGGATCGGGGAGCGGGAATCCGTGTTCCCCGCGAAACCCTACGTGTCTGCCGATGCCTCTACGGGGACAAGCACAACGTTAGCCCTTGCAGACACGCCGATTCGCGCTACATTTTCATAAGTGTGCCATAGAAGCAAGCCACTATGCAAGTTTTATTCCATCCCGCGTTCTAAATGAAGCGAAGAAGCCAGATTGTTGAAACAAAAATCCGTATATATTGAAATCCGCTATATCCGCGTGATGGATGAAATGGCAAGATACTTTGCACAAAAGAGCGGTCGGCATCTCCCGACTGGGGAGATGCCGACCTGCGCTCCCTATGGTTGTCAAGCTGGCTTTGCCAGCATTCTAGCAGAGCCGTCTATTAGCTGCCGACCGGAGGATAGTTACCGCCCGCTGCAGGAGAAGCTAGCGCGCGTGTGGCAACGGCGCCACCTACGTCACTACCGCGAACAACGCCTGACTCGTCGACGTAGAAGGTGCGGTTTCCGGTGGTCCCGTAGGTCACCGGGGCCGCTTGCGCTTCCCAAATGGTTTCGTCGGTGTTTATGACACCGGAAGTGGTAATCGTAAACGTGAAGCCCGACTTCGTGCCACCGCCTAATACTTCATCGATGAACGGTGGAACGGCGTTGGTCATCCACGCAAGGCTGGCAAACTCACCGGTGCCATCGGTGTCGTTATCGCTTGCGGCAGAAGACTGGAAAGAAGCCTGTGCGCTGGATATTGTCCTCAACGCGCCAATGGCGGCGGATTCGTTCGAGGCCAACCGTGCGCGCAGCAGGTTCGGTATCGCAATCGCGGCTATGATTGCGATAATCGCAACGACGATCATCAGTTCAATCAATGTAAAACCTTTGTTGCCCTTCATAAGAACCTCCTTTAATGTCCTCTCAGTTTTTCATTCTCGAACTCACACGAACGCTCCTCTGTCTGTCGCTCTCGCCTCACCTCCTGTTATTAACGGTTTCGTTTATTGTCTTGATAGGATAAAGTGCAAAATCCGTACCAAACCCGCTTGCCATGCTCATCCGTTCCCGCCACTGTCTGCAAAACAGCCCGCAATGCAGGCAAAAAAGGCTGATTTCGTGTTTCAGATTTTCCAGAACTTTCCTGAACTTTATTATCATTTCTGATTTCCACCTGGCAGTCTTGGACGACAATAATTGTCGCTCTGTGGCCATTTTCCGCACTTATTGGTTGCCAATCGGCGGAAAGTTGCCCCCGAGCGCCGGGTCGGCCATCGCGCGTGTCGCAGGGATGCCCGGGACGCCTGTAGCCCCACCAACATCGCTGCCCCTCAACACTCCGGACTCATCGGTGTAAAACGTTCGGTTTCCGCTCAATCCCTTCGTGATGGGATAAGCAGTTGCCTGCCATAATTGTTCATCAGTGTTCGCGACACCGCTTGTGGTAGCCATAAAAGCATAGCCTGACTTCTGGCCACTGCCTAGACTGTCATCAATGAATGCCGGAACGGCATTGCTCAACTGCGTGAACGAGCCAAACTCGCCGATGCCATCATTGTCGACGTCGCTCACGCAAACGCCCTGAAAGCTTATCTGTGCGCTTGTGAGAGTTCTCATGGCGCCTATCGCGTCCGCCTCGTTACTCGCCAGCTTCGATCTTATCAAGCTGGGAATCGCCATCGCAGCAATAATGACGATGATTGAGGCGACAATCATTAATTCGATTAAGGTGAAACCTTTGTTGTTCCTCATAATTTGATTTTTATTAACTCCATGCGAGCAAATTCGCGCCCGCAAACAACACGAATGTGCACCTGCACATCAGCGATTTATTGATTAGGGTGAGAGCAAGAACTATACCAAGATTTGGAGGCTAATTTTGTCTAGGGAGGCGCTGCAGAATTGGAGAGATGCGAGGGTCTTTTGATGCCAGAGCATAAGTCTTTTCAAAATCCAGACTTAGGGCTTTGCTGAGACTTCCGGCGGAGCCTGTCTGATCGCCCCTCAGCGCTTGCAAACAAGCGTAGTTGTACCAGTTTTCGGCGTTGCCGGGCTCGAGATCAATCGCCGTTTTTAGTAACTTGGAGGCGCTTTCCGTCTCCCCCCGCCTGAGATATATCACTCCGAGGGAGGAAAGGGCCATAGCTGAGTCGGGTTTTATCATTAGGGCTTTCTTGAGCATATTCACTGCCGGAGCAGTCTTGCCGAGACCGGCATAGCAGAGTCCGAGGTCGTAGTAGTCCTCGAAGTTGCCGGGATCAAGTGCTATCGCCGCCTGAAAATGAAGGATCGCTTTGCGGAGTTCGTTCCGGTCGAGCAGAACCTGTCCCACGTTGTGGTTGGAAGTCGCGTCACCCGGATTCGCAAGATAAGCTGCAAGAAACTTCTCAGATGCCTCAGACCTCTTGCCCTGGTCGGAAAGGATCACGCCAATGTTGTTTAACGCCCTTGCGTCATCGGGCCTGAGCTCCAACGAATCCTGAAAATATCGCATCGCCGCAGGGGTGTCGTTGCGCCATTGACTATAGACGCCGTAGTTGAAGATGTGATTCCCGTACACTTTGCCGGCCGCGATGTCGCTGTCAATTCGTTTCTTTATTTCGGCGGCGTTCAAGAAACGCGGACTGACCGACGCGCCTGACTGACCCAGCGGAACAATCTGGAATGCAAAATCCCGGGGCACAAACTGCTCGATCATCATATGGTTTGCTTCGATTCCCTCCCAGAATATGGGGAATCGGGCATAATTCAACTGATAGAACAATTTGAAGTAGGAATTGGCAAACAAAGGCAGGCCGCTGCCACGCTCGTGGGTATCCGCACGCGGCCTACTCTGGCTGTTTTCGTATTGAATCACATCGGGCATACTAAGCTCTGGGTGCTGGCGGTGGATTTGCTCCAAGTAGCCCGGTCTGACCAGCGCATTCCGTGTTATGACCTTTATGTCGGTTCTGTAGTTTTCGCAATACTGCAAATACCAACTGATGAACAATGGATCGGCAGTTCCGGTGATAAGGATCGCGTTATCCGGCAGCGATGATAGAAAAGAAACACCGTAGTCTTTGGCATATGTGTAGTGACGTTTGTTGTTTTCTCGAAAATGCAAGAAAAGGAGAATTGCCACAAGGAGGACGGCGACGCAACGGGCCAGAAGTGATAGTGTTCTACTTCGGACGCCACCCGTGGAACTGCTCAAGGAAGCTATTCCGACACCCGCCCATATTGCCAGCATCAGGATCGCAGGCGCCAGATACGCGAAAATGAACGCGCTGTTCAGACTGATGAAAAAGAGGATCAGGATGATTGTGACTCCATAAATGAGAACTGATTTCCTAGTTTTCCACAGCTTGATTGCGCCCACTAGAGAAAAGCCGCAGCCCAGGATGGTCAGGTTTGAGAGAAGAGTGGTTGCCATACTGTGCGCACCCGCCTTCAAAGCGATCAGTGTTGGAACGCGAAGTATGTCGGAACTGTACTGCTTTGCCGTAACTACCCACAGGAAATTCTCGAGCGTTTCCGGATTGCCCCAGTCAACGGCAGGATTGAATCTGGAGCGTAGAGGAAGATAAACGTAGACTGAGAGCCCAAGCGCAAACAGTAAGATCATTGCTATCAATCGAACCGGTTTGAACAGTTTCATGCGAAGGCTTGCGAGCAGCATCATTGCGACTGACGGCGCGAAGAACAGGCCCGCAACATGATTGCTAAAACTCAGGCCGTATATGAAGCTGAGAATAAGAAGCTGCGAGGTAAGCCTTTTTCGGTCGGATAAAGGAACCGTATCAACTCGGGATTCGCGCGTATTTTGGATTTTGGACTTTGGGGTTTGGATTCCATCGAATATGCCTCCGCCCGAAATTCGGAACGCCAGCAGAGTGACGAGCATCATGAAGAATGTGTGCAGGGTCGTGGTTTCGGCAACCACGGATTGATCCCACAGTATGAGCGAGAATCCGGCGGAAAGGGCTGCGATTATTCCGGCGAATGTGGCAATCCCACATCCAAATCCTTCTGACGAAACCCCATTTCTGTTTTGGGCTTTGGATTTTGGATTTTGGATTCCGTCGAATCTCTCCGAAAGATCGCCATCAACCAACTCTCGTACAATCTGGAACAGCAAGGCGCACGTAAGAGCGCCGAAGAAGGCTGACATCAGGTTTACTCGATACGCCGGCGAGCCGACAGGAATGCGCGTGAACAGCCAGCCGAGGATTGCATAAAGCGGGTGGCCGGGCGGATGCGGAATACCAAGCGTGTAGCAGGCGGAAATCAACTCGCCTGCATCGTCCCAATACACAGTCGGACATAGGGTGTAGACGTAGACTGCAAATGTAGTCAGAAGAACCAAGAAGGGAGGCAGAAAGCGCGCGAATCTATCGTCTATGCTTGTTTTGGATTGAGAAGAAGGGACTTCTTTCCCGCCGTTTTGCTCCCTTTCGCCTTTCACCTCTCGCTTTTCGCCTCTTACTGTCATTCTCCCCCTATTCCGCATGCTCTGACTTGATGATTCTCAGACCGCAATCCCGCGTCATTTCGGTTTTTCGGTTGGCAACAATTTTTCCGACAGACTTTTCAGGTCAGCGTC